>JBJMHD010000129.1:0-51041 GCA_045807565.1 Acidimicrobiales bacterium | reverse complement strand
TCGTCCCAGTGGATCACCTCGGCACGGATGAAGCCGCGCTCGAAGTCACCGTGGATCACCCCGGCGCACTGCGGGGCCTTGTACCCGGCACGGAAGGTCCACGCGCGCGACTCCTTCTCGCCGGTGGTGAGGAAGGTGCGCAGGCCCAGGAGCCGGTACGCGGCGTTCAGGAAGCGGGGCAGCGCGCCCTCGCCGAGGCCGAGGCCCTCCAGCATCTCGCTGCGCTCGTCCGGGTCGAGCTGCGCGGCTTCGGCCTCGAGCTGCACGCACATGCCGACGACCTCGGCACGGCCCGCCAGCTCCTGCCGCACGGGCGCGACGACCGCCTCGAGGTCGTCCACCTGGTCCTCACCGACGTTGACCACGGCCATGACCGGCCGGTTGGTGAGGAGGAAGTACGGCTTGAGCAGCCGTCGGTCGTCGTCGGTGAGATCGGAGCGGTAGAGCGGTGTGCCCGTGTCGAGGACGGCCTTCGCCCGCTCCAGCGCGGCGACCTCGTCGACCAGCGAGCGGTCGCCCTTCGAGGCCCTGCGGCGCTTGTCGATCTGGTTCTCGACGGTCTCGACGTCGGCGTAGGTGAGCTCGAGCTCCACCACGCCGAGGTGCTCGAGGGGATCCGATGGCCCGGGCACGTCGTCGTCGGCGAAGGCGCGGAGCACGAACACGATGGCGTCGGCCTCGCGGATGTGGCTGAGGAACTTGTTGCCGAGGCCCTCCCCCTGGCTCGCGCCCGCGACGAGGCCCCCGATGTCGACGAACTGCACGGTGGCGGGAACCACGTTGCGGCTCCCGCTCATGGCGGCGAGGGCGTCGAGGCGTGGATCGGGCACCCGCGCCACGCCCACGTTCGGGTCGGTGGTGGCGAAGGCGTACGGGGCGGCCAGCGCGCCGCCACCGGCCAGCGCGTTGTACAGCGACGACTTCCCCGCGTTGGGGAGCCCGACGAACCCGAACCGCTCCATAGGGCTCGCCAGGGTACGGGGGACGGGCTCGTCCCCGCGAACCCGGCCGGTAGGTTGGCCAGCGATGACGGCTCCCACGTCGCCGGCCGACGCGCTCGACCGCGTCGTCTACCTGCTCGACCGCGCGCTGGCCGAGGGCCGGAGGGTGCAGGCCTACGCCAAGGCGCGCGACCTCGTGCGCGAGCTGGGCGACGAGGAGATCGCTCGGCGCCACGCCGACGGCACGTTGCTCGACCTCCCTGGCATCGGCCCGTCGACGGGCAAGGTGATCGGGATGGCCCTCGACGGCGACGTCGACGGCTACCTCGCCGAGCTCGAGGACGAGACCGCCATCGACGAGGGTGAGGGCGCCGATCTGCGAGCCGCGCTGAAGGGCGACTGCCACACCCACACCGTCTGGAGCGACGGCGGCGCCCCTACGGAGGTCATGGCCCGGACCGCGGAGTCGCTCGGCCACGAGTACCTCGTCGTCACCGACCACTCGCCGCGGCTCACGATCGCCCACGGTCTCAACCGGGAACGCCTCCTCCAGCAGCTGGAGGAGATCGCAGCGCTCAACGAGCAGCTCGCGCCCTTCCGCATCCTCACCGGGATGGAGGTGGACATCCTCGAGGATGGTTCGCTCGACCAGGACCTCGACCTGCTGGAGCGGCTCGATGTCGTCGTGGCCAGCGTGCACTCGAAGCTGCGGATGCCGGAGCAGGAGATGACGCGCCGGATGGTGATGGCGGTGGCCAGCCCCCACGTCGACATCCTCGGCCACTGCACCGGCCGCAAGGTCGTGGGCAGCGGCCGGCCGCAGAGCCAGTTCGATCCCGAGATCGTGTTCGCCGCGTGCGCGCGGTTCGGCACCGCGGTGGAGATCAACTGCCGGCCCGAGCGCCAGGACCCGCCGGAGGAGCTGCTGCAGCTCGCCCTCGACTGGGACTGCCGCATCTCCATCGACACGGACGCCCACGCGCCCGGCCAGCTCGAGTGGCAGGCGTACGGCTGCGACAAGGCGGCGCGGCTGGGCATCGAGCCCGAGCGCATCGTCAACACGATGTCGGCTGACGACCTCGTCGCCTGGACCCAGACCCACGCCACCGCTTGAGAGCGCCGCTCGTCACGGGAAGGTGAAGAGCATCACCTGCGTGGCGTAGGCGACGAGGGCGGGACGGCCGTCGTCACCCTGGGGGTCCCAGAGCGCGCTGTCGACGCTGGCGTAGCCGTCGCCGGCATGCCGGGCGCGCTGGTGCGAGAAGAGCCAGCCGGGAGGGGCCGCGCGGAAGACGTGGAGCGTGTAGTCGACGCTCGGCGCGAACCACTGCCCCGAGTCCGGGCCCAGCTTCTGGCCCACCGAGCCCGGCATGGTGTCGCACAGCACGATCGTCGCGGCGACGTCCATGCGGCCGTCGGGCGACAGCGGCGGCTCGTCGAGCCGGTACCAGTAGCCCGCCTCGGCTGGTCCCGCGACGTGCGGCTCCCACGGCGGGCGACCGATCGCTGGTCGGCACTCGACGATCTCGTCCCAGAACGGGAACGGATCGCCCGGCGTGAAGTCGACGCCCTCCGGGATGGGGTCGCGGTAGCCGAGGAGGCCGCCGGGGCCGTCCACCGCCGGCATCGCCAGCTCGGTGAAGTCGAAGCCGCGTCGCGACGCGCCGAACGCCGCGATCGCGGTGAGGCCCGCGTCGGCGTCGTCGTTGCGGACGGTGGCCGTCAGCTGCGACATCGAGCGCCCGCGTCGGAGCACCTGCACGTCCACCGTGACCGGACCGCCGTGCACCACCCCCGCGAACATCGCGGTGACGGTACGCAGGCGCTGCTCCGGATGGCCGAGCACCCGCGCCATCGCACGGACCGCGACGGCGGTGACGATGCCGCCCTGCGGCGCGATGGCCAACCGCCATGGGTCCGAGATCGAGGTCGTGAAGCGGCCTTCCCCCGCTGCCTCGAGCTCGAGGTCGTCCCATCCCGTCCCCACCGGGAGGACCGTAGACAACGTCGTCGTCGGCGCCGGTCTGCATTCCGGACCGCTCTCGACGCGGACCTTGGGTAGACCGGAGCTCATGGGACTTCGCTGGCAGGCCACCTGCATCGACTGCGCCGACCCGGGGAAGCTCGGGCGGTGGTGGGCGGAGCTGCTCGGGTGGCGGCTCACCTACGAGGAGGACGACGAGGTGGTCCTCGAGCCACCGGAGGGAAGCAAGGAGGACGGCGCCTCGCCCGACCTCCTGTTCCTCAAGGTGCCCGACGAGAAGCGCGACAAGGTGCGGATCCACATCGACCTCCGACCCGAGGACCAGGCCGCGGAGGTGGCACGCGCTGAGGCGCTGGGCGCCAGCCGGGTGGACATCGGGCAGGGCGAGCAGACGTGGGTGGTGCTCGCCGACCCCGAGGGCAACGAGTTCTGCATCCTGCGAGCCCTCTCACCCGAGGAGCTCGCCTCCGCCTGAGCCAGATGGGCCGAACGACCCCTTTCGGGACGAACCGGCGGTAACGGTGCAGCCGGCGGCCGGCGGAGCCGATGGGACGGCATGCGGTTCCGCGGATGGAGCGTGGCGGCGGTGCTCACGGCGACCCTGGGGGTCGGCGTGCTGACCGGCGCGGCGGGCCTCCCCGAGGCGGGGGCGGTCGAGGCGGAGACGGCGCGTTCGGCCGGCGACGTCCACGACGACCTCGCCGGCGCGCAGCGCCTGGCCGCGCTGGTGAACTCGGAGCGGACGGCGCACGGCCTGCCGGTCCTCGCCATCCACGCCCACCTCAGCGGCATCGCCCAGGCGCACAGCCGGGAGATGGCCGCGGCGGGGCAGATCTGGCACAACGACGACCTCTTCACCCGCGAGGTCCGCGCCCAGCTCGGCGCCGGCGTGCTCGGCGAGAACGTCGGGCTCGACGGCAACGACGACCTCGCCGACTCCCACAGCATGTACATGGCCAGCCCGGACCACCGCGCCAACATCCTCGACGCCCGGTTCACGGCGATGGGGATCGGCGTGAGCGTGGCCGACGGCATCGTGTACACCACCGAGGACTTCATGCAGGCCGCGGCACGTCCCGCGCCACGCCCTCCCGCGCCGCCCACGCCCGCGCCCGCCCCGCCCGCCCGGCCATCGCCCTCCCCGTCCGCGCCCTCTGCCCCAGTCGTGGCGGCGGCGAGCGCGGCGCCCGTCGCCCACCCACCGGTCGCGGCGCCGACCCCGGCGCCCCCGACCGCCGTCGCGCCACGGCCCACCGCCGAGGCCGCCCCCGAGGCGCAGCTCGTCAGCGTGGCTGCCGGCCCCTCCTCCCGCACGCGAGCGGGCGAGCAGGGCGTCTCTGTCCCGTTCGCCACGGCCCTCGGGCTCGCCGACGGGGCGCTCGTGATCGCGGCCGTCGCGGTCCGACGACGGACCAGCGAGCTCCTGCCGCCGGCCACGAGGTGGCTGGGCGCGCACGACCACCGGTAGCGTGGCCGCCCTATGTCGAAGCGCACGAAGAAGGCCACGCACCGGGCTCGCAAGAAGAAGGCCAACCACGGCCGCAAGCCCAACCGCGGTCGCAACTCCTAGGTCCGCCCCCGGTCGCCGCTGATGGCCGCTCCGGCCACGCGGGCCGACGGGCCCACCGAGGTCCTCCACGGCATCGAGATCGCCGACCCGTACCGCTGGCTGGAGGACGGGTCGTCGCCCGAGGTTCGGGCGTGGACCACCGCCCAGAACGAGCGCACCCGCGCCGCCCTCGATGCCGTTCCGGCACGGGGGCGGTTCCGCGATCGGCTGACCGAGCTCACCGCCGCGGGCACCGCCGTCGCCCCGTCGGTGCGCGGCGACCAGCTCTTCAGCATCGACCGGTGGGGCGATCGCGACCGCGCCGTGCTCGCGGTCCGACCCATCGCCGAGCCGACCGCCGGCCCGGGTCGGGTGCTGATCGATCCGGCCGATGCCGCGGGCGAGGTCACGTCCGCGATCGACTGGTACGAGCCCTCGCCTGACGGCGCCCTGGTCGCCTTCGGCACGTCCACGGGCGGCGACGAGCGGTCCACCCTCCGCGTGCTCGACGTCGCGACCGGTGCGCTGCTCCCTGACGCCATCCCCCACACCCGCGCCGCGTCGGTGGCGTGGCTGCCGGACAGCACCGGCTTCGCCTACACCCGCTACCCGGATCCGGTCGACGTCGGCGCCGACGAGGCCGGGTACCACCGCACCGTCTGGTGGCACCGCCTCGGCGACGTCACGACCGCCGACGAGCCCTGCTTCACCGACCTCCCGGAGAAGGAGGCGTGGCCGGAGGTGTCGCTGTCGACCGACGGGCGATGGCTGCTCGTGCACGTGGGCCGCGGCTGGAGCCAGACCGACGTCCACCTCCTCGACCGGGACACCGACCGGTTGACGACCATCATCGAAGGCGTCGAGGCGCTCACCTGGCTGGAGGTCGACGCCGATCGGGAGCGGCTCGTCGGCACCACCACGCTCGACGCGCCGCGGGGACGGCTCGTGGCCGCCCTGCTCGGCGACCCCCTGCCCGAGCGCTGGGTGGACCTCGTCGCCGAGGGTGATGACGTCCTCAGCGGCTTCGCGGCGACCGGTGAGCACCTGCTGGTGCTGCGCACCCGGGCCGGCGTGTCGTCGTTGCACCACCACGACGCCGCCGGCCGGCCGGTCGCGGAGATCGCCGACGTAACCGGCGGGCTCGCCGCGGTCACCGGCATCGCCAGCCATCCGAGCGCACCAGACCTGGTCGCGGTCGCGCACACCTCCTTCACGCGTCCCGACACCGTGACGGCGTGGCGACCGGATCAGGCGGCGGCCGACCTGACCGTGCTCCCCGGGCCGGTGATCGACGACGCCGTCGTGCAGCAGGTGCGCTACCCGTCCACCGACGGGACCCCGATCCCGATGCTGCTCGTGCACAGCGCGCGCACCACCGTCGACGCGAGCACCCCCACGCTGCTCACCGGCTACGGCGGCTTCAACATCACCGAGACGCCCGCGTGGAGCCCGTTCGTCGCCGCCTGGTGCGAGCTGGGCGGCCAGCTGGCGGTGCCCGGCCTGCGAGGAGGCGGCGAGGAGGGCGAGGCCTGGCACCGGGCGGGGATGCGCGAGCGGAAGCCCCAGGTGTTCGCCGACTTCGAGGCGGCGGCCGACTGGCTCGTGGCCCAGGGCCGCACGTCCCGCCGCCGACTCGCCATCCGAGGGGGGTCCAACGGCGGGCTGCTGGTGGCGGCGTGCGAGGTGCGCCGGCCCGACCTCTGCCGTGCCGTGGTGTGCGACGTGCCCCTCACCGACATGGTGCGCTTCCCGCGGTTCCTCATCGCGCGGCTCTGGATCCCCGAGTACGGCGACCCCGACGTGCCCGAGGAGCTGGCGTGGCTGCACGCCTACTCGCCGTACCACCAGGTCGTGGACAGCACCGCGTACCCCGCGACGCTCATCACCACCGGCGAGGAGGACAGCCGGGTCGATCCGTGCCACGCCCGCAAGTACGCCGCTCGGCTCCAGGCCGCCTCGACCAACGAGGTGCTCCTCCGCGTCGAGTCGGCCGCCGGGCACGGTCAGGGCAAGCCCGCCACCAAGCAGATCGACGAGCGCGCCGACGTCCTCGCCTTCCTCACCTCGCGGCTGGGCGTCGAGCCGAGCTAGAGCTCGATCACGCTGCCTTCGGCGGCGGCGGTGACGGGCACGGCGGCGTCGGCGAACCCCGCGACGATGGCGTCGACCTCGTCGTCGGTGCGGATCGGGTCGTGGTGGAAGAGCAGCACGGAGCGCGCTCCCGCCAGCTCGGCCAGCCGCACCGGGTAGTCCGCAGCGGAGTGGCCCCAGCCCGCCCTCGAGGGGAGCTCCTCGGCGGTGTGCTGGGCATCGTGGATCAGCACGTCGACGTCGGCCGCCAGCGCCAGGGCGGTCTCGTGGTACGGGCCCCAACCGTCGGGCCCGGGCCCGAGGGCGGCGGGACCGTGGTCGCTCAGGTACGCGATCGACCCGCGCCCGTCCGACACCCGGTAGCCGAAGGTGCGTCCGCCCTTGTGGGGGATCTCGAGGGCCAGGACCTCGAACCCGGCGACGTGGTGCTCGCCCGGGTCGAGGCTCTCGAAGCTCCAGCGCCCGCGGAGCCCGTCGGGCCCGATCGGGAAGTGCGGCGGCGACATCGCCCGCCGGATGACGGCGGCGGCGCTGTCACCGTCCTCCTGGTTCGGGATGCAGACCCGCACCTCGGCTCCGTCGTTGTCCACGGCCCGCGAGAACGGCAGGCCCTGGGTGTGGTCCCAGTGGAGGTGGCCGAACAGGAGGGCACCTCGGAACGCCTGCTCGCCGAGGAGCGCCCCGAGGCTGCGCACGCCGGTGCCGGCGTCGAGCAGCAGGCTCGGCGCGGCGCCGTCGCGCGCGAGCGCGATGCAAGAGGTGTTGCCTCCGTGGCGCGCGAAGGCGTGCCCGGGTGCCGGGGTGGAGCCGCGCACACCGAGCACGTGGACCCTCACGAGCTGCGTTGCTCCTCTCGCCGGTGCCCCTCGCTCACCTCGGCCAGCTTGTCGAGGTCGAGCTCCACCTTGCGGGCCTCGGCCACCTTGCACGGGCTCACCGCCACCAGTGTGGCCGTCCGCTTGCCACCCTCGAGGACCGCGCGCTCGCCGATGAGCGCGCCCGGTCCGATGTTCGCGATCTCCTCGCCGTCGACCTCCACGCGGATCACGCCGTCGAGGAGCAGGTAGATCGAGTCCGCCTCCTCCCCCTGCGTGGTGAGCGTGGCGCCCTCCTTCAGCTTGCGGATCTTGGGCTTGCCCTCACCCATGATCACCTTGGAGAGCTGGCGCTCCATGGCGGACTCGACCTCCGCGACCAGCGCCGGCGAGTCCTCGCCGCCCCAGGGGCTGTTCTCGCCGAAGGCGTGGCGGTACCACTCCTTGAAGTCCACCAGCCCGGACTTCTGGGCGAGCTTGCCGTCCGGCCCGTACACCCAGTGCCGCGGGAACGGGCTCGCCCCGGCCAGCTCGAACTCCGATCGGCCGTCGGCATGGATCGTGAGCGAGAGCGTCGACCAGGCCGTCGGCGCGTTGTACTGGACGAACGGGGGCTTGGCGACCCGCCGAGGGGCGGGGACGCCGGTGCGGCCGCCACAGGTCTGCTGGAAGCGCACCCAGCCGTCGCCCACCTCGGGCTCGGGGCGGAGCATCGGGTAGGCCACGGCCTGGAACGTCGCGCTGGCGGGGCCGAGCGCCATGGTGGTGGAGCCGATCACGGGTCCACCGCTGTAGCCGCAGCCGGTGATCTTCCCGTCGTCGTCGACCCCGATCCAGGCCCGGAGGTCGTTGGCGACGCGGAACATGTCGCGCTTGCGCCAATCGTCGAGATCGCCGAGCTCGTCGGGCAGCGGGTCGTCGTAGTGGGCGATCCCGACCTCGAAGGGCGCCTTCATCGCTCCCTTCACCGCCTCGGAGGGGATCCACGACACCGCCACGACCCTTGACTCGATCTTCATCGCTCAGCTCCTTCGTCCGTCCTCGCGCCATCATCGACCCCACGCGCCGTGGGCCCAAGGGCGCTGTCCTGCTTCGCGACGGTGGGGCTGGCCCCACCGAGTGAGAGCATGGCTGCCCCCTCGCCGCGTTCGCTCAGATGACATTGGATGGTGTGCATGCCCGACGGCGTGATCACGGTGGTCCTCGCAGACGACAACCTGCTGGTGCGCTCCGGCGTCCGAGCGCTCCTGTCCCGCGAACCCGACATCGAGGTGGTCGGCGAGGCGGCCGACCACCCCGAGCTGCTCGCCGCCGCGGCCGAGCACGAGCCGCAGGTGGTGGTCAGCGACATCCGCATGCCCCCCACGTTCCAGCGCGAGGGCATCGACGCCGCCAAGGAGATCCGGCAGCGCCAGCCGGGCACGGGCATCGTGATCCTCAGCCAGTACGACGACCCCGAGTACGCGGTGTCGCTGCTGGCCGACGGAGCAGCCGGCTACTCCTACCTCCTCAAGGACCGCCTGGCCGAGGGCGACCAGCTGGCCGACGCCATCCGCGCCGTCGCCACCGGCGGCACGCTGCTCGACCCGGTGATCGTCGACGCCCTCGTGCGCCCCGTGCAGCCAGGCGACGACGACCTCACCTCGTCGGACCAGGAGCTGCTGACCTTCATCGCCGAGGGGCGGCCCATCAAGGCCATCGCCGTGGCGAAGCACACCACCCCAGAGGCGGTGAGCGACCAGGTGGAGCACCTGTTCCTGGTGCTGGCCAAGGGCGCGTCCACGGGCGACGACAGCGCCCTGCGGCGGCTCCGGATGCTGCACCAGGCGATCGTCGACCGGGAGGAGCAGGGCGAGACCTTGTCGCGGCTGCTCCCCGGCGGGCTGGCCGAGAAGCTCCGGAAGGAGGGCCGCAAGATCGGCGAGTCCGAGGAGCTCGAGGTGACGGTCCTCATGTCCGACATCCGCAGCTACTCGTCCATCGCCGAGCGCACGGCCCCCACCCAGCTGGCGTCGCAGCTCAACGAGCACCGTGCCGCGATGAACCACGCGATCCTGGGTGTCGAGGGCACGGTGATGCAGTTCGTGGGCGACGCCGTGATGGCGGTGTTCGGGGCGCCGTTCCCGCAAGACGACCATGCCGATCGCGCCATGGAAGCCGCGATCGCCATGCACGAGGTGCAGCACGAGCTCAACCAGGCGTGGCAGGGCAGCGACCGCGAGGAGTTCGTCCTCGGCATCGGCCTGTCCACGGGCAAGGCCGCCGCCGCGCTCCTCGGCTCGGAGGAGCGCCTCGAGTACACGCTCGTCGGTGACACCGTGAACCTCTCGCAGCGCCTGCAGGACATGGCGCGGCCGGGCAACGCCACCGTGCTGAGCGACGCCACCTACCGCGCCCTGTCCGCTCCGCCCTCCGCCGCCGAGCCGCTGGGTGAGATCACGGTGAAGGGCCGGGAGGCCCCGCTGACGGCATGGCGCGTGGAGGCGGGCTGGTGACGGAGACCCGCCTGCAGGGGTGCTGGCATCACCCGGCCACACACCTGCTCGCGCCCTCCCCCGTCCCGCGGGCATGGTGTGGAATGACCACAGATCGTTGGAAGATCGAGGAGGACCGATGAGCGAGCAGGTGCTGGACGTTCGTGGGGTGCGGCGCACCTTCGAAGCGGAGAACGCCCCCGTCCGCGCCCTGCGGGGTGCCGACTTCGCCATGGACCGGGGCGAGTTCGTGGCGATCATGGGCCCGTCCGGCTGCGGCAAGTCGACGCTCCTCAACCTGATCGCCGGCCTCGACCAGGCCGACGAGGGCACGATCGTGCTGGCCGACGAAGAGGTCACCGGCAAGACCGAGGACGAGCTGGCCCGCATGCGGCGCAAGCACATCGGGATCGTGTTCCAGTTCTTCAACCTGCTCGAGGGGATGACCGTCCTCGAGAACGTGGCCCTCCCGGCCATGGTCGCGGGGCTCAAGCGAAAGCCGGCGGAGACCCGCGGCCGCGACCTGCTCGACCTCCTCGGGCTGTCAGACAAGGCGAAGGCGGCGCCGGGGTCCCTCTCCGGTGGGCAGCGCCAGCGCCTCGCCATCGCCCGAGCCCTCGCCAACGAGCCCACCCTCCTGCTCGCCGACGAGCCCACCGGTGCTCTCGACTCCGAGGGAGGCCAAGAGGTCATCGAGCTGTTCCGTCGGCTCCACAACAGCGGCCAGACGATCCTCATGGTCACCCACGACGACGACGTGGCCGCCGCCGCCGAGCGCATCGCCCGCATGAAGGACGGAAAGGTCATCGACGATGGCCACGCTCCGCTCGCGGGCGCTGGCGCGGGGGCCAGCCCGACGACCACGTCGGCCTGACCCGCGTCGCCGACCCCGGCCATGCCGATCGCCGCCTACCTCGTCCGCATCGAGCTCAGGCGCCTCCGGTGGAGCCTGGTGGTGCTGGCGCTGGTCGTGGCGGCGGTGGTCGGAGTCGTCCTCGCGTCCCTGGCGGGAGCCACCCGCGCGGAGACGGCGTTCGATCGGTACCTCGCCGCCTACCGCAGCCCGGACGCCGCGGCGTTCGTGCCCGCCGACGACCCAGCAGAGGTGCACGCCCGCCTGCAGGCCCTGGCGGACGTCGACGCCGTCGAGCAGGCCGTCGACTTCCGACTCGTCGGCGCGTTCCCCGCGAGCGACACGGAAGCCTTCTACCCCTTCGTGGTGTCCGAGGGGGGTGTCGTTCCGTTCGAGCGGATGCGCGCACCCGTGGTGGAGGGTCGGTATCCCGGGCGCGAGGAACCGTTCGAGGTCGCGCTCAGCGAGCGCACGGCTCGCCGGCTGCACGTCGCGGTCGGCGATCCGCTGCCGCTGGTGACCTTCAGCCCTGACGCCCTCGAGGCGTTCGCGCAGGGCGAACAGGTGGAACCGGACGGGCCGCCGGTGTCGCTCGACGTCGTCGGGATCGTGCGTGACCCCGGCGACATCGGCGCTCGCGAGTCGGACATCACCTTGACCTTCCTCACGCCCGCGTTCCTCGAGGCCGTGCCGCCGGACGAGGTCGGTTCGGTCAGCGATGGCGCGTTCGTGATGGTGGCGCCGGGCCACGACCTCGCCGAGGTGACCGCAGCCCTGCGGGGGACGGACATCGAGCTCGACACCAGCTTCTCCGCCAACGCGTCCGACCACCAGATCACGCCCACGCTGGACGCCATCGCGACGTCCACCCGGGTGTTCGCGCTCGTCGCCGCGCTGGCCGGGCTCATCGCGGTGGGCCAGGCCATCGGCCGGCTCCAGATGGCCGCCAGCACCGACGATCGGACCCTGGCGTCTCTGGGAGCTTCTCGACGAGCTCGGTGGCGGCGACTCTTCGGCCCCGTCGCGATCGCCACGACCGCCGGCGCGGCGTTGGGAACCCTGGTGGCGGTCGTGCTCTCGGCCTTCTTCCCGATCGGCGTCGCGCGGGAGGCCGATCCGGACCTCGGCCTCCACGTCGACGCGAGCCTTCTCGCCGTGGGGCTCCTCGTGTCGACCCTGGTCCTCGCCGGGCTCACCGCGGGGTTGGCGACCTGGCGCGTCCGCCATGCCCACGGCGGCGGTGAGATCACGGTGAGCCGTTGGGGCCGGGCGATCGCCGACCTGGGCGCTCCCCCGTCGGCGGTGACGGGCCTGTCCCTCGCGTCGGGGACGCCCGGTCGTCCCGGGCGGATCGCCGTGGCCGGCACACTCCTGAGCGTGCTCGGCGTCCTCGCGGCACTGGTCTTCAGCGCCAGCGTGGACCGGCTCGCCGGCGATCCGGCGCTGTACGGGTGGGGGTGGGACGCCGTGGTCGAGGGCGCGGACCTCACGGACCTCGGTGAGGACGCGGCGCGGAGCATCGGCCCGGCTCTGGCCCGCGATCCAGACGTGGAAGGGGCCACCGCGCTCTTCGACCAGATGCCGCTCACCCTCGGCGGCGCTCCCTTCTTCGCCACCGCGGTGGACGAGGCCGACGCCACGATCCGGCCGGTGGTGGTGCGCGGGGCCACCCCGATGGCACGAGACGAGATCGCTGTGGGTCGGGACGTGCTCGACGAGATCGACGCCGACGTCGGCGACGAGGTCCCCATGGTGTTCGCCGGGCAGGAGCGGACGGCCCGGATCGCTGGTGTCGTCGTGCTGCCGGTGAACGCGGACGGTGGCACGAGCGCCCTCGGGGTGTTCCTCAGCCCGGCCACCGATCGGGCCGAGCTGGACCGCGCCTGCGAGAGCAGCGACTCGTGCACCAGGACGATCGCCGTCGCGCTGCGAGACGGCGCGGACATCGAGGCCTTCGCGGCGCGGTACCAGGATGACGAGCAGGAGGTCGATGTCGCGCTGCCCATCCCGCCCGGCGAGATCGACCGCCTCACGGCGGTGGAAGACCTCCCTCGGTACCTCGCGGTGTTCCTGGCCGCACTGGCGGCGGTCGCCATCAGCTTCGCCACGACCACCACGATCCGTCAGCGACGGCGCGACCTCGCCGTGCTCCGGGTCCTCGGCATGACCGGACGGCACGTTCGCAGCGTGGTCGTCGTGCTCGTGTTCGCCTTGACCGCCGCCGGCGCCGTGCTCGGGGGCGTGCTCGGTCTGGTGGTCGGACGCCAGATCTGGCGGGCCGTCGCCACCAGCGTCTCGCTCCCCTTCGCGCCGAGCATCCCCCCGCTCGCGGTCATCCTCGTGCCGCTTGGAGCGGTGCTGTTCGCGCAGGTGGTCGCGTCCACCAGTCGCCGCGCCGCCGGCCGCATCCCAGCGGCGCTGGTGCTGAGGGCGGAATGATGACCGAGATCGGAGCCCCCACGTGACCGCCATCCCCACCTCGATGGACCGCGCCGTCGACACACCGGTGCCGGCCGGCGGGCTGCGCCTCCTTGCGATCGCGGGCGGGCTCGGCGCGATCGGGCTGGCCGTCGGCAGCCTGGGCGCCGACGAGCTCCTCGCCGGGGACTGGGTGCGCTCCGCACTCGTGGCGCTGTGGGGCTTCGCCGCCATCGTCGTCGCCACGCGCACCTCCTCGAAGCTCGCCACGGTGATCGCCGGAGCCGCGATCGCCGGCGGCATCTGCACGGTGACGGCCGAGTCGGCCGACCTCACCGCGGTGCACGCCGCGGCGTCGTGCCTGATCCCGGCGGCGGCCCTCCACATCGAGCTGGTGATCCCCGACGGGAGCATCGGACGTCCCGCCCGTCGCAACCTGGCCATCGCCGGGTACGCCATCGCCGCGGTCGCCGCCGCCGTGATGGCCCTCGGCGATCGCGAGCCTGCCGTGGCCGCCGTCGCGACGGCCACCACCGCCGCCCTCCTGATCGGCCTGCCCGCCGCCCACCAGACCTACCAGCGCTCCACCGGGCTCGCTCGTCAACGCCTCCAGCTCATCGGGTGCGCCGTCGCCATCATCCTCGAGGTCGCCCTCGTGGTCGCCGCGCTCAACATCCTCGTCGACTGGCCCAGCCACGCCGCCGAGACGGCCGCCGGCGCCACCGCCCTCCTCCCCCTCGCCCTGGCGGCCGGTACGAGCCCCCGGATCTCCCGTCGCGTCGACCGCGTGCTCGTGCACACGGTCTCCGCCACCGGCCTCACCGCCGTCGTGGTCGCCGTCTACCTCGTCATCGTGATCGGCCTCGGGCGCACCCCCGACGACACGGAGCGCAACCTGCTCGTGCTCTCCATGCTCGCCGCCGCGATCGCGTCCCTGGCGTACGTGCCCGCACGCGAGCGCCTGGCGGAGACGGCCAACCGCCTCGTGTACGGCGAGCGGCACCCACCTGACGAGGTCCTCCGCACGTGGGGCAGCCGACTGAGCCGGTCGATCCCGATGGACGAGCTGCTGCTGCAGCTGGCGGAGTCGCTGCGCAAGGTCCTCGTGCTCCGTCGGGCCGAGATCTGGACGGGCACGCCTGACCTGCTCGAGCTCGCGGTCTCCGTGCCCGATCGCACCGCATCGCCGCTGCTGCTCGGTCCCGAGGAGCAGCCGGTGGTCACCCGCGCCGGCGTCACCGGCAACGCGTGGCTCGAGGTGTGGCTCCCGGCGCTGCTCCAGGAGCGACCGCCCTCGCAGCTGCGCGTGGCGCCGGCATCGCACTCTGGCGAGCTGCTCGGCCTCCTCGTCATCGAGCGCGCCGTCGACGGAGACCACTTCACCGACGAGGACGACCGGGTCCTCACCGAGCTCGCTCGCCAGGTGGGGCTCGCCCTCCACAACGTGCAGCTCGACTCCGCGCTGCAGGAGAGCCTCGAGAACCTGAAGCGGGCCAACGACGACCTGCGCGCCTCCCGTGCCCGCATCGTCGCCACCGGCGACGCCGAGCGCCGGAAGATCGAGCGCAACCTCCACGACGGCGCCCAGCAGCACCTCGTGGCGCTCGCGGTGAACCTGCGCCTGGCCAAGGACATCCTGGCCGACGACCCCGAATCGGCCGCCGAGATGCTCGACGCGCTGGGCGACGCCGTGAAGGACACGATCCAGGAGCTGCGCGACCTGGCTCACGGCATCTACCCACCGCTGCTGATGGACGCCGGCCTCACCGAAGCGCTGCGCGCGGCAGCCAACCGCAGCCCCCTGGCCGTGAGCGTCGATGCCGACGGTCTTGGGCGGTACTCCTCGGAGGTGGAGGCGGCCGTGTACTTCTGCTGCCTCGAGGCGTTGCAGAACGCCGCCAAGCACGCCCCCGGTGCCAACGTCTCGATCGCGCTGCGAGAGGCCGACGAAGCCCTCCAGTTCACGGTCCGGGACGACGGTCCGGGCTTCGACACCGCCAACGCCACGGCCGGGCACGGCTACGTGAACATGAGCGACCGGCTGGGTGCCATCGGCGGGAGCGTGGACTGGCGGTCGGCTCCGGGGGAGGGCGCTGAGATCGCGGGCACCATCCCCCTGTCGTGACGGATCCCTCCCCGACGGTCGACGACGAGCGCGCCTCCCTGCCGACGCTCGGTCCGGTCGTGGCCATCGCCCGCTCCGAGATCCGCAGCCGATGGGTGAGCCTCGTGCTCATCGGGCTCCTCGCTGGCCTGGTCGGCGCCGTCTCGGTCTCCGGCATCGCGCTGGCGCGGCGAACCACGACGGCGTACGACCGCCTGGGCAAGGCCACGCGCGTCGACGACGCCCGGGGCTTCGTCACCGGGTACCCCGAGCTCGTCGACGACCTGACGACGCTCCCCGCCGTCACGGCGCGATGGGTGGGTGGGATCGGCGTGGCGCAGGTCGAGGAAGAGCACACCTTCGTCGGCATCGTCGCCGGCCCGCGCGAGCCATCGCCCCTCTTCCATCCCATCGTGCTGGAGGGGCGGCTCCCGGGGGCGTCATCGGATCCGCAGGTCATCGAGATCGCGCTGCGGGACGACTTCCAGCGGCAGTTCCACCTGCCGATGGGCCAGGAGGTGCCGGTCCGGTTCCTCACGCAAGCCGACTACTACCGGTTCGACACCGGGTTCGAGGGAGGCGATGTGCACGGTCGTGAGGCCGTGCTCCGCGTCGTCGGGACCGTGCGGATGGCGGGCGCGTACTCCGACGTCCCACCCGCCTTCGCCAGCTCCGCCGCCCTCGACTCGCACCCGGACGCGTTCATCGGCGCGGCGTACTTCGTCCGGCTCGCCGGGGGGGCGGATGCCGTCGCCGACTTCACCCGCGCTGCCGACGAGGTGGTCGGAGACCGCACCCTCCCTCCCGAGGGCCAGGAGTTCGAGATCATCGGGGTGTCCGACACCTCCGTCAACCGAGCCTCGGTGGACAACACCGCGCTGTTGCTGGGACGCGCCCTCATGGCCTTCGCGCTCTCGACGGCGATCGTCGGCGGCTTCGCGGTGGTCCAATCCCTCTCGCGCCACCACACCGCCACGGCCCGGGCCCGGGAGGTGGAGCAGGCGCTGGGGCTCACCCGCGGGCAGCAGGCCGGCGCCCGCGTCCTCAGCGGCCTGGTCCCCGCCGTGCTCGCGACGACCGTCGCCGCGGTCGGTGCGCTCGCCGCCTCGAGCATCGAACCGATCGGCGCGCTCAACCTCTACGAGCCCCACCCCGGCGCGGTGGTGAACGTGACCGTCCTGGCGGTCGGCGTCGCATCGGTGTTCGCGGGGGTGCTCGGCGCCGCCGTCCTCACCGGCACGCTGCAGCGCGCCCGCCACGTCGACACCATGGTGCGAGAGAGCAAGGTGGTGGGGCGGGTCAGCCGCGTCGGCGGCTCGCCGTCCACCGTCCTCGGTCTTCGCTTCGCGCTCGAGCCCGGGCGAGGGGCACGTGCCGTGCCGGTCCGCTCCGCCATCGTCGGGGCGATGGTCGGGGTGGCAGGCGTGGTCGCAGGCCTGGTGTACATCTCGAGCCTCGACCGGCTGGTGTCGTCGCCGACCCGCTCGGCCATCCCGTTCGACGTCCTCGTGGCCGACGTCACCGCCGAGGACCTCCAGGGCGACGTGCTGGACGACCCCCGGGTCGGCGACGTCACCGTGATCGAGACGGCGCCGCTGTCGTTCGACGGACGCACGGTCGACGGCCATGCCCTGCAAGACCTCCGCGGCTCCCTGGACATCGGCCTCGAGGAGGGACGACTGCCGCAGACGCCCGACGAGATCGCGCTCGGTCTCCGGATGGCGCGGGACCTCGGTGTGCACCGTGGCGACACCGTGACGGTGACCCGACCCGGTGGCGACGAACGGGATCTCGCCGTGGTGGGCATCGCGGTGATCCCGGCGTTCAACACCGAGGAGCTCGGGCTCAACGCGATGATGACCACCGAGGGGCTCGAGGCCAACGCGTCGGCGCTTCCGTTCACCGAGGCCGCCGTCAGCGCCGCGCCAGGAGAGGACGTCAGCGAGCTGAACGCGTTCCTCGCGTCGCAGTTCGAGGCAGACGTGTCGTCGGCGCCGGTCACCGTGAAGAACCTCGAGGAGCTCGGAGGGCTTCCGGGTGGCGTCGCAGCCATCGTCGGCTCGATCGCGGTGCTCGCGCTGGCGAACGCGCTGGTGGTGGCGGTGCGCCGGCGCGGGCGCGACCTCTCGGTGATGCGCGCGATCGGGTTCTCGCGGCGACAGACCGCCGTCGCGGTGCTGGTCATGGCGCTCGCCATCGTGGCGATCGGCGTCGTGATCGGGGTGCCCGTCGGCATGGCGATCGGTGCGACGCTGTGGCGAGCGACCGCCTCCGGCGCGTTCGTGCTCTCGGACGCCTACTTCCGCTGGGAGGTCCTCCTCCTGCCGGTGGTCGGCGCCGTGGTCATCGCGCTCGTCGCTGCCGCGATCCCCGCCCGCCAGGCAGCGGCTCAGCGCGCCGCCGACGGGTTGCGAGCCGAGTAGCGCGCACGGCCACGACGGGCGCCAGCGGCATCAGGTGCCGTGCTGCTCGTCCCAGAGGCGCCGGAGGAGGTCGGGACCGAGCTCCTCCTTGTTCACGTAGGCGGCGAAGCCAGAGGTCTCCGCCTCGGGGGGCAGGTCCGCTCGCTGATAGGTGGAGCACAGGAACACGGTGGTGTCCGGGAGCTGCTCCATGATCTGGCGGGTCGCCTCGATGCCGTTCAGCGTCGGCATGTTGATGTCCATCAGGATCAGGCTGGGCCGCAGCTCGGCGGCGAGGGCGACGGCCTCGTCGCCGTCGCCGGCCTCACCGACCAGCTCGAAGCCCTCCGTGCGCTTGAGCACGGCCCGCGCGGCAAGCCGGAAGGGCAGCTGATCGTCCACGATCAGCACCGAGACCTCTTCGGCGGCAACCATCATCGCAACCTGATCATCCTCGGGAACCGCCCTTGCCTCCAGGGTGTGGCCAGGTGAGCGCAGGGTGTGGCTACCCCTACCCGCTCACCCGGCGGCCAGGTACAGGAGCACCGCCTTCACCCGCCGGTTGACGTCGATCTCCTCGGACAGGCCGAGCTTCGAGAAGATCGAGTTGGTGTGCTTCTCCACCGCCCGGGTGGAGAGAACGAGGGTTGCAGCGATCGCGGCGTTGCTCTTGCCCTGGGCCATCTCGCCCAGGATCTCCCGCTCTCGCGGCGTCAGCCGATCGACGTCGCTCGTGCTCGGTCGCTTGGTGGAGACCAGGGACTCGACGACCTTGGAATCGATCACGGAGCCGCCGTTGGCGACCTCGCGGATCGCCGCCAGGAGCTCGTCGACCTCGCTGACCCGCTCCTTCAGCAGGTACGCCCGGCCCTCGGATCCGCCGTCGAGCAGCGCCAGCGCATAGGCCGGGTCGGCGTACTGGCTGAGGACGACGACCCCGATCTCGGGGCGGGTCTCCCGCAGGTGGGCAGCGATCTGGATCCCCTCGTCGGTGCCCGTCGGGGGCATGCGGATGTCGGTGACCACCAGGTCAGGCGACGCCTCCTCGATGAGCGCCTCCAGGCCGGGGCGATCGGCCGCGGTGCCGACCAGCTCGATGTCATCGGCGCGCTCGAGGAGCTGGGCGATGCCCTCGCGCAGCAGCGTGTTGTCCTCGGCGAGCACGACCCGGATCCCCACGGCCGCTCAGGATACGGCTGGCGCCCCGCCGCACCGAACCACCCCACGGCGAGGTCGACCGAGGCGCGTCAACGCAGCACGGTCCGGAGGGCTTCCTCGGCGGCGTTGCGCCCGCACATGCCGTGGACGCCGCCCCCCGGCGGCGTGGAGGCCGAGCAGAGGAACCAGCGCGGGTCGGCGGTGCGGTAGGGGCGGAGCCCGGGGCGGGGGCGCAGGAGCAGCTGCATCCCGCCGTGCGACCCGCCGGCGATGTCGCCACCGACGACGTTCTCGTTGTGCGCCTCGAACCAGCTGCTGTCGGCGACGTGGCGGGCCAGGACGATGTCACGGAACCCCGGCGCGAAGCGCTCGATCTGGCCCTCGATCGCCGCCGTCATGTCCACCGTGGACCGCGCCGGGGTGTGGCAGTAGGCCCACAGGGTGTGCTGCCCGGCGGGGGCGCGGGTGGGGTCGAACACGCTCTGCTGCGCGATCAGCACGAAGGGCCGGGCCGGGTGCCGACCGGCGGCGACGTCGGCCTCGCCGGCCGCGATCTCCTGCAAGGTGCCACCGAGGTGCAGCGACCCGGCGACGCGAGCCTCGGGGTTGGTCCACGGCACCGGCCCCGACAGGGCGTAGTCCACCTTGAACACCCCGGGCCCGTACCGGAACTTGGCGAGGCGGGTCCGGTAGCTGCTCGGCAGGTGGTCGCCGCAGATGCGCAGCAGCTGCCGTGGCGTGACGTCGAAGAGCACGGCACGGGAGTCGGGCAGGTCACCGAGGGAGCGGACAGGCCGACCGGTCTCGATGGATCCACCCAGCTCGGCGAGCCGCTTCGCCATGGCGTCGGCGATCGCCTGGGACCCGCCGCGGGCGGCGGGCCAGCCGGCGACGTGCCCCGACGCGAGGAGCATGACGCCGGGGGCAGAGGTGAGCGGGCGCGACAGCGGGAGGAACGAGTGGGCGGCGGCCCCCGCGAAGAGGGCGGCGGCCTCCTCCGTCCGGAAGGCGCGACCGGCCACGGTGGCCGGGGGCAGGGCGCGGAGCCCGAACCCGGCGAGGGCCAACGGGTGGCGGGGAAGGCGCGCGAGCGGGGCGAAGATCGCGGGCGCCAGCACGTCCCAGTGCCGGGCCGTCCAGCCGACCAGGCGATCCCAGACCTTGCCGTCGGCACCCAGACCCGCCACCGTCTGCTCCAACGAGCGGTGCATCACCCCGGCGCGCCCGTCGTCGAGCGGGTGGACGAGGGCGATCTCGGGCTGCACGAGCTCGAGGCCGTGCTCGGCGAGGCCGGCGGTGGCGAAGAACGGGGACGCGCCGGCCATCGGGTGGATGGCGGAGCAGATGTCGTGCCGGAACCCGGGGAGGGTCAGCTCCGCGGTGCGCGCGCCTCCGCCGATCGTGTCGGCCGCCTCCAGGACGACGACCGAGCGTCCCGCCGCCGCGACCGTGATCGCCGCCGCGAGCCCGTTCGGTCCCGCTCCCACGACGACGACATCGGGCACGAGGTCAGCCTAGGTTGCTCGTGATGGGAGTCACGATCGACGAGATCCTCGTCGGAGACCCGCCCGAGGCCTGGGAAGCCGCGGGATACTCCGTCGACGACGACGGGAGCTGTCGCATCGGCCAGGTGCGGGTCCGGCTGGTCGGCCGCGACGGCGGCAAGCGGATCCTCGGCTGGTCGCTGCGTGGCGCGCCGCCCGCTCGGCTTGCCGACGGCACCCTCGACGGCATCCCCACGACGGCGGCCGACGGCGCCGCAGTGGACCCCGCCACGCACCCCAACGGGTCGCGGTACATCGACCACGTCGTGCTGCTCACCCCCGACCTGGCCCGCACCACCGCGGCACTGGCCACCATCGGCCTCACGCCTCGTGGCGAGCGCGACAGCGACACGTACGGGGCACCGATGCGTCAGGTGTTCTTCCGGATGGGAGAGGTCATCCTCGAGCTCATCGGTCAGGTCGACGGCGCCGGCGAGGGTGCGCCGGGGTTCTTCGGGATCGCGGTCACCGTCGACGACCTCGACGGGTTGCGCACCCTGCTCGACGAGCACCTGGGCGACGCCAAGGACGCGGTGCAGGACGGACGGCGCATCGCCACCCTCCGCCACAAGGAGCTGGGCATGAGCGTGGCGACCGCGTTCATGACGCCGGAGCCCTCGCCGACCTAGCCCGCGGGCGCGCGCCGAGCGCGCTGCTGCACGGTGCGGCGGTAGCGTCCACCTCCCATGCTCGATCACGTCTTCACCGACGCCATCGGCGCGTTGCGGGACACCTTCGAGAAGGCGTTCCTCGAGCGCCAGGCCTTCGAGGAGCGGTTCCAGGTGGACGTCCTCCTCGGGGACACGACGTGGGAGACGTCCTACGGGCTGCCCGGCGAGGGGCTGCCGCCGCGGGTCCAGGCCGACATCACCTTCGACTGGCCCACGTGGGCGCAGACGGCGTACCGGTCGTGGTACATCGGCGAGCCCTCGGACGAGGCCCCTCGCATCGAGATCGAGATCGTCATGCGGATCCAGCGGCTGGCCACGATGCCCGACGTGAAGCCGGTGCTGGCGGTCCTGCCCGAGACGAGCCCGCCGATCGGCGCGGAGCGCCTCGAGCGCTCGGCGCCCACCGTCGAGATCGCGTTCAACAACGACCTCGAGGCCGAGGACTGGGCCCTCGAGGTGAGCTACGAGGGCAGCTACGAGCTCGACGAGGCCACGCTGGCGGACGGCTCCATCCTCGACGACCACTTCAGCGCGATGGGCGGCTGGATCGCGTCCACCCTGGTGCGCCTCGGTGACCTGAAGCTCGACTTCCTGCCGGCCGACGAGGAGGGCTAGACGACGTGACCGCCGTGTCCGAGGACCTGGTGCTCGTGGAGGTCGACGGTCCCGTCGCCACCGTCACCCTCAACCGCCCCGAGGCGCGGAACGCGCTGAGCCGCGCGCTGCGCAAGGCCATCTTCACCACGCTGCGGGACCTCGACACGCGAGACGACCTCGCCGCCATCGTCCTCACCGGCGCCGACCCCGCGTTCTGCGCCGGGGTCGACCTCAAGGAGCTGGCGTCAGGCGTACCGCTCGGCGACGGCGCCGCCGCCGAGGCGGTGAGCCAGGGGCCGTTCCCCGACATGCAGACCCCGGTCATCGGTGCCATCAACGGGGTGGCGATCACGGGCGGGTTCGAGCTGGCCCTGAACTGCGACTTCCTGGTCGCGTCCGAGCGCGCTCGGTTCGCCGACACGCACGCGCGGGTCGGGATCATGCCCGGGTGGGGCCTCACGGTGCTGCTCCCCGAGGCGGTCGGCTTCCGCCGCGCCAAGGAGCTCAGCACCACCGGCAACTTCCTCGACGCCGGCACCGCCCTCAGCTGGGGCCTCGTCAACCACGTGGTGGCCCATGACGAGCTCCTGCCGTTCTGCCGACAGCTGGGCCACGACATCGCCTCGGTCGACCGGACGGCCGTGCGCCGCATGCTGCAGACCTACGACGAGGGGTCCCGCCTCGATGGGGCCGGCGCGTGGGCCCTCGAAGCCGAGGTGTCGAACGCCTGGCAGGGAGCCGGGCTGGACCCCGCCACGATCGAGCGGAACCGCCAGGCGGTGGTGGCCCGCGGCCGCACCCAGCTGTAGCGACCGTCGCGCTGACCATCCGGACGACCACCATCCGCGTTCGCGCGAGCACGGAGACGTAGGTTGGTGTATCGTCCACACCGGCGGGCGATCCAACTGGCGGACAGGGTGGACGCTCTTGGGACAGGTCATCGAGCTCTGCAGGACCTGTGGGTTCGACATCCCGGCGGATGCAGATCGCTGCCCGGCGTGTGCGCCCGCAGCGGGACCCTCGCTCGCGGCGCGGCAGGTGGCGGGGTTCGCGCTGCCGACGCGATCGGTGCACCGCCTCGCGCGCGTGCGACCCCGCCGTGAGCTCGAGGACGGGCCGCTGGGCAGGGCGGAGGTGGCGCGCTCGGCGTTCTCCTTCGGCACCACGCTGCTCCTGATCGCGCTCGCCGCCTCGGGTCTGGCCTGGCTCGCCGCGCAGCCCCGGTTCGTGCTGCAGGTGCCCGACGGCACCGACCGGCACCTCGACCGCATCACCACGATCGCGGCCGGCGCCGCCATCGCCGCGGTGCTCATCGGGCTCGTCGCGCTGGTGATGTGGTGTGGCCGTGCGCTGGGCCGCGTCGTGCGACGTCGCCTCCGCGGCCGGCGCTACGCCTGACCGGACGTCCCGCTCAGCGCGAGCGCGGCGCGCCGCTCACAGCCACTTGCTCGGCAGCCCCGGATCCACCGGCGCGTCGAGGGCCCGCAGCGCCCCCTCGACATCCGTCGCGACCGCGTAGGCGCCGCGGCTCTCGGGTCGTGCGAACTGCTCGCGGTAGAGGTGGTCGAACAGCTCGAACAGCGGCTGCCAGAAGCTGGCGACGTCGACGAGGACGATGGGCTTGTGGTGGAAGCCGAGGAGGCGACCGGTCAGCTGCTCCAGGAGCTCCTCGAGCGTGCCGAAGCCGCCGGGGAGGGCCACGAACGCGTCGGCCCGCTCGGCCAGCTCGCGCTTGCGAGTGAGCATGTCCGTGGTGACCACGAGCTCGTCGGCGGCGTGGTCGGCGATCTCGACCGCCCGCAGCGACTCGGGGATGACGCCCACCGTGCGGCCGCCCGACGCCCGGGCGGCGCGGGCCACCTCGCCCATGAGCCCGACGGTCGCCCCACCCCACACGAGCACGTCACCCCGCTCGGCGAGGGCGCTCCCCAGCTCGCGCGCCACCTCCACGTGGCGCCGATCGACCGCGGTCGACGAGGAGCAGTACACGCACACGTGACGGGGGCGTTCACGCACCGGCGCAACCTACGGCGCCGTTCCCGCGCAGCGGTAGCGTGAACCGATGCGGACGGCTCCCACGCTCGACGAGCTGCGGCGAGCGCCGAAGGTGCTGCTCCACGACCACCTCGACGGCGGCCTGCGCCCCGCCACGGTGATCGAGCTGGCGCGGGAGACGGGCTACGCCGACCTCCCCACGACCGACGAGGCAGAGCTGGGGCGGTGGTTCACGGTCGGCGCGGCGCGCCAGGACCTGAACCTCTACCTCGAGACGTTCGCCCACACCGTGGGCGTGATGCAGACCAAGGACGCGCTGCAGCGCGTGGCCAGCGAGTGCGCGGCCGACCTGGCCGCCGACGGAGTGGTGTACGCCGAGGTGCGGTTCGCTCCCGAGCAGCACCTGCTCCAGGGGCTCACGCTCGACGAGGTCGTGGAGTCCGTCCTCGAGGGGTTCCGCCAGGGCTCGGTGGGCACCGCGCTCACGGTCGGCACGATCGTCACCGCCATGCGCCATGCCGCGCACTCCACCGAGATCGCCGAGCTGGCCGTGCGCCACCGCGACGCCGGCGTGGTCGGCTTCGACATCGCCGGCAGCGAGGCGGGCAACCCGCCCACCCGCCACCTCGACGCCTTCCAGCTGGTGGCTTCGGAGAACTTCCACATCACGATCCACGCCGGGGAGGCCTTCGGGCTGCCGTCGATCTGGGAGGCCGTCCAGCTGTGCGGCGCCGAGCGGTTGGGCCACGGCGTCCGCCTGGTCGACGACATCGTGGTGGACGACGCCGGCCGGACGGTCCTGGGCCGGCTGGCCAGCTTCATCCGCGATCGTCGGGTGCCGCTCGAGATGTGCCCCACCTCCAACGTCAACACCGGCGTCTGCAGCTCGATCGCTGAGCACCCGATCGGCCTGCTCGCGCGGCTGCGGTTCCGCGTCACCGTCAACACCGACAACCGGCTGATGAGCGGGGTGTCGCTCACGTCCGAGATGGCTGCCCTGGTCGACGCGTTCGGCTACGGGTGGGACGAGATCGAGTGGCTCACCCTCAACGCCATGAAGAGCTCCTTCTGGCCCTTCGACCAGCGCCTGCGGATCATCAACCAGCAGATCAAGCCGGCCTACGCCCAGCTGCGCGCGTCGGGCGTCTGACCCTGGAGCGGCCTACAGGCCGTCGAGGATGGCCCGGGTGGCGGAGCAGCCGAGGCGGGTGGCGCCGGCCTCCAGCATCGCGAGCGCGGTCGCGGCGTCCCGGATGCCACCGCTGGCCTTGATGCCGAGGCGCCCACCGACGGTCGCGTGCATCACGCTGACCGCGTCGATCGACGCACCGCCCGCGGGGTGGAAGCCGGTGGACGTCTTCACGTAGTCGGCGCCGGCCTCCTCGGCCACGCGGCAGACCTCCACGAGCTCGGACTCGGTGAGGCAGGCGGACTCCACGATCACCTTCAGGAGCACCGACGGCGCCGCCTCGCGGACCGCCGCGACGTCGTCCCCCGCCGCGAGCCACTCCGCCGCCTTCACGAGCCCCAGGTTGACCACCATGTCGATCTCGGTGGCACCGGCGTCCACCGCGACCTCCGCCTCGTGGGCCTTCACCGCCGGTTGGTGCGCCCCGCTCGGGAAGCCGATGACCGTGGCGACCGCGATGCCCGGGCCCAACCCCTCGGTGATCGGCAGGTGCGAGGGTGACACGCACACCGCGGCAACGCCGAGATCGGTGGCCTCCTGGCACAGCGCGACGACGTCGTCGGCGGTCGCCTCGGGCGTGAGCAGCGTGTGATCGATGCGCGCGGCCAACCCGGCTCGGTCCATCGGCTGCCATCATGCCCGGATGCAGGTCACCGTCGTCGACCACCCGCTCGCCGCACAGCTCCTCACCCGGCTCCGCGAGCGGGGCACCGACCGGGCCGGGTTCCGGCGGGCGATGGACGACCTGTCGGGGATCCTCGTGTACGAGGCCACGCGCGGCGTCGAGGTGGAGCCCGTCGCGATCGACACCCCGATCGGCCCCACGCAGGGGACGCGGGTGAGCCGCCCGCCGTTGGTGGTGCCCGTGCTGCGCGCCGGGCTCGGGATGCTCGGCGGCGTGCTCCGCCACCTGCCGGAGACCGACACCGGCTTCATCGGCGTGGCGCGCAACGAGGAGACCCTGATCCCGGAGCCCTACATGAACTCGGTCCCCGACGAGCTGGACGGCCGACCGGTCCTCGTGCTCGATCCGATGTGCGCCACCGGCGGGTCGCTCGAGCACAGCTGCCGCATCCTCGCCGAGCGTGGGGCCGGTCCGCTCACCTGCGTCTGCGTGCTGGCAGCGCCGGAGGGCATCACCCGTCTCGACGCCACGCGCCTCGTGCATCACCTGGTGACCGCATCGATCGACGACCGCCTCGACGATCAGGCCTACATCGTGCCCGGCCTGGGCGACGCCGGCGACCGACTGTTCGGCACCGCGTGAGCGGCGGTGGTGCCGGCGCTACGGCAGGATGTCGACAGGGCTGCCGAGCGCGATCCCGTCCATCTTGATCTGGTCCTCGGGGAGCATCCGGATGCAGCCGTTCGACACCTTCCCGCCGCCGGAGCGGATCACCGCCTCGGCGCCGAAGGGGCCGTGGAACGCCGTGATGGCATCGCCGCTGCCCTCCCAGCTCTGGATGTCCTCCGAGTGGGCGTTGAGGTTGAGGACGATCGGGCCGTAGCCAGCCGGCCCGGGCTTCTCGATGACGGCGACGAAGAACCTCCCCGTCGGCGTCCGGGTGCGATCGCGGCCGATCCCCACCGGCGCGCTCCACACCTCGTTGCCGTCCTTGTAGACGTGCACGCGCGTCTCGCTGAGCTTGAGCACCATCCGCCACGGGGAGGTGCTCCTCGTCACGTCGCCCGCCTTCACCCACGCGGTGGTGCCGTTCGGGCGCTCGGGCACCATGATGCGCAGCCACTGCCCACCCCGTGCCTCCTGCACGACCGGCATCGTCATCGGGTAGCCGTACCACACCCCGACGTCGCCGATCGGCTGGCCCTCCGGCTGGTCGTAGGTGGCGATGGAGCCGTGCGGCGTCGCCAGGTCGGTGGACGGCGGCACCTCCGTGGGGGGAACGGTCGTCGTGGTGGTGGGGGGCTCGGTCGTGGTGGTCGTCGTGGTGGCCGCGACCACTGGCTCCGCGTCGTCACGCGTCGCGACGACGGCCACCGCCGCCGCCATCAGAGCGAGGCACGTGGCGAGCAGGGCCACGGCCGCACGCCGGCGGTTCGGCGACGACGCGCCCACCGCTCCGGCCGGCCCGGGGCCAGGATCCACGTGCTCGCTCACTCCCTGATGGAACCACATCGCGCCGGCTCCGCGCCCCTCGCGGCGGTCACAGCCCGCGGCTCCTGAGGACGTCAGCCAGGTCGTCGAGCACCTCGTCGACGACGGCGCTCGCCCGGCGGCGCACCCCGTCGACCGGGCCGCCGTCCGCGGGCAGCACGACCTCCACGTAGCACTTGAGCTTGGGCTCCGTGCCGCTGGGCCGCACGATCGCCCGAGCCCCGTCCAGCGTCCACACGAGCACGTCGGCCGGCACCGGGAACCGGCGAGCGACGGCGAGGTCCTCCACCTCGAGCAGCGGCCGACCGGCCACCGCGGTCGGCGGCTGGGAGCGCAGGCCTCCCATGACGTCGGTGACGCGCGCGAGCCAGTCGCTCCCCTGCAGCCGGATGGAGCGCTGGCGCGTGACGTGCACGCCGTGCGCGCGGGCGAGCTCGTCGAGCCGCTCGCCCATCGATGAGCCCTCGCTCCGGAGCCGCGCCGCGAGCGTGGCGGCCACCAGCGCGGCCGTGACGCCGTCCTTGTCGCGCACCAGCTCGCCGACGCAGTACCCGAGGGCCTCCTCGTAGCCGAACAGCAGGTGTTGGCTCGGGCCCGGCGTGCGGACCACCCACTTGAACCCGGTGAGGGCCTCGCCGTAGGACACGCCGGCCTCGCTCGCCAGCCGGGCCAACAGGCGGGACGACACGACCGTGGTCGCCACCACATCGCTCGGGCCGTGCTCGCCGGTGCCGAGGAGGTGGTCGGCGAGGAGCGCGCCGATCTCGTCGCCGGTGAGCGAGCGCCATCCGTCGTCGGAGGGGATCGCGATGCCCAGGCGGTCGGCGTCGGGGTCGTTGGCCAGCACGAGGTCGGCGCCGGTGCGGCGCGCGAGCGCGAGGGCGAGGTCGAGGGCGCCGGGCTCCTCGGGGTTCGGGAACGACACGGTCGGGAAGTCGGGGTCGGGGTCGATCTGCTCGGTGACCTCGTGCAGCGGCGGGAAGCCGGCACGGGTGAACGCGGTCCGGAGCGTGTCGGCGCCGACGCCGTGCATCGCGGTGTACACGATGGCGACGTCCCGAGGTCCGTCGTCGACCAGGGCGAGGGCCCCGCGGAGGTAGGCCTCCACCACCTGGTCGTCGAGCACCTCGATGGACCCGTCGGCCAGGGGGATCGACGCCACCGACTGGACGGCGTCGATGCGGGACGAGATCTCCTGATCGACGGGCGGCACGATCTGGGCGCCGTCGCCGAGGTACAGCTTGTAGCCGTTGTCCTGTGGCGGGTTGTGGCTGGCCGTGATCATGATGCCGGCGACGGCACCGAGGTGGCGCGTGGCGAAGGCGGTCACCGGGGTGGGGAGCGGCCGCGGCAGCACGAGCACGGGGAAGCCGGCGCCCGCCAGCACGCGAGCGGTGTCGTCCGCCAGCTCAGGGCTCAGGTGGCGGGCGTCGCGGCCGACGACGACCGGGCCGTGGAGCCCCTGGGCCTCGAGCCATGCCGCCACGCCCGCCGTCGCCTGGCGGACGAGGGCGCGGTTCATGCGGTTCGGGCCCGCGCCCAGCGCTCCGCGGAGGCCGGCGGTGCCGAACTGGAGCCGGCCGTCGAAGCGCTCGCGCAGCCCGTCCTCGTCGTCAGCCTCGAGGAGGGCGTCGACCTCGGCGCGGGTGGCGGCGTCGGGGTCGTCGTCGCGCCACGCCCGTGCCCGTGCTCGCAGGGCCTCGTCGCTCAAAGCGCGGCGACCACCCGGGCGAGGAGGTCGCCCATCGCCTCCGCGGCGCGGCGACCGGCGTCGAGCACGTCGGCGTGGTCGAGCGTCTCCTCGCCGAGCCCGGCGGCCAGGTTGGTGACGAGGGACAGGCCGAGCACCTCGGCGCCCACGTGCCGAGCGGCGATCACCTCGTGGACGGTGCTCATCCCCACGAGGTCGGCGCCCACCGTCTGCAGCATGCGGATCTCGGCGGGGGTCTCGTACTGGGGACCCCCGACCCCGGCGTACACGCCCTCCTCGAGGGTGGGATCGATCTCCCGCGCCAGGTCGCGCAGCCGGTGTGAGTAGGCCTCGGTGAGGTCGACGAACCGCGTGAGGCCGAGCTCGGCCGGCGCGTCCGGTCCCGTGAGCGGCGAGCGTCCCGTGAGGTTGATGTGGTCGCTGATCAGCACCGGCTGGCCGACGCGCATGCCCGGGCGGAGCCCCCCGGCCGCGTTGGTGAGGACCACCGTGTGGCAGCCGGCGCGGACCGACGCCCGCACCGCGTGCACCACCGCCGACAGGTCGTGGCCCTCGTAGGCGTGCACCCGGCCGAGCAGCACGAGGAGCCGCCGCCCGCCGTCCGTCTGCACGGAGCGCAACGTGCCGGCGTGGCCAGCGACGTGCACGGGGGGGAACCCCGGGAGCTCGACGGTGGGCACCTCGGCCACCACCGACCCGAAGCGATCGGCGGCGGGCGTCCACCCGGAGCCCAGCACCACGAGGACGTCGTGGCGCTCGATCCCGGTGCGCTCCGCGATGGCCGCCGCGCCCCGCGCCACGAGCGCCCACGGATCGGGGTCGATCACAGTCCCGCGGAGGCGGCGAGCTGCGCGAGGGACAGGCCCGGGCGCGGGCCGGTGTGGCCCAGGACCGCGGTGGCCGCGATGGATCCGAGCCTCCCGCACACCTCGAGCGGCCGGCCGGAGGTGAAGCCGAACAGGAACCCGGCCGCGTACAGGTCTCCGGCGCCGGTGGTGTCGACGACGCGCTCGGCGGGGTGGGCGGGGATCTCGAGCACCTCCCCGTCGTGCACGACGAGCGAGCCCTTCGGACCGCAGGTGACGCAGCCGATCTCGACGTCGGCCTTCACGTGGTCGAGCACGGCCTCGACGGACTCGACCTCGTAGAGCGCCATCGCCTCGCTCTCGTTGGCGAAGAGGATGTCGACCTGGTCGGTGACGAGGGAGCGCCAGGCCTCCTTGTGCCGTTCGACGCAGAACGTGTCCGACAGCGTGAGGGCGACGCGCCGGCCGGCGTCGTGGGCGATGCGGCCCGCCTTCCAGTAGGCCTCCTGCGACTCTGGCCGGTCGAAGAGGTACCCCTCGAGGTACGTGACCTGGGCCGCCGCGATGAGGTCGCCATCGACGTCTTCGGGCCCGAGGAACTCCGACGCGCCGAGGTAGGTGTTCATCGTGCGCTCGGCGTCGGGCGTGACCACGATCAGGCACCGGCCGGTGGGGACGCCGTCGGTCGCCGGCGGGCAGCGGAACGTGGCGCCCGTGGCCCGGAGGTCGTGGCCGAAGACCGTGCCGAGCTGGTCGTCGTGCACGCGGCCGATGAAGGCAGCCCGGCCACCGAAGCTGGCGATGCCCGAGATCGTGTTCGCCGCCGAGCCGCCGGAGGCCTCGATGGCGCCGCCCATCGCGGCGTAGAGCGCCTCGGCCCGCTCGGTGTCGATGAGGGTCATCGCCCCCTTCACCAGGCCGTTCGCCTCGACGAAGGCCTCGCTCTCGTGGCTGAGGACGTCGACGAGGGCGTTGCCGATGCCCACCACGTCGAAGGTGCTCGTGGGGTCGTCCACCTCTCCGCCGGGACCGGTCACGAGCGACGAGGCTACAGGGGCCCACGCCACCGGCCGGTCGTCGACCCGTGGCGATCGGCACGCAGCGTGCGGACACCTGAGCGCTCCGTGACGTGGCACAGAGCCCCCAAGACCCGCCAGTAGCCTCCGCTCGGTGGACAACCCACATCGCTTGCCGCGCACCGTGCTGCCTCGTCGCTACGCGCTGTCGCTCACCCCTGATCTCGAGGCGGCCACCTTCGAGGGCGCCGTGGACGTCGACGTCGACGTGGCCGAGGCGACGCGCGAGGTCGTGCTCAACGCCGTCGACCTCGAGGTCGACCAGGCATGGGTCACCGCCTCTGGTCGACGCATCCCCGCGGCGGTCGCCCTCGACCACGACACCGAGCGCGCCACGCTTGCGCTCGACGAGGAGCTACCGCCGGGTGAGGCGGTGGTGTCGCTGCGCTTCCGCGGCCTGCTGAACGACAAGCTCCGTGGCTTCTACCGCTCCACGTTCTGCGACGACGACGGCGTCGAGCACGTGATCGCCACCACGCAGTTCGAGGCCACCGACGCCCGGCGGGCGTTCCCGTGCTGGGACGAGCCCGACCTCAAGGCCCGCTTCGCCATCACGCTCCACGTCGCCGAGGACCTACGGGCGGTGTCGAACGCCCGGGTCGCGTCCGACGAGGTCATCGACGGCCGCCGGCGGGTCCGGTTCGCCGAGACCATGACCTTGTCCACCTACCTGGTGGCGTTCATCGTCGGTCCGCTCGAGGCCACCGAGCCCGTCGACGTGGCGGGCACCCCGCTGCGCCTCCTCTGCCCACCCGGGAAGCTGCACCTCACGACGTTCGGCCTCGACGTCGCCGACTTCTCGCTGCGCTACCTCGCCGACTACTTCGACATCCCCTACCCGGGCGACTCGATGGACCTGGTGGCCATCCCGGACTTCGCCTTCGGAGCGATGGAGAACCTCGGGTGCGTCACCTTCCGAGAGACGCTCCTCCTGGCCGATCCCCACCATGCGACGCAGGGCGAGCTCCAGAACGTCGTCGACGTCATCGCCCACGAGCTCGCCCACATGTGGTTCGGCGACCTCGTGACGATGAAGTGGTGGAACGGCATCTGGCTCAACGAGGCCTTCGCGACGTTCATGGAGCTCAAGGTCACCGACGCCTTCCGCCCCGAGTGGGACCGCTGGGTGAGCTTCGGTCTGGCGCGCTCCACGGCGTTCGACACCGACTCGCTCAAGACGACGCGCCCCATCGAGTACCCGGTCATCTCCCCCGCCGACGCCGAGGGGATGTTCGACGTCCTCACCTACGAGAAGGGCGCCGCCGTCGTTCGGATGCTCGAGCAGTACCTCGGTGAGGAGGAGTTCCGGGCCGGCCTCCGCAAGTACATGGCCAACCACCAGTACGGCAACACGGAGACCACCGACCTGTGGGACGCGATCGAAGAGGCGAGCGGCGAACCGGTGCGCCGGATCATGGACTCGTGGATCTTCCAGGGCGGGTTCCCGATCATCAGCGTCGAGGCGTCGGACGACGGGCGCCAGCTCCGCTTCCGCCAGGACGCGTTCCAGTACCTCCCCGATGAGCAGGACGCCACGCGCTGGGCCGTGCCGCTGCAGCTCCGCTACGCCCTCGAGTCGGGTGAGGTGGTCCGCACCACCACGCTGCTCGAGGACGACACCCTCACCCTCGACCTCCCCGAGCCCGTGGTCTGGGTGGTCGCCAACGCCGACGGTCACGGCTTCTACCGCGTGCGCATGTCGGCGCCGCTGCGCCAGGCGCTCGTGGCGGCCGGGGGGTCCACGCTGTCCGACGTGGAGCGCTACGGCCTCGTCGACGACACGTGGGCATCGGTCCTCGCCGGCACCACCTCCGCCGAGGACTACCTCGCCATGGCCGACGGCTTCGGATCCGAGCACGACGTGTCGGTGTGGCGGAGGCTCCTGAACGGCGTGGAGCAGATCGAGCGGTTGGTGGAGGGCGATGCCCGCACCGCCCTCCAGGCTCGGGTGCGGATGCTGGTGGGCCCGGCCCTCGAGCGGCTCGGCTGGGACGACCGGCCGCAGGACGGCGACCGCGACCGCGAGCTGCGCGGCCTGCTGATCGGCACGTTGGCGAACCTCGGCGCCGACCCCGATGCCCGAGCCCGGGTGCACGACCTCTTCGAGCGCTACTGCGCCGACTCCGACAGCGTCGAGGCGAACGTGGCCGCCGCGGTCGTGCGCGCGACGGCGGCGACGGCCGGGCCCGCCGAGGTCGACATGATGATCGAGCGCTTCCAGCACGGCAGCACGCCGCAGGAGGAGCTCCGGTTCCTGTACGCGCTGTCCGACGTCCGCGAGCCGGAGCAGATGGCGCGGGTGCTCGAGCTGTCCATGACACCCGCCGTCCGCACCCAGAACGCGCCCTTCCTCATCGCCGCGTGCATCGCCAACCGCGACAACGGCGCCCAGGCCTGGCGGCTCGTCCACGAGCGATGGGACGAGATGAACGAGCGGTTCCCGTCCAACAGCATCGTCCGCATGCTGTCGGGCATGCGCTCGGTGAACGACCCGGCCCTCGCCGCCGACATCGAGGCCTTCACCGCGGAGCACCCCGTCCCCCAGGCGAAGCAGACCCTGCAGCAGCACCTCGAGCGCCTGCGGGTGAGCGTCGCGCTCCGCGAGCGCGAAGCGGCGCGGCTCAACGGCTAGCGCCAGCTACAGCAGCGAGAGCACCAGCCCCACCTGCGCCAGGTGGTACGTCACCATGATCGCGACGGGCGCGTGGCGCGTGACCCCCACGAACCGGTTCCATGCGATGAGGGCGTCGCTCGCGTAGAAGAGACCGGCGCCCACCACCGCGGCGGGGTGTCCGACGCCGATCGCGCTGGCCACCATCGCCGAGATCACGAACATGTACGCGACCACCGGCCCCGCCAGCGCGGGCTCGGGTCCCGCTCGCACCCCCTTCAGGATGCGCGTGCCGATGAATGCCAGCATGGCCATCACGAGCACGATCCCGATCAGGAACCGCGGCCCGTCGACACCGTCGACGTGCATGCCCACGATGTACGCGACGTGGCCCAGGAGGAACGAGGCGAGGCCGAACGCGAACAGGTCCTGGGGGAGCATCAGGAGCACGTCGCCGATCAAGCACAGCACGAGCGCGGCGACGAACCAGGCGCGCACGGCGTCGTCGGCGGGATCGAGGGCCAGCGCGCAGCCGATCAGGAGCAGCAGCGCCAGGGGCTTGCAGAGGTACTCGAGGGTCTTGCGACCCTCGTGCACGGCCACCCAGTCGAACGCTGCCGCGGCCAGGGCGAGGGCGAGCAGCACGAACGCCGAGCCGGTCATGCCACCACCTGATCTCGGATCGCGCGCACCGTGGGATCGGCCGGCGGGTTGGCGCCCTTTGCCCGGCTTGCGCCGGCCCGACATGGCCTCTGGTGCCTGACTGGGCGGTTTGCACCCTGGCCCGCCGCCGCTCGCCGTGACACCGTGGGCCCATGCCGATCGCGGGCGTGGTGGCAGGCGCGCTGTGCGCCTTCGTGGGCTGGATGGTGGTGACCCACGGGCTGCGCGCCACCCAGCAGGAGCGTCACGCGCGCCACGCGAGCGACCGCGCCCTGGTGGGCGACTGCCTGGCCAACGTCGACCGGGTGATCGACCTCCCCGCCCTCGAACGGGCCGGCCTCGCGCCCGTCATCGACCTGCGCACGTTCGAGCCATCGCATGCGCGCCATCTCATCGACCTCTCGGACGTCCGGCCCCGCAACGCCGCGCCCGCGCCGCTGCCAGACACGTTCACCCTCGAGCCGCCGTCGATCTGGCGCGCTCCCAGGACGCCCGCTCCTCGATCAGCGGCCGCCACCGCATGACCTTGGCGGGCTGGTTCATCCCGAGGATCCCGACGAGCCGCTCTCCGCGGCCGTAGAACGCGACGAAGCGGCGCTCCTCCACCGACCCGGACACGACCTCCACGCGATCGTCCGGCGCCGCGCGCCCGGCGAGCTGGATCTTGCGGTCGTACTGGTCTGACCAGAACCACGGGATCGGTGTGAAGGGCTCGGCCGCCTCGCCGGCGACGAGGGACCGCGCCGCGTGCGTGCCCATCGCGATCGCGTTGTCCCAGTGCTCCACGCGCATGACCTCATCGAAGCGCTGGTTGGGCCAGCGCGCCACGTCGCCGGCGGCGACGACCCCCGGCGCAGCGGTGCAGGTGTCGTCGCACACCACCCCGTTGTCGAGCGTGAGCCCGGATCCCTCGAGCCAGTCGGTGTTCGGGCTCACCCCGATCCCGACCACCACCAGGTCGATGTCGAGCACGGCGCCATCGGTGAGCCGTATCCGCTCGACGCGCTGACCGCCCTCGATCAGCACGACGCCGACGCCGAGCCGCACGTCCACACCGTGGTCCCGGTGCACGTCGGCCACGACCGCGCCCATCTCCGGCCCGAGGCCGCGCTCGAGCGGCACGGGCAGCGCCTCGACGAGGGTGACCTCGATCCCGCGGCCGCGGCAGGTGGCCGCGACCTCCGCACCGATGAAGCCGGCGCCGACCACCGCCACCCGGCGGGGGGCGGCGTCGAGCGCATCCCGGATCCGCAGGCAGTCGTCGAGCGTGCGCAGCGTCTCGACGCCCTCGAGGTGGTCGGTGCCCGGCAGCCGCCGGGGCGAGGCACCGGTGGCGATCACCAGGCCGTCGAACGGCAGCCGCTCGCCGCCTCCGAGGAGCACGGCGCGCTCGCCCAGGTCGAGCGCGGTGGCCGCCTGACCGAGTCGCCAGTCGAGCTCGAGGTCGTCGACGGTCCCGCTGGAGACCGACAGCTCCGTGGACTCCGGCGGCTTGGTTCCGGCGAGCACCTGCTTCGAGAGCGGCGGCCGGTCGTAGGGCCGGTGCGGCTCGTCGCCGACGACCGTGATCGCACCGGTGTGACCGAGGCTGCGCAGCTCCTCGGCGGCCCGGAACCCCGCGAGGGATGCCCCGACGATGACGATGCGATCGAGGCCCACGAGGAAGGTGACGAACGAACCGAGGTCGCCGTCTATCCCTCGATGGTGATGGCCTGCTTGGGGCAGCGCCGGGCGGCCTCCTCCACCTTCTCCCGCAGGTCCTCGCCGGGCTCGTCCTGGAGGACGTAGAGGAAGTCGTCGTCCCGCACCTCGAACACCTCCGGCGCGGCCGCCATGCACAGGGCGTTGCTCTCGCAGAGGTCGTAGTCGACGACGACGCGCATGGCAGATCTCCTCCTGGCGGGGTGGACGGGCTCGCTCGGGTTCTCGGACGCGGAACCTACTCTGCCCGGGTCATGCCGCTGACCTCGGACGTGCTGCGCCTCGATGAGGCCCGTCGGATCGCCCTCCACGCCCAAGGGTTCAACGATCCCCGCCCCCGCGGACGGGTGGACCGGCGCCACTTCCGGCGGGTCATGGACCGCGTCGGCCTCGTGCAGGTCGACTCGGTGAACGTGCTCACGCGCAGCCACGAGCTGCCCTTCCTCGCCCGGCTCGGGCCCTACGACCGCGAGGCGCTCGCCACCTGGCTGTGGGGCAGCGGCGAGGTGTTCGAGTACTGGGACCACGAGGCCTCGCTCGTGCCCGTGGCGCGCCAGCCGCTGCTCCGGTGGCGCATGGTGACCGACCACCAGTGGAGCGGGATCGTCAACACCGCCGAGCGCTGGTCGGAGCTCGTCGGCCAGCTGCTCGAGGCCGTCCGTGACCGCGGGCCGGTGACGCTGGCCGAGCTGGATCACCTGGGTGACGCCATCAAGCGCGGCAAGGCAGCGCCCGGGAACATGTGGAACTGGAGCGACGCCAAGAAGGCGATCGAGTGGCTCTTCTGGCGGGGCGAGGTGTCGGCGACCCGCAACCCGAGCACGTTCACCCGCCAGTACGTGCTGCCCGAGCGCGTCGTCCCCGCCGAGGTGCTGGCCGAGCCCACCCCCTCCGATGACGACGCCATGAAGTCGCTGCTCCTCCTCGGCGCGCAGAGCCACGGCGTCGGCACGGCGCGGTGCCTGGCGGACTACCACCGCCTCAACATCGTGACGTCGCGACGTCTGTTGGCCGAGCTCGCGGCGGATGGTGCACTGCGCTCGGTGGAGGTCGAGGGGTGGAAGGAGCCGGCGTTCCTCCATCCCGACACGGTGCTCCCCCGCTGGGTCCGGTCGTCCGCGCTGCTCTCGCCGTTCGACTCCCTCGTGTGGGAGCGCCGCCGCACCGAGCTCCTCTTCGGGTTCCGCTACCGCATCGAGATCTACGTCCCCGCCGCCCAGCGGGTGCACGGCTACTACGTCCTCCCCTTCCTCCACGACGGACGCCTCGTCGCCCGCCTCGACCTCAAGGCCGACCGCCAGCAGCGCCGCCTCCTCGTGCGCTCCGCCCACGCCGAACCCACCTGGGAAGAGGCCCGCGACGCACCCGCGCTGCTCGAGCGCCTGCACGAGATGGCGACCTTCCTCGACCTGACGGACATCGACGTCGAGCGGAGAGGCGACCTCGCCGAAGTCCTCGCGGTGGGTCTCGGCTAGATCCTCGTGAGGACGTCTGCACCAGCAGATGTCACCACGAGCGTGTGCTCGAACTGCGCTGTCCTGCGGCGGTCGACGGTGACGGCGGTCCAGCCGTCGTCCCAGAGGTCGTGCTCCCATGCGCCCATGGTGATCATCGGCTCGATCGTGAAGGTCATGCCCTCCTCGATGATCCGCTCGAGCCGGGGCTCGTAGTAGTGGGGCACGTGCAGGTCGGTGTGGAACTGCCGACCGATCCCGTGGCCCACGAAGCTGCGCACGACGCCGAAGCCGTTGGCCTCGGCGTGCTCCTGGATCGCGCGGCCGATCTCGTTGAACGGTCGGCCCGGTCGCACCACCGCGATGGCGCGCTCCAGGCACTCGCGGGTGACGTCGACCAACCGTCGGCTCTCGTCGTCCACGTCGCCCACGAGGAAGGTGGCGTTGGTGTCGCCGTGCACACCGTCGAGGTAGATCGTGACGTCGAGGTTGCAGATGTCGCCGTCGGCCAGCGGTCGGTCGTCAGGGATCCCATGGCAGATCACCTCGTTCACCGACGTGCACAGCGACTTCGGGAAGCTCTGGTAGTTGAGCGGGCTCGGGTAGCCGCCCCGGTCGATGCACGCCTGGTGGCAGATCGCGTCGAGCTCGTCCGTGGTGATGCCGGGACGGATCGCCGCGCCGGTCTCGGCGAGCACCTCCGCCGCGGCGCGCCCGGCTCGGCGCATCCGCTCGATCACCTCGGCCGGCTGCACGGGATCCTCCGCCACCCGCACCGCCCGGCCCGACTCGGCATAGGGCGGCCGCGGGATCTCGGGGGGCACCGAGCGCATCGGGCTCACCCGGCCGGGGCGCACGTTCGCGCTCGCCACCTTGTGGCAGCGCTTGAACTTCTTGCCGCTCCCGCACCAGCACGGGTCGTTGGCCTTGAGCACCCCGTGGCGCGTCGAGAGGTCGGTCACCGACGTGGAGGCTATCGGTCGCAGCGCCGGTCCCCGAGGGGCATGCCAGCATGGCGACGATGGCTGCGCTGGAGCCCCTCCCACCGCTCGCGGTGGAGGTCGTCGAGGTCCTGCGGCTCCCGATGGCGCTCGACGTGCGCCTGCCGTCCGCTCGCGGCGACCACCGCGAGCGCGATGTCCTCCTGGTGCACGTCGTGGCGCGCAGCGCCGAGGGCTGGGCGGAGTGCCCGGTGGAGCCGACGCCCGGCTACTCCACCGAGACGACCGGCACCACGATCGCCGCCTGGCGAGACCGGCTCATCCCGCGGGCGCTGGCGGGCCCGCCGGACGGGAGCTCCTCGGGAGCCGGACCAGCGGTGGCGGACGCCCTCGCCCTGCGGCGCGCGCTGGCCGAGGTGGATGGCGAGCCGATGGCGTCGGCGGCGCTCGAGCTCGCCGTCCTCGACGCCCAGCTCCGCACCGCCGGCTGCTCGTTGGCGGCCTGGCTCGGCGCCACCGCCACCGCGGTCGCGCCCGGCGCGGCCCTCGGGCTGCACGACGACGCCGGCGCCCTCCTCGACGAGGCGGACGGGGCCCTCGCCGCCGGTGCCGTGCGGCTCCGGGTGAAGGTTGCCCCGGGCCGAGCCGCCCGGCCCCTCGCCGCGCTGCGCGACCACGTCGGGAGCGCGGTCGTGCTCCAAGCCGACGCCAACGGCACCTTCCAGGAGGACGACCCGGAGCTCGACGCCCTCGACGAGCTGGGGTTGGCGTGCCTCGAGCAGCCGCTCGCACCTGACGACCTCGAGGGGCATGCCCGGTTGGCCACTCGCCTGCGCACGCCCATCTGCCTCGACGAGCCCCTCACGTCCCTCGCCGCCATCGAGGCGGCGGTGGCGATGGGGGCGTGCGAGGTGGTGTGCCTGAAGCCTTCGCGCACGGGGTGGGCCGAGGCGCGCCGCGTGCACGACCGGTGCGCCGAGCTCGGCGTGCCGGTGTGGGTCGGGGGCATGCTCGACACCGCCCTCGGACGGGCCGCGAACCTGGCCGTGGCCGCGCTCCCCCACCTCGCCCTCCCCCCCGACCTCGATCCCCGTGGTCGCTTCCGTCCCGACCTCGCCGATCCTCGCCTGCCCGTCGACGGGCTGGTCCCGGTGCCGACCGCACCGGGCACCGACGCCACGCCGCACGCCGAGGCGCGTGCAGCAGCCGAGGTCGTGGGAGCCTGGTCCCCGTGACCCTTCCCGTCACCCTCGACGACGTCCGGGCCGCCGCCGAGCGGATCGCGGGCCAGGTGGAGCGCACCCCGAGCGCGCGGTCCCACACGCTGTCCGAGGTGTTGGGCACCGGCATCGTCGTGAAGTTCGAGAACCTCCAGTTCACCGCGGCCTTCAAGGAGCGTGGCGCGCTCAACAAGCTCCTCGCCCTCACCGACGACGAGCGGCGGTGCGGGGTCGTCGCGATGTCGGCGGGCAACCACGCGCAGGCCGTGGCGCGCCACGCCACCCGCCTCGGCATCGAGGCCACCATCGTGATGCCGGCGCACACGCCGTTCGTCAAGGTGCAGCGCACCGAGGTGCTCGGCGCGCGGGTCGTGCTGCACGGGGCCGGTCTCGCCGAGGCCACCGCCGAAGCCGAGCGGCTGGCCGCCGAGGGGCGGACCTTCGTCCACCCCTACGACGACCCCGCCGTGATCGCCGGCCAGGGCACCGTCGCCCTCGAGCTGTTGGAGGATCACCCCGAGCTCGACGCGCTGCTGGTGCCGACGGGCGGAGGCGGGCTGCTCGCGGGGATGGCCGTGGTCGCCCGCGCTCTGCGACCTGACGTCGCGATCGTCGGCGCCCAGAGCGATCGGTGGGCATCGATGGTGTCGGCCACGCAGGGCACCGAGCACGAGGTCGGCGGGTCGACGATCGCCGAGGGCATCGCGGTGCCCGTGGCCGGCACCCTGACGCAGGCGATCGTGCGCGAGCTCGTCGACGACCTCGTCACCGTGCACGACACCTCCGTCGAGGAGGCCATGAACCTCCTGCTGGAGATCGAGAAGGTCGTCGTCGAGGGCGCCGGCGCCGCCGGGATCGCGGCGCTGCTGGAACACACCGACCTCCTCCGCGACCGGCAGGTCGGCGTCGTGCTCAGCGGCGGCAACGTGGATCCGCGCCTGCTGGCCTCCGTGATCATGCGGGGCCTCGTGCGCTCCGGTCGGCTCACCAGGCTCCACATCGAGATCCCCGACGTGCCGGGGACGCTCGGCCTCGTCACCACCACCGTGGGGCAGGCAGGAGGCAACATCGTGGAGATCGAGCACCAGCGCATGTTCCTCGACGTGTCGGCGCGCTCCGCCGAGCTCGAGGTCGTCGTCGAGACGATCGACCACGCCCACGTGGAGCGGGTGATCGCGGCGCTCGCCGACGTCGGCCTCACCGCGAGGGTCGGGAGCGTGGAGCTCGGGCCCTCGCTGATGCCGCAGCTCTAGGAGCGCGAGCGCCCAGCGTCGTCGACGATGGCGGCGCGCAGGGCATCGATCGCCAAGGCGTCCACCCCGATCCCCTTGGCGTAGCCCGCCATCGAGCCGTAGCGGGCGTCCACCTCGGCGAGGAACGTCTCCATGGCCTCGTAGGGCGCCTCGAGGTACTCGGGCGGCTGGCTCGTCATCGCGTCGAGGGCGTTGGGATAGGTCACCGTGAGCCAGTCGACGAAGGCGGCCATCGCTCCCGCGGTGGCGTGGTAGTCGTCGGCGATCTCGTCGGCGGGCACGCCGGCCAGTCCGAGCAGCACGGCGGCGACCACACCGGTGCGGTCCTTCCCGGCCGCGCAGTGGAAGAGCAGGGGCGTGCCCTCGGCCACCAGCTCCACGATCCGTGCGATGGAGCTCGCGCCGCTGGAGAGCATGTCGAGGTAGCGATCCCGCAGGAAGTCGACCGCGCCCATCGTCGCCACGAGATCGTCCTCGGACCACATCCGCTCGATGATCGGCAGGTGGAACCACGCCACGGGGTGCTCGGCCACCGGGAACTGCCCACCTCGCTCGATCTCCCCCGCCGTCCGGAGGTCGACCACCGTGCGGAGGCCGAGGTCCCGAGCCTTCTCGAGGTCGGCGCCGGCGAGGCGGTGGACCCCGTCGCCCCGGTAGAGGACGCCCCGCCGGATGGTGCCCCCGCCCTCCGTAGCGAGCCCACCGAGGTCGCGGACGTTGAACACGAGCTCGAAGGAGATGGTCCGGGCCCGGGCGGTGGGGTCCGGGGTGAACACCTCGTGCGCCGGCGGCATCCGAGCCACGGTACCGACGGGTTTGAGCCGACGCGCACCGGCAGGCCAGGCTCCGACCATGTCGATCCGAGGTCGAGCGGTGGTGGTCGGTGCCTACGAGCACCCGCGCCGCGAGATCCCCGACCGCACCCTCGCCCAGATCCATCACGAGGTGGCGGTCGGCGCGCTGGCCGACGCCGGGCTCACCCTCGCCGACGTGGACGGGTACTTCTGCGACTCGATGGCGCCTGGGTTCGGGCCGGTGTCGATGTCCGAGTACCTCGGGCTGGCGGCGCGCTACGTGGACAGCACCGAGACGGGCGGGAGCTCCTACCTGCTCCACGTCGGCCACGCCGCCGCGGCCATCGCCGCCGGCAAGTGCCGGGTGGCGCTGATCACGCTCGCCGGGCGCCCGCGGTCGGGCGGCGCCCGGCCCGGCGGCACCGCCCGCATGGGAGACGCGCCGGAGGCCGGCTTCGAGCAGGTCGGCATCGCCAGCCCGGTGGGGAACTACGCGCTGGCGGCGAGCCGCCACATGCACGAGTTCGGCACCACCAGCGAGCAGCTGGCGTGGATCAAGGTGGCGGCGTCGGAGCACGCCCAGCACAACCCGAACGCGCTCATCCCGAAGGCGGTCAGCGTGGACGACGTCCTCGGCTCGCCGATGGTGGCCGACCCGCTCCACCGCCTCGACTGCTGCGTCGTCACCGACGGCGGGGGCGCGCTCGTGGTCGTCCACCCCGACGTCGCTCGCGAGCTGGGGCGCGCGGGGGCGGCGGTCCTGGGCCACGGTGAGGCCCTGAAGCACACGGACGCCGGGCGCATCGACCTCACCTACTCGGCGGCACGGTGGTCAGGGCCCGCCGCCTTCGCCGAGGCGGGGGTGACGCCCGGCGACATCCAGTACGTGTCGATCTACGACAGCTTCACGATCACCGTGCTCATCGCCCTGGAGGACCTGGGCTTCTGCGAGAAGGGCCAGGGCGGCGCCTTCGTCGCCGACGGCGCGCTCCGGGCGCGGGGCGGCCGTCTCCCCTTCAACACGGACGGCGGGGGCCTCTGCAACAACCACCCCGGGAACCGGGGTGGCATGACGAAGGTCATCGAGGCCGTCCGCCAGCTGCGGGGCGAGGCGCACCCCGAGGTCCAGGTGCCCGGCTGCGAGCTGGCCCTGGCCCACGGCACCGGCGGAGCGCTGTCCACGCGCCACGGCAGCGCCACCCTCGTGCTCGGGGCGTGGTCCCGGTGACCGCGCTCCCCGCGCCGACGCCGCCGGTGAACGACGAGACCGCACCGTTCTGGGCCGGGCTCGGCGACGGACGACTGCTGCTCCCCGTGTGCGACGCGTGCGGTCACCACATCTGGTACCCGCGTGGGTGGTGCCCGGTCTGCGGGAACGACGAGGTCACGTGGACCGAGCACAGCGGACGCGGCACCGTGTACGCCCGCACGATCTTGCACCGGTCGATGGGCCCGTGGGCTGAGGCGGCGCCGTTCGTGATCGCCTACGTGGAGCTCGATGAGGGCCCGCGGGTCCTCACCAACGTCGTCGTCGAGGAGCCCACCGACGTGGCCGTGGGCGCCGCCGTCGAGGCCGTGTTCGTGCCCGTCGCCGAACCCGTCGACGGAACCCCCGCGACCCACCTGCTGCGCTTCGCCCTCAGGCGTTGAACCGCGGCTCGCGCTTCTCGACGTGGGCGGCGAGGCCCTCGTCGGCGTCGCCGATCCCGAACCCGAGGAACTCGTAGGCCAGCGACGCGTCGAACGCCGGGAGCTGGGCGCGGTACCAGTGGTTCAGCGTGCGCTTGGTGAACTGCAGCGCCCGTTGCTGTCCGCCCGCCAGCTGCTGGGCGATGGCGAGGGCACGGTCCTGCACCTCGTCGTCGTCGACGCAGACCGACACGAGACCGATCCTCTCCGCCTCCTCGCCCGTGAGGGTGTCGCACGTCAGCAGCAGGTACTTGGCCTTCGCCATCCCGCAGAGCAGCGGCCAGCAGATCGCGGCGTGGTCGCCAGCGGCGACACCCAGCCGGGTGTGGCCGTCGATGATGCGGGCGGTGCGCCCGACCACGGAGATGTCGGCGAGGAGCGCGGCGACGAGGCCGGCGCCCACCGCGGGCCCGTGCACCGCCGACACGATGGGCGTGTCGCAGTCGATGAGGTTCACCACCAGCGCTCGCGCTTCGCGCATGGTGCGCAGGCGCGCATCCACGTCGTGGATCACCGAGTCGATCAGCTCGAAGCTCCCGCCCGCCGAGAACCCCTTGCCGGCCCCCCGGAGCAGGGCGACCCGCGTGTCGGGGTCGGCGTCGACCACCGGCCACACCTCCGCCAGCTGGCGGTGCGCAGCGGGTCCGACCGCGTTCAGACCGGGAGCATCGAGGGTGATGCGCAGGACGCCGTCGCCGGGCCGATCGAAGGTGAGCTCGTTGAAGCCCGCGTACAGGTCGGTCATCTCGTCAGTCTGGACGACGGTCCGCCTACTGGGTGGCGAGGTCCTTGCGGAGCTCAGCGCCACGGTCGACCTTCGGCCGACCCTCGGGCTCGATCACGACCTTGCCCAGGACGCCGGGCGTGATCTCGGCTCGGCCGTGCAGGTCGGGGCAGATCGACCCGCCAGGCTGGTAGCCCACGGTGAAGCCGATCATGCCGTAGGTGACGGGGGTGCGGCGTGCGACCGTGCCCAGGCCCACGGGGACGTCGCCGTACCAGAGCGCGACCTCCGAGGAACCGTCCTGCCCCTGTGTCAGCACCACCCGGGCCTCCACAACCCCGGCCGGCAGCTCGACCTCAGCGGCGATCACGGTGATGTCGGTGCCGACGAAGTTGTAGGCGAAGTGGAGTCGCCGCCCCTTGAGGTACACCGCGTAGCCGCCTGAATGGCTTCCGTGGGCGACGATCGCGCCGTCCACCGGGCCATCGGTGGGGACGGTGAGCGCGGCCGCGAGCGTGAAGCCGCGGTTGCGGAGGTTGGGCGCGATCGCCTCCGGCAGCGGCCCGATGCCGGGGTAGAGCTCGTAGCGCTCCCGCCGCCAGCGGCGATCGGAGAACCGCGCCGGCTGGTTGTTGAGGGGCAGCACCTGGTACCTGGCGGCCTCCTCCCACCACAGCTCCTTCATGCGCTCGAGCTGCTCTGGCTCCTTGTCGGCGAGGTCGTCCACCTCGGCGAAGTCGTCGTCGACGCGGTACAGCTCCCAGATGTCGTCGTCGAAGGGCTTGCTGACGTCGGTGCCGTCGTAGGCGATGAACGGCGTGGGGTGGAACACCACCGACTTCCAACCGTCGTGGTACAGCGCCCGCGACCCGAGCATCTCGTAGTACTGGGTGACGTGGCGGCTCGGCGCAGCGGCGTCGCCGAACGTGTGGGCGAAGCTCACGCCCTCGATCGGTGACTGCTCGATGCCGTCGATCGCGGCGGGAGGTTCGATCCCGATGAGCTCGAGGAGCGTCGGGAGCACGTCGATGGCGTGCACGTACTGGTGGCGGGTGCCGCCCGACCCGAGGCGGTCCGGCCAGTGGACGATGAGCGGATCGGTGACGCCGCCCTCGTGGGTGTCGCGCTTGAAGCGCTTCAACGGGGTGTTGCCGGCCCACGCCCAGCCCCACGGGTAGTGGTTGTTCGCCCTCGGCGTGCCGAGGTCGTCGATGCGCCGGAGGTTCTCCTCGGTGCTCTCGGGCACGAAGTTGAAGAAGTACTGCTCGTTGAAGCTGCCCCGGGCCCCGCCCTCGGCGCTGGCGCCGTTGTCGCTCATCACCAGCACCACGGTGTTGTCGAGCTCACCCAGCTCCTCGACGAAGTCGAGGACCCGTTGCACCTGGGCGTCGGTGTGGGTGAGGAACCCGGCGAACACCTCCATCATCCGGGCGTACAGGCGGCGCTCGTCCACGGTGAGCGAGTCCCACGCGGGCACCCACGAGGGTCGCTCCGACAGGCGCGTGCCCTCCGGGAGCAGCCCGGAGCCCACCTGCCGGGCGAACACGTCCTCGCGCCAGGCGTCCCAGCCGTGGTCGAAGTGCCCTCGGTAGGCGTCGATGCACTCCTTCGGTGCCTGGTGCGGCGCATGGCAGGCGCCGGGCGTGAACCACAGGAAGAAGGGCTTGTGCGGGGCCGTGGCGCGGAGGTCCTTCATGAACAGCATGGCCCGGTCGGCGAGGTCCTCGGTGAGGTGGTAGCCGTCGTCCGGCGTGCGCGGCGGGTCCACGAAGTGGTTGTCGTACACGAGCTCGGGGTGGTACTGGTCGGTCTCGCCGCCCATGAAGCCGTAGAACCGCTCGAAGCCGCGTCCCAGGGGCCACCGGTCCCGCGGCGAGCCCATGGTCATCTCCGACGCCGGGGTGAGGTGCCACTTGCCGACCGCGAAGGTGGCGTAGCCGTTGCGCAGGAGGATCTCGGACAGGAAGCCGTTCTCGTGCGGGATCGTCGCGTTGTAGCCCGGGAAGCCGGCCGAGAACTCCACGATGCGCGCCATCCCGTTGCTGTGGTGGTTGCGGCCGGTGAGCAGGCAGGCACGCGTCGGTGAGCACAGGGCGGTGGTGTGGAAGTTGGAGTAGCGGTGCCCCGCCGCGGCGAGGCGGTCGAAGCACGGTGTGGCGATGTCGGAGCCGTAGCACCCGAGCTGCGCGTAGCCGACGTCGTCGAGCAGCACGATCACGACGTTCGGCGCGCCGTCGGGGGCGGAGGGGATCGGCGGCCACCAACCCTCGGAGTCGTCATAGGTGCGGCCGATGGTCCCCCGGAACTCCGGCGTCGGCGTGCTCATGCGCCGATTGTGACACCTGTGATGTCAGTTCGCTCGGGACCTTCTCGCACGCGACCGCGCGTGTCAGAGGCCGCTCGGCTGGGTAGCGCGCAGCACATGCCCGACGAGATCAAGGAACCGGACAACAGCACCGTCGACGACTGGTTCGGCCAGAACGTGGCCCGCGACCAGGACCTGGCCGACGAGCTGGTCGACGACGAGGGCGGCGACGAGGCCGCCGCCGAGAAGCGCTTCGATCAGCAGGCCGAGGGCAAGGCCAAGTACGAGGCCGGCCACCAGCGCCCGTAGGCGCGACCGGAGGGCAGCGCTCCCGGGCCGCTCCTACAGTGCGGCCATGGCAGAGCTGGTGATCCGTGGGGGCACGGTCGTGGACGGCACGGGTGCGCCCGGCCGACGCGCTGACGTCGCGGTCGATGGTGGTCGCATCGTCGGGGTGGGTGACGGCCTGACCGGCGACCGGGAGCTCGATGCGTCGGGCCACGTCGTGGCCCCCGGGTTCATCGACATCCACACGCACTACGACGCGCAGGTGTTCTGGGACCCGGACCTCACGCCGTCGTCGTTCCACGGCGTCACCACCGTCATCGCCGGCAACTGCGGGTTCTCCATCGCGCCCATCCGGCCCGACGGCGTGGGGATCCTCGCCCGCACGTTGCAGCACGTCGAGGACATGAGCTTCGACACGCTGTCCGTGGGCGTGCCGTGGGACGAGTTCGAGACGTTCCCCCAGTACCTCGAGGCGGTGGGACGGCGGGGCACCGCGCTCAACTACGGGTGCTACGTCGGGCACACCGCCACCCGGCTCTACGTGATGGGCGACGAGGCCTACGAGCGCCCCGCCACCGCCGACGAGCTCGACGCGATGCAGGGCGTGGTGGCCGAGGCCATGGCGGGAGGGGCCATCGGGTTCGCGAGCAGCGCCTCCCCCACCCACAACGGTGACCAGGGACGGCCCGTGCCGTCGCGGGTGGCCGACCTCCACGAGCTGCGCCACCTGCTGGCGCCGTTGCGTGACGCCGGCCGGGGCGTCGTCGCCCTGCTCCCCGGTGGCGTGTTCTCCAACGACCAGGTCTTCGAGCTCCAGCGCGAGATCGGGAGGCCGTTCACGTGGACCGCGCTCCTCACCATCAAGGGCTTCCCGTACCACGAGGGCGTCATCAAGCAGCACGACGACGCCCGGGCGACGGGCGTGGACGTCTGGCCGCAGGTGTCGTGCCGGCCACTGGTGTTCCAGATGAACCTCGCCGAGCCCTTCACGCTCAACATGCGCGACTCCTTCAAGCGGCTGATGGGCAAGTCGCGCACCGAGCGGATGGAGGCCTACGCCGACCCGTCGTGGCGAGCGATGGCGTGGAGTGACGTCGAGGGGAAGGTGGACTGGACCTCGCTCTCCGTGGCCGAGTCGGAGCGGCGACCGGAGGTGGTCGGGCGTCTCGTGATGGATCTCGCGGCCGAGCGCGGCGACGGCACCACCGCGCTCGACGTGATGCTGGACCTGTCGCTGGAGGACGACCTGCGCACCCGCTTCTGGTCCGTGCTCGCCAACAACGATCCCGACGGCATCGCGTGGCTCCTGCCGCGCGACGGCGTGCTCCTCGGGTTGGCCGACTCGGGCGCCCACGTGAGCCAGCTGTGCGACGCGTGCTTCGCCACCGACCTCCTCGGCCCCTGGGTGCGTGACCGTGAGGTGATGCCGCTCGAGCGCGCCATCCACAAGCTCACCGGCGAGCCGGCGGCGGTGTACGGCCTCCACGACCGCGGGCGCGTGGAGGAGGGCAGGGCGGCCGACCTCGTGGTGTTCGACCCCGACACCGTGGGCCCCGGCCCGCTCCGCCGGGTGCACGACTTCCCCGCCGACGGCGAGCGGCTCACCGCCGACTCCCCCGAGGGGATGCGCCACACGCTCGTCAACGGCGTCGTCATCCGCGAGGACGGCGCGCCGAGCGCTGACGGGCTCGCTGCCCGGCCGGGACAGCTCGTCAGCTGACCTCGCCGCGCCGGGTGGTGCACGTCATCGCCCGAACGGCTCATTCGTCCCAGTTGCCCTCGTCCGAGTGGGTCTTTTGACCTACGGTTCCCACGCAGCGTGACGCTCCGGCCGAGGTCGGCGGCGCACGGACGGGCGAGCGACGTCGGCCCCGCCGGCGTCTGGAGGGGTGGGCGTTGGAGAACGAGCTGACGGTGCGGGTGGCCGAATCGAAGGCCGCCCTCACAGAGGTGTTCCGGAACCCGGGGCTGCGGAAGGTGAACCTGGCGCTCGCCGGTTCCATCGTCGGCGACTGGGCCTACGCGGTGGGCGTGTCGGTCTTCGCGTACTCGCACGGCGGCGCAACCGCGGTGGGCGCGTTCGGTGTCGTGCGGTACCTGTCGATGGCCACGGCCGCGCCCTTCATGTCGATGCTCGCCGACCACCACGACCGACGACGGGTGATGGTGATCTCCGATCTGATCCGCTTCGCCCTGGTCGCCGCCGCGGGATTGGTGATCGCGACCGACGGCCCCGCGCTCGTCGTCTACGCCCTCGGTCTGCTCACGTCGGTGGTCGCGACCGCGTTCCGCCCGGCGCAGATGGCGCTCCTCCCGTCGCTGGCCACGCACCCGGGCGAGCTGACGGCAGCCAACGTCGCCGCCAGCACCATCGAGTCGATCGGGTTCTTCGCCGGTCCCGCCATGGCTGGTCTCCTGCTGGCGGTGGCCGACATCCCGGTCGTCTTCGGGTTCAACGCCATCACCTTCCTCTGGTCCGCCGCGCTGGTGGCCTCCATGCAGCGGCCGGAGCCGGTCGACGCTGCACCCGACGAGGCGGAGGACGCGGAAGACGCTGCCTCCGACCAGGACGATGACGGACCGCACAGCATCCTCCACGGTGCCAGCGCCGGCTTCCGGGAGATCTTCCGCAACCGCGACCTGACGCTGCTCATGGGCCTCTACTGCGCCCAGACGCTCGTCGCCGGCGCCTCCCTCGTGTTCAGCGTGTCGATCGCGCTCGACCTGCTCGACATGCAAGAGGCGAGCGTCGGCCTCCTCGACGCCGTCCTCGGCATCGGCGGCCTCGTCGGGGGGTTCGTCGCCTTGGTGCTGGCCACCCGTGGGCGCCTCGCCGTCGACTTCGGGATCGGGGTGCTGCTCTGGTCGGCGCCGCTCCTGCTCGTGTCCGCGCGGCCCGAGCTGGGGGCCGTGCTCCTGATGATGGCGCTCCTCGGGCTCGGCAACTCGCTCGTCGACATCAACGCCTTCACGATCATGCAGCGCCTCGTCCCCGATGAGGTGATGGGACGGGTCTTCGGCGCGATGGAGAGCGCCCTGATCGCGGGCATGGCCCTGGGCTCCCTCGCCATGCCGCTGCTGATCAACACCGTCGGCCTGCGGACGGGACTCTTCGTCATCGGCGGCAGCGTCGGCGCGCTGGCGTTGCTGTCCATCGCGCCGCTGCGCCGCATCGACACGATCGCGCTCGCGCCCGAGGGCCTCGACCTCATCCGCGCCGTGCCGCTCTTCACCCCGCTGCCCGAGCGATCGATCGAGCGGCTGGCTCGCAGCGCGGTCGTCGTGCGGTTCGCCGCAGGTGAGACCGTGCTCACCAAGGGGGAGGCCGGGGACCGCTTCTACGTGGTCGAATCTGGCCGCGCCGAGATCGTGGTGTCGGACGACCTGAGCACGTTCGAAGAGCCCGGTGGCAGCTTCGGGGAGATCGCGCTCCTCCGGGACGTTCCCCGGCAGGCCACGGTCATCGCGACCACCGACCTCGTGCTGCGCGCCATCGAGCGCCGCGTGTTCCTCGCCGTGGTCACCGGCCACGAGGAGACCGAGGCGGAGGCGGACCGCATGATCAGTCGCATCCTGGTCGGCTCCTGATCCGACTCGGCGGCCAACCGACCGAGCACCCGACGATGTGCCATCCTCAGTCCGGTCCCGCCTTCCGGGCGGGGCGCGTCGGCGAGGGAGGGTGAGGGGATGAGCGGCAGCGCCGCCGAGACCACCGACATGGGTCGGATCGCCGACGCCATCCCGGACTACGACGTCCAGCGCGAGCTCGGCCGTGGCGGCATGGGGATCGTGTACCTCGGTCGTCATCGGCGGCTCGATCGTGGCGTGGCCATCAAGGAGCTCCCGCCATCGTTCGCCGCCGAGCCCGAGGTTCGCGAGCGCTTCTCCACCGAGGCGCGCACGCTCGCGGGACTGTCCCACCCGCACATCGTCCCGATCTTCGACTACGTCGAGCGCGAGGGCCTGTGCCTCATCGTGATGGAGCAGCTGCCAGGCGGCACCGTCTGGGATCGGTTCACCTCCAGCGGGCTCACGCCTCCGACGGCGTGCGCCGTGGTGATGGCGTGTTGCGCCGCACTGCAGCACGCGCACAGCAAGGGCGTCCTCCACCTCGACGTGAAGCCCGACAACCTGATGTTCGATGCCGAGTCGGCCGTGAAGGTCACCGACTTCGGCATCGCCCGGGTGATCAGCGGCGATCGCACCATGGGCACCGTCGACGGCCAGGTGCTCGGCACCCCCGCGTACATGTCACCGGAGCAGGCGCGCGGCGAGGACCTCACTCCCGCCTCCGACGTCTACGCAGCCGGCGTGATGCTCTACGAGCTGCTCTCCGGGCAGCTGCCGTGGCAGGGCGCCGAGACCGCGAGCGAGCTGCTGAGCCAGCGCCTCCGAGAGGACCCGATCCCGCTGCGCGACGTCGCCCCGCACGTGCCGCAGCCGCTGGCCGATGTCGTGATGACCTCGCTGTCGCGCGACGTCACGACCCGCTACCAGCGCGCCGAGGACCTCGGCGTCGCCATCGGCGAAGCCTGCGCCGACTCGTGGGGCCCGGGGTGGCTCGACCACTCGGGCGTCGCGATCGTCGGGTCCGAGCGCCTGTCGCGCGCGGCCCGCACCACCGGCCACCACACCGGAGCGGCGGCTGCTGCCACCGGCACAGCCCCCGCGCCCGTCATCACCGGCACTGGCGCCGCCAGCGAGACCGTCGCGCGCGGCGGAGCCCAGATCCCGGGAGCGAGCGACACGACGGTCACCGGCAAGGCGGAGGGGGCCATCCCAGGCGCCGCCGAGACCGGGGTTGTGGGCGCACCGGCGGCGGCGCCCGAGGGCGCCCACGAGACGATGGCCCGCCCCACCGGCACCCCTGCCGCCGCGCCGGCCACGGGTGCGGTCCCTGCTGC
>JBJMHD010000128.1:0-9758 GCA_045807565.1 Acidimicrobiales bacterium | reverse complement strand
ACCTGGCGGATGAGCTTGGCGAAGAGCTTCCCGCGAGCAGCGTCGGCGGCGCCCTTCTTGTGCTTGATGGTCGCCCACTTGGAATGACCGGACATGGGATCTACGTGCTCCTCAGGAAGTGGTCGTGGAGTCGGAGGTCGTCGGAGAGCTCGGGGTGGAACGCGGCGACGGTGACGGCGCCCTGCCGGCAGAGCACCGGGTGGCCGTCGACCGTGGCGAGCACCTCCACCGCGTCCCCCGCCCGTTCGACGAACGGGGCGCGGATGAAGACCGCCGGGAACGGGCCGCCCTCCAGCTCGTCGAGGGGGAGGTCGGCTTCGAAGGAGTCGACCTGGCGGCCGAAGGCGTTCCGGCGCACCGCGATGTCGACGGCACCGAAGCACCGTTGGTCGGGGCGCCCGTCGAGGATCTCTGACCCGAGGAGGATCATCCCGGCGCACGTGCCGAGGGTGGGGAGGCCGTCGGCCAAGCGCTCGGCGACGGGCTCGAACAGCCCAGCTGTCTCGAGCAGCATGGACATGGTCGTGCTCTCGCCCCCCGGCAGCACGAGCGCGTCGACCTCGTCGAGCTGTGCCGGGGTGCGGACCTCGCGCGGCTCAGCGCCGAGGGCGCGGAGGCACCGGGCGTGCGCGCCGAAGGCCCCCTGCAGGGCGAGCACGCCGATCTTCACGACCGGAGCCGAGCCGCTAGGCGAGGCGACCAGGCAACGCAGCGCCGAGCTCTCTGCCACGTCACGCTCGAAGCCTCCACATCGCTCGCGAATGTACCGGTGGGGTTGCGACGGGTCGCTACTGGAGCCCTACCATCCGCGGTCGGCGAAGGTGGTGTCGAGGGTGTCGATCTCGAGGCCCGGCATGGCGGCGCCGAGCCCGCGGGAGACCTTGGCGATGATGGCCGGATCCTGGAAGTGCGTGGTGGCCTCCACGATCGCCTTGGCCCGACGGGCTGGGTCGTCCGACTTGAAGATCCCCGAGCCGACGAACACGGACTGGGCGCCGAGCTGCATGGCCAGGGCGGCGTCGGCCGGCGTGGCCAGGCCGCCGGCGCAGAACAGCGGCACGGGCAGCTCGCCGGTGTCGGCCAGCTCCTGGACGAGGCCGATCGGGGCCTGGAGCCGCTTGGCCCACTCGTAGAGCTCGGCGGAGTCGGCCTGGGTGATCCTGCGGATGTCGCCGAGGATCGAGCGCAGGTGCCGAACAGCCTCCACGACGTTTCCGGTGCCCGCCTCGCCCTTCGAGCGGATCATGGCGGCACCCTCGCTGATGCGGCGAAGGGCCTCGCCGAGGTTGGTGGCGCCGCACACGAAGGGCACGGTGAAGGCCCACTTGTCGATGTGGTGCGCCTCGTCGGCGGGCGTGAGCACCTCGGACTCGTCGACGTAGTCGACGCCCAGCGCCTCGAGGACCTGCGCCTCCACGAAGTGGCCGATCCGCGCCTTGGCCATCACCGGGACGGTGACGGCCTCCTTGATGCCCTCGATCATCTCCGGGTCGGACATGCGGGCCACGCCGCCGTCCCTGCGGATGTCAGACGGCACGCGCTCCAACGCCATCACCGCCACGGCGCCGGCGTCCTCGGCGATCTTCGCCTGCTCGGGGTCGACGACGTCCATGATCACGCCGCCCTTCAGCATCTCCGCCAGCCCTCGCTTCACCTTGGTGGTGCCGGTGTCGTGGCTGATGGGACGGGGAGACGCGTCGGCCATGGGTCGATGGTACCGGCGGGTCCTCGCAACGCCGAAGCGGGTTGCTACAGCGAGTGCGCGCTCCCTGGCGGCGGGAGGATCACCCAGGTGCGGCCCGGCGTGAGCTGGATCGGGTTCCCGGCGGCGTCGGTGTAGGAGGTGCGGCCCGGGAAGTTCTCCTTCTTCCACCGGCCCTTGATCACGCCGTGGGGTTCCCTGCCACCGCCGGTGAAGATCCAGACGTCGCCCTCGCCCACGAGCTTCGCCTCCGGGATCGGCACGCCGAACTGATCGGCGGTGTCGGAGGGCACGTAGTCCACGAACTGGACGATCACGTTCTTCACCCGGACCTGCTTGCCGGCGACGTCGACGTGCGGGGTGCCGCCCTGCCAGCGCGCCCAGCCGACGTTGTCCCACCGCCACTCCTCCGGGGCTCCGCCCGGACCACCCCCGAAGTTGATGGCCACGCCTTCGGCCGGCGCGAGGTGCGGGATCGGCTGTCCGCCCTTCCGGAAGCCCCACAGCTGGCGCGGGGGCTTGCCCTTCTCGTTCGGGATGTTGCGGATCGAGTCCGTCGACCTGAGCATGAGGTTGTGAGGAGCAGAGCGGCTGCCCTCGCGGAAGTACTCCCCGGAGCGCGCGTCGTAGCCCACGTCCATGGCGTCCGACGCGCGGATCCGTCCGGCGAAGGTGGGGTTGGCCCCGCTCCACGCGAAGTACGGGTGGCTCAGCGCCGAGAAGATCGCGATGTCCGAGGTGCGCGCCGAGCGCACCGGTCCCACCGGCACCGAGTCGGTGGAGTGGAACACCGCCATCAAGCGCGTCACGCCACCCTCGACCCGCTCCTCGTAGACCACGTCGGCCTGGTTGATGCCGACCTGCGGACGCGCCTTCTTGTTGTCGTTGTCGATCTTGACGACGATGGCCGGCTTCTGCAGCCGGTCGCCGTAGGCCCCTGGGAGGCCGGTGAGCGGCGCGACCGGCTCTGGCGCGGTGGTCGTGGTGGTGGGCGCGACAGTGGTGGTGGTCGTGGTGGGCGCGGCGTCCTCCTCGTCACCGCCCGCCAGCGCGAACGCGGCCACCGCCCCGACGAGCAGGACGAAGCCGGTGATGGCGACGGCGATGCGCTTCTTCGGGGTGTCCAGGATGCGGCTGAGCACTCGGGGGGGCCTCCTCGGTCAGAGCTCACGGAGCAGCGCGATGCGCTCCTCGAGCGGGGGGTGGGTGTCGAACATGCGGTTGATCCGGCTGATCCGGCCGTCCTCCTCCTCGACCGCCTGCGGCTGCTCGATCCAGAGGTGCGCGGTGGCGTGGGACGTGGAGCCGACGACCGTGTAGTCGTCGCGCAGCTTCTCGAGGGCGGAGATGAGCCCCGGTGGGTAGCGCGTGAGCTCGACGCCGGAGAGGTCGGCGAGGGTCTCGCGCCGGCGGCTCACCGCGGCTTGCATGGCGCGGCCGATGAGGGGCGAGAGGATCAGCAGCGCGAAGCCGAGGAAGGCGAACACGATCGTGAGGCCTCCCCCGGTGCCGTCGTTGTCGTTGTTGCGGTTGCGGCCCATCCCGAACCACATGAAGCGGATCCCCATGTTGGCGGCGATGGCGATCAGGCCGACCATGGTGACGGCCAGCGTGGAGACGAGGATGTCGTAGTTCTTGATGTGGCTGAGCTCGTGGGCGAGCACGCCCTCCAGCTCGACCCGGTTCATCTTCTCCAGGAGCCCGGTGGTGACCGCGATGGCGGCGTGCTTCGGATCCCGTCCGGTGGCGAAGGCGTTGGGCGACGGATCGTCCACGACGTAGATGCGGGGCTTCGGGAGGCCCCCCGCGATGCACAGGCCCTCCACGATGTTGTGCAGCCGGCCGTACTCCTCGACCGGCGCGGGTCGGGCGCGGCTCACCGCCAGGGCGATCGAGTCCGACTTCCAGTAGGAGAAGGCGGCGGAGCCCGCGGCGAGGAGGAGCGCGAACACCATGAAGTACGGCCCCCCGCCGACCAAGAGGTTGATGGCGGCCCCTACCGCCAGCACGAGGCCGACGAAGGCGAGGATGAGGACGTAGGAGCGGCGCTTGTTCTGTGCGACCTGGTCGTACACGCGGGGGTCAGGGTCCTCGGGGGGTCAGGAGGTGGGGGGAGCCGGCCGGTCGGCGGGCGGCGCGGGCGGCGGGGTGACGCCCAGGTCGACCGCCGGCGCGGTGCTGAAGTCGACCTGCACCGTGCCGCGGGAGCCTTCGTCGACCTCGAAGTACTCGCGCTCGTCGAAGCTGAACTGGTTGGCGATGAGGTTCGACGGCACGGACTGGATCTTGGTGTTGTAGCGGTAGACGGAGTCGTTGTAGAACTGCCGCGCGTAGGCGATCCGGCCCTCGGTGCCGGTGAGCTCCTCCTGCAGGTTGAGGAAGCTCTGGTTCGCCTTCAGGTCCGGGTAGGCCTCCTGCAGGGCGAACACGCTCTTGAGCGCGCCGGTGATCATGTTCTCGGCGGCCGCCTGGTCCTGCGGGCCCTGGGCGCTCATCGCCATGTTCCGCGCCCGCACCACGTTCTCGAGCGTCTCGCGCTCGTGGGCGGCGTAGCCCTTCACGGTCTCGACCAGGTTCGGGATGAGGTCGTAGCGCCGCTTCAGCTGCACGTCGATCTGCGCCCATGCGTTCTCGATGCGGTTCCGCATCGACACGAGGCCGTTGTACGTGATCACGACGTAGCCGATGACCACGATGACGAGGATCAGGACGATCCAGAAGATGAGCAATGCTCGCTCCAGTCGCTGGGTGCGACGGTGAGCCTAGCGATCGGCCCTCTCCGGCCAGCGTCAGCCGCGGTCGAGCACCCGGCGGTAGATCGCCTGGTAGCGCTCGGCCAGGTGCTCCATCGACAGCTGCTCCGCCCGCCGCCGGCCCCCGGCCACGAGCTCGCTCCGCAGGGCCTCGTCGTCGAGCACCCTCCGCAGCGCCTTGGCCAGGGCGGCGGCGTCACCGACCGGCGCCAGGAGCGCATCCACCCCGTCGCTGGCCACGTTCCGGTGGCCGTCGAGGTCGGACGCCACGAGGGCGCACCCCGACGCCATGGCCTCGAGCAGCACCATGCCGAAGGACTCGCCGCGCACCGACGGCGAGCAGTACACGGTGCACCCCCGCATGCGGGCGGAGCGCTCGTCGTCGCTGATGCGACCGAGCCACTCGATCCGCGGATCGTGACCGTGGCGCTGCTGCAGCTCCTCGGTCTGCGGCCCGTCTCCGCCCACCCACACCCGCACGTCCGCCGGCAGGTCGGCGAGCGCCGCCAGCAGCACCTCCAAGCCCTTGCGGGGCTCGTGACGGCCGAGGAAGAAGACGGTGGGGCCGGTCGTGGGGTGGACGGGCCCGTGGGCGAAGCGCTCCACCTCCACCGCGTTGAACAGCAGCTCGTAGGTGCCCCCGAGGCCGCTCTCGGCCAGGGCGACCGCATCGGGCGACACCGCGCAGCGGTGGTCGAGGCGGCGGGCCATGCGCTTGAGGCCCCACCCGAGGTAGCGGTAGGGAGCGCTCTGCCCGGCGGCGTGGAACGTGCCGACCTTCGGCGGTTCACCCATGAGGAGCGCGGTCAGGCAGGGTCCGGGCGCCATCGGCTCGTGCAGGTGGAGGACCTCGAAGTCCTCGTCGCGCAGCGCTCGGATGGTGCGGAGCTGGGCGGAGGGGTCGGGGGCGAGGGGGGCGACCGAGCCGTTGGCGGCGGTCGGCACGCTGCGACCCAGTGGCGTGACCCCGGCGTCGGGAGGGGGGCCGTCGCACGGGCCGAGCACGCGGACCTCGTGCCCGAGCGCCCGGAGGGAGCGGGCCAGGCCGAGGACCTGTCCCTGGACGCCACCGGGGATGGTGAGCGAGTAGGGGCAGACCAGGCCGACGCGCACCGAAGGAGCCTACGGCTGGTCCGGCCAGGCCTCGAAGGCCACCGGGCTGCGGAAGGGGCCGGCGAGCTGCGGCGTCACCGCGCCGCCGTCCCAGCGGGCCTCGACGAGCGGTGTGAGGCGCTCGGCGGTGGCGGCGAGGTGGCCGTCGACGTACACGACGGTGACCAGGCGCCGAGCGGGGTCCCAGGGGGCCGTGCCGTAGCGGGGCCCTTGCTCGGGCCCCTCGCCCAGCGCGGCGCTGGCCCGGAAGCTGAAGGCACCGGCGACCCCGTCGACCGACAGGACGGCGGGCACGTGCTCGGACTCGTGCCACCGCCGCCATGTGTCGAGGTCGGCGCCGCCCACGGGCTCCTCCACCACCAGGTAGATCCCGCGGTGCGGCCGGAACGGCAGCGCTCCCGCGGAGACGACGGCGGCGGGCGCGGCGTGCGCGCTCCACAGCTCGAAGGCGCCGAGCAGGTGCGGGGTGGCTGGCTCCGGGTAGCGGCCCGCCTCCGCCAGGCCTCGGCCGAGGGCAGCGAAGGCCGTGAGGGTGACGTCGACCGGGTCCGTGATCAGGTACCCCACGGCATGCCGCACGGGCGCCAGCGGTGGCGACGCCGCGGCGCGCAGCTGGACGCAGCGCTCGTCGGCCTGCCAGCGCGTGCCGAGCCGGATGCCGGGGATCGTGTACTGCTCGGGCATGTGGTCGAGCAGGTGCCACCGGAGGTACGACGCGTCGTCGCCGCTGACCGCGCCGGACGTGAGCGAGAAGAAGCCGGCGCGGATCGAGATCACGACGCCAGCGCGTGGAGCTGCTCGAGGTAGTGCGCGAGCGAGTGGTGGACGAGGTGCAGGTCGACGACCGTCGCCCCCGCCTCGGCCCACTCGCCGAGCAGGTCGTCCACCCGATCGGGCTCCGCACCTGGGTCGACACGGGCGCCCGGCTGCGCGACCACCTCGAACCCGGCCGGGAGGTCGCTCCGCTGGACCCAGTCGGCGAGGTCGGCCCGGGCCAGGCCGAACGGCGCCCACCCGTCGGCGAAGGCGATGGCCCGTCGGAGCGACCGTGGGGTCCGGCCGCCCACCCAGATCGGCACGTGCTCGTTCAGGGCGTGGGGCTCCACGAGCAGGTCCTCGTAGTCGTAGTGGTCGCCGTGGTACTCCACGAGGCTCCGTCCCATCGACGCGCGGAGCGCCCGCAGGGCGTCGTCGGCGCGCTCCCCGCGCTGCCGCATGGACACGCCCAGCACCTCGAACTCGCGCTCGAGGGTGCCGACCCCCACGCCCAGCACCACGCGGCCCTTCGAGACCCGGTCCAGGGTGCCGTAGCGCTTGGCGAGCTCGAGGGGGTGGTGGTAGCCGAGGACGAGGACGTAGGTCGCCAGCCGGATGCGCTCGGTGTGCGCCGCCAGGTAGCCGAGGGTCGAGAGCGGGTCCCAGTACACGGCGCCGCGGACCTCGGCGTCGGCCGGGGGCACCGCCACGTGCTCGCTGCAGGTGAGGTGGTCGAACCCCAGGCGATCGGCGGTGGCAGCGACCTCCGCCATCTCGTCGATGCCGGCGTCGGCCTCCCACCGGGCGTGCCCGCCGGGCGTCTGGGTGGCCACGGGGGTGATGACCCCCAGGCGCACCTCCGCCCGCACCAGCTGCCCGTGCACGGGCCGGAACGTAGACGCCGTCGTCGTCCTGCGCTCAGGCGCGGTCGGACGGCCAGTTCGGTTGCAGGAGGTGCCACTGCTCGGGCGCGGCGCGGATCAAGCCCTCGAGCGCGTGGGCGAGGTCCTGGGTGACGCGCTGCACGTCGTCGCGCAGCTTCCCCCTGCGCTCGATGTCGAGCGGCGGCAGCACCACGCTCCGCCGCCGATCGGGTCCGTCGAAGTAGATCGCGGTGGGGAGGATCGGGGAGCCGGTGCGGAGGGCGAGGGTCGCGGGGCCGCCGGGGAGCGTGGTGCGCTCCCCGAAGAACTCGACCTCCGGTCCGTTGCCGGTGAGGTCGCGGTCGCACAGGAGCGCGAGGACGTGGTTGTCCTTGAGCGCTCGTGCGGAGGCCGGGCCCGCATCGGGTCCGAGGGCGACGACGTCGAAGCCGAACGAGCGACGCAGGTCCACGAACCAGTCGAAGAGCTCGCGGGGCTCGAGCTCCTCGACCACCACGGTGACGCGGTGGCCCTTCACGCGGGTGACCCAGAACCCCGACCACTCCCATCCGCCCAGGTGCGGCATCGCCATGATCGCCCCGCGTCCCTGGGCCAGCGCAGCCTCGAGGTGCTCGAAGCCGTCGGCGCGGAACCCGGCGTCGAGGTCGGCCGCGCTCGTGCCCGGCAGGCGGAACGACTCCTCGTAGTAGCGGGCGTAGCTCTCGAACGTCTCGTCGACGAGGCGGCGCAGCGGCGCACCGGCGAGGCCGGGATCGACGCGACGGAGGTTCCGCTCGACCTGCGCTCGCCGCTCGGTGGCGACGTGGCCGGCCGCTCGACCGAGGAGGCGCGCCCCCCCGGCCGCCCCGCGGTGGGGCTGGGCGCGCGCGACGGTGGCGGCCGCCTTGTACCCCGGGGTGACGAGGTCCACGCCCGCTCGGCGCGTGCGGCTATCGCCGGCTGGCGCGCTGGCGCCGGCTCCATGCCCGCTCGGTGGGGCGAGCGGCACGGCGCGCCTTCCACCGGCTGGCGGTGAGCGCGGGCTTCGGCGCCGACGCCTGCTGCCACACCTTCACGAACCGCTGCACGGCGGTGAAGAGCGTGAGCACGAGCATGACCCAGAGGACGGCGATGAGTGCAGAGTCGAAGAGGAGGCCGACGCCGAGGGCGATGATCCGCTCGGCGCGCTCCATGAGGCCCCCGCGCGCGTCGAAGCCGAGCGACTCGGCCTTGGCGCGCTCGTAGGAGATGAGCATCGACGCGGCCAGGACCGCGAGGGGTAGGACAGCGATGCGGCCGGGGTGCGTGGTGGAGAGGTACCAGGCGACGCCGCCGAGCAGGAGGGCATCGGTGACGCGGTCGCACACGGAGTCGAAGAAGGCGCCGCGCGGGCTGGCCGTACCGGACGCCTTGGCCACCGCGCCATCGAGCACGTCGGGCAAGGTGCACAGCGCAAGCAGGAGAAGGCCGGCGCGCAGCGCACCGTTGGCGATGGCGACGGCGGCCGCACCCGCCAGCACGACGCCGAGCGTCGTGAGGTGATCCGCGGTGATGCCGGTGCGGCGAAGGTTGGCGCCGACGGGCTTGAGGCCCGCCTCGAAGCTCGTGCGCCAACGTCCGTCGAACATCGGATCAGGGTACCTGGGCGTCCTGTCAGATCCCTGCATCGCGCCGGAGCGCCCGCAGGATGCCCCGCCAGTGGGGGAAGAGCAGGTGGTGGCCCGCCCCGGGGCTCAGGTCGAGGACGGCGTCCGGCAGCCGGGCGACCAGCCACGTGCCCACCTGGGGGGGCGAGATCTCGTCCGCGGTGCCGTGGAACGTGCGCACCGGGCAGGTGATGGCCGACAGGTCGAGGCCGCGCTCGAGCTGGCGCTCGATGTCGCCCGCCAGGCCGTCGGTGCCGTGGTGGATGCTCGCCTGGAGGCCTGCGGTCAGGGCCTCCACCGCGCCGACCGCCTGGGCGAGCTCGGTCCGGCCCACCTCGCCGGCGAGCTCGAGCACGTGCGCTCGCGCGACGGTCGGGTCGAGGGGGGTGGGCACGAGGTACGGCGCCACCTCCGCCGCCAGCTCGGAGGCGCTCACCTCGGCGGCTATCTCGGCGAAGCCGCGTCGCCCCTCCCCCAGCGACCGGAGGACGTCGGGGTCGTCGTAGGCCTCGGCGGGCGGCAGGGTCCCGATGAGCCCGACGGCGGCGAGCCGGGGCGCCAGCACGGCGGTCGACGCGGCACCCAGCGCGGCCAGCCCGCCTCCCGACCAGCCGACGAGCAGCGCCCGGTCGACGCCCTCCTCGTCGAGGAGGGCGGCGAGGTCGGCGCCCAGGGAGCCGAGGGTGGCGGCGGGATCGACGTCGCTGTCGCCGAACCCCGGGCGATCCACGGCGAGGAGTCGCACCCCCGCGGCGGCGGTGGCGCCGTCGTCGGGTCGGCCGAGCCGGGAGTCGGGTGTGCCGTGCAGGTAGACGGCGGGGACGCCGTCCGGGGCGCCCACGTCGTCGTAGGCGAGGGTCCGTCCGTCGGGCAGCCGCACGGTCCTGGTCGCCACGAGCAGAGGGTAAGGCGCGTGGCTACCCTC
>JBJMHD010000127.1:0-5569 GCA_045807565.1 Acidimicrobiales bacterium | reverse complement strand
CGATCGCCGCCCAGGTGGGGTCGTAGTTGGCGAGCGGCTCGCCCATGCCCATGAACACCACGTTCGAGAGGCGCCGGCCGTCCTCGTGGGCTCGGCGGGCGGCGCGCACCACCTGCTCGACGATCTCGCCGGCGCTGAGGTGCCGGTCGAACCCCGCCTGGCCCGTGGCGCAGAACCCGCAGCCCATGGCGCACCCGGCCTGGCTGGACACGCACACGGTGGACCGGTCCGAGTAGTGCATCAGCACGGTCTCGACGCGCGTGGCGTCGGCCAGCGACCACAGCCACTTGACGGTCTCGCCGCGGTCGCTGGTCTGCTCGGTCACGACCTCGAGGGCGAGGGGGAGCGCCTCGCTGAGCTGGGCTCGCATCGCCTTGGGCAGCGCCGTGAGCTCCTCGGGCGACGCCAGCTGCCGGTAGAGGCCTTGCCAGACCTGATCGACCCGGTAGCGCGGCGCGTCGCCGAGCAGCTCGGCGATGTCCTCGCGGGTCGCGCCGTAGCGGGTGGGACCGCTCACCGAGGCGCCACCTCGATCGTCCACGCCACGTCCGTGTGGTGGACGGTGAAGCCGAGGCGGTCGTACATGGCCATCGCCTTGTCGTTGCCGCCGTCCACGTAGAGCATCCCGATGTCGAGCCCTCGGCGATGGAGGTGGTCGAGGCCGGCGAGGGTGAGCGCCGTGCCCAAGCCCTTGCGGCCCGCGGCGGGGTCGGCGGCGATCACGTAGATCTCGCCCAGCGGTGGCTCGACGTCACGGTGCTCCTTCGTCCAGCAGAACCCGAGGAGGGCGCCGTCCTCCTCGTGCAGCAGGAAGCCCGCGGGGTCGAACCACGGCTCGGCGATCCGTTCCCGCAGGTCGTCGAGCGTCCACCCACCCTGCTCGGGGTGCCACTCGAAGGCCCGGTTGTTCACCTCGAGCCACGCCCGCTCGTCCTGGCCCACCACGAACGGGCGGGTGGCGAGCGACCAGGGAAGGTCCACGGGCAGCCGTCGGCGCAGCTGGTGCAGGGAGCGCTCCTCGGTGAGGCCCAGCGCCTGCGCGGCGGCGTGGGTGGCGTCATCGCCGTGGCGGACCCACAGGCGGGCCAACCCACCGCCCACGTCCGCCACCGCCACGACCGCCCCGTGCAGCCGGTCGATCGCAGCGTCGGGGCCCTCCACGCCGACGAGCTCCACCATCCAGCCCGTCGGCACCCGATCGACATGTGCGCTGCCGTCGTCACCAGCGAGATCGAGGTGGCGCATCGAGGCCACCGTACCGGTGGATACCCTCGCCCCCCGATGGCTGACGTCGTCCCCACCGCGAAGGAGCGACGCCCGCGGACGCCCAAGGGTCGCGCCCTTCGCACCCTCGAGCGGCTGGGCCACGAGTACCCGGGGACGGCGCGCGAGCTCTGCGCGCTCACCCACCGCAACCCCTACGAGCTCCTCGCCGCCACCATCCTCTCGGCGCAGACGACCGACGAGCGGGTCAACATGGTCACCCCGACGCTCTTCGCTGCCTATCCCACGCCCGAGGACCTCGCCGCCGCCGATCCCGCGCACGTCGAGGAGATCGTCCGCTCCACCGGGTTCTACAAGAACAAGACGAGGAGCCTGATCGGCATGGCCACCGGCGTGGTCGAGCGCTTCGGCGGCCAGGTGCCGAGCCGCATGGAGGACCTCGTCACCCTGCCGGGCGTCGGTCGCAAGACCGCGAACGTGCTGCGGAGCGTGGCCATGGACCTCCCGGGGCTTCCCGTGGACACGCACGTCGGACGGCTCAGCCGTCGCCTCGACCTCACCCGTGAGACCGATCCGGTGAAGGCCGAGCTGGCGCTCAACGCCCTCGTCCCGGCGCGGGAGCGCGGGGTGTTCAGCCTGCGCCTGATCCTGCACGGCCGAGCCGTGTGCGTGGCTCGCAAGCCCCGCTGCGACGCGTGCGTCCTGGCCGACTTCTGTCCCAGCGCCGGCACCGGCTGACCGCGGCGATCGTCCGGAACGTCCCGTTGTGGCACATCGGGTGACGCGCGACACGCCATCTTTCCTGTTCCTGAATGGTGAGCTCGTCAGGCCGTGGCTACCATCGACCGTGACCTGCGCGCCCGGGCTCGCCTGCGGCGCCGGTCCTGCGAGGTCGGGATCCGCCGCCTGACCTCGCCAGACGAGGGCGCTCTCACGAGCGCCCTCGTCACGTTGCGCCGGGCCGTTCAGGCGCGGTCGAGCACCGACCGGAGGCGGCGGCCGGCGGACGCGAGGTGGCGCTCGACCTCGTAGAGGTCTGCGGCGACGTCCTCGCGAGGCGAGCCCTGGAACTGGTCGGCGAGCTCGGTGACCCGCTTCGAGAGGTCGTCGAGGGCGGTCGAGAGCGACGACAGCTGCGCGGTGTCGAGGGCCATCGAGCCAGTGTGCCCGGCCGAGAACGGGTTTCGGGCCCGTTTCGTACCCCACGTATCCTGCACCGGTGCTGCAGCAGCTCGACCTCCGGGGGGTGTCCGGCGACCTCCGTGGTCGCCTCCCTCGGCCCGTGGCACAGGTCGAGCCGCCGATCGACGAGGTGCGTGCGCTCCTCGCCGACGTCCGTGAGCGAGGCGACGTCGCCCTCCGCGAGCTCACGGCGCGGTACGACGGCGCCGACGTCGACCAGCTGCGCGTGCCGCCCACCGAGGTGGCCGCCGCGCTGCAGCAGGTCGCACCCGATCTGCGCGCCGCGCTGGAGGTGGCGCACGCCAACATCTCGGCGTACCACCAGGCCCAGCGGCACCCCGACGGCGCGCACCGCAACGGCCGCATCGCGGTGCGCGAGCTGCAGCGACCGGTCGACCGCGCTGCCTGCTACGTGCCGTCCGCGCTGGCGCCCCTCGTGTCCACGGTGCTCATGACGGCGGTGCCGGCCAAGGTCGCCGGTGTGCCCGAGGTCGTGCTCGTCACCTCGCCCCGGCGCGACGGCACCGTCGCGCCGGGGATCCTCGCCGCGGCGGCCATCGCGGGGGTCGACGAGGTGTACCGCGTCGGTGGGCCCGCTGTGATCGGCGCCCTCGCCTACGGCACGGAGTCGATCCGGCCGGTCGACGTCATCGTCGGCCCGGGCAGCGCCCGCGTCGCGCAGGCCAAGCGCGAGGTGGCTTCGGCTGGCCTCGTCGGGGTGCCGAGCGCCTTCGCCGGGCCTTCCGAGGTCGTGGTCGTCGCCGACGCGTCCACGCCCGTCGACTGGGCCGCCGTCGACGTGGTGCTGCAGGCCGAGCACGGTCCCGACGGGCTGGCGTGGCTGATCACGTGGGACGAGGTCGTCGCCGAAGGGGTCCAGGCGGCGGTGGCGGAGATCGTCCCTCGCTCGCCCCGGCGTGAGCACCTGGAGGCGACGCTGGCGGAGGGCGGCTACGTCGTGGTCTGCGACGGTCCCGAGCACGCCATCGCGATCGCCAACGCCATCGCGCCCGAGCACTTGGAGCTGCTCGTCGAGGACCCCGAGGCCCTCCTCCCGCTGGTCCGCCACGCCGGGGCCGTGTTCTGCGGCGCGTACGCGCCAGCGTCCGTCGGCGACTACCTGGCCGGCCCGAACCACGTCCTCCCCACCTACGGCTCCGCTCGCTTCTCGGGTGCGCTGCGCGTCGACGACTTCCTCAAGCACGTCCACGTCGTGTCCGTGGACCGTGCCGCGCTGGCGGAGGTCGCCGAGCACGTCCTCGCCCTCGCCACCTACGAGGGCCTCGATGCCCACGCCGACTCGATCCGCCGACGCCTGGACCAGGCATGAGCATCCCGCCGCGCGACGACCTCGCGCTCATGGAGGGCTACCACTCGCCCCAGGTCGACGTGGCCGTGCGCCTCAACACGAACGAGGCTCCGGTGCCGCCGCCCGAGGGGTTCGTGGAGGCCCTGGAGGCGGAGGTGGCGGCGGTGGAGTGGCATCGCTACCCCGACCGCAGCTACCGCCGCCTCCGCCAGGCCATCGCTGACCACCATGGGGTCGCGCCCGAGCAGGTGTTCGCGGCCAACGGCTCCAACGAGGTGCTCCAGACCCTCTGCCTCGCCTACGGCGGTCCCGGTCGCACCGCCGCGGTGTTCGAGCCCACCTACGCGCTCCACAGCCACATCTCGCGGATCACGGGCACCGAGGTGGCGGTCGGCGAGCGAAGTGCGGACTTCAGCATCGACCTCGACGAGGTGCGTCGTGTGCTGGCGGAGGCATCGCCCGCCATCACGTTCCTCGCCTCCCCGAACAACCCCACCGGGATGCTCGACGACGAAGCAACCGTCCGTGCCGTGCTCGACCTCGCGCCCGGCGTCCTGGTGGTGGACGAGGCCTACGGCCAGTTCGCGCCGTGGTCGGCGCTCGAGCTGGTCGATGACGATGCGCCGCTGGTCGTCACCCGGACGTTCTCGAAGACCTGGTCGATGGCCGCGGCGCGCCTCGGCTACCTCGTCGGTCCCCGTGACCTCGTGGCCCAGCTCGATCAGGTGGTGCTGCCGTACCACCTCGACTCCGTCAAGCAGGCCGCCGGCCGCGTCGCCCTCGACTTCGACGACGCCATGCGCACCCGCGTCGCCGGGCTGGTGGAGGAGCGGGGGCGCCTGGTCGCCCGGCTCTCGGAGCTGCCGGTCACCGTGTGGCCCTCGGCCGCCAACTTCGTGCTGTTCCGCCCCGATGCCCGCGACGGCCGGGAGGTGTGGCAGGCCCTGCTCGATCGGTCGGTGCTGGTGCGCGACTGCTCGTCGTGGCCTCGCCTGGACGGCTGCCTGCGTGTCACGATCGGCACCCCCGCCGAGGACGACGCGTTCCTCGCCGCCCTCGAGGAGGCGCTCACGTGACACGGTCGGCTGCCAAGGAGCGCACCACCAAGGAGACGAGCATCTCGGTGCGCATCGACCTCGACGGTCCGTCGGGCGCGGTGTCGGCGTCCACCGGGCTCCCGTTCTTCGACCACATGCTCGACCAGCTCGGGCGCCACGGGGGCTTCGACCTCGACGTCCGGGCCACCGGTGACCTCCAGGTCGACGGCCACCACACCGTGGAGGACGTCGGGATCACCGTCGGCGAGGTGTTCCGTGAGGCGTTGGGCGACAAGGCCGGCATCCGCCGGTTCGCCAGCGGCCTGTACCCGCTCGACGAGGCGCTGGTGGAGGTCGCCCTCGACCTGTCGGGTCGCCCGTACACGGTGTACGACGTGCCCTTCGGTGAGGTGCTCCCGCTCGGCGACCCGCCGTTCAACCCCGAGATGGCGGAGCACTTCTGGCAGAGCTTCGCCACCGCGGCAGGGATCACGCTCCACGTGAAGCTCCGCCAGGGCCGCAACACGCACCACATCGTCGAGGCGACCTTCAAGGGCGTCGCACGGTGCCTGCGCGACGCCGTGCGCGTCGAGGGCGGTGGCATCCCCTCGACCAAGGGCGTGGTGTGATGCCGCTGATCGCCGTCCTCGACTACGAGATCGGCAACCTGCGCTCGGCCCAGAAGGCCTTCCAGCACCTCGGCGCCGACGCCCGGCTCACCGCCGACCCCGGCCTCGTGCGCGAGGCCGACGGCGTCGTCCTGCCCGGGGTCGGCGCCTTCGGCCGCTGCATGGAGGCGTTGCGCGCCCACGGGCTC
>JBJMHD010000126.1:0-45185 GCA_045807565.1 Acidimicrobiales bacterium | reverse complement strand
CGGCGCGGTGGGCGCGGCTGACGTCGCCGGCGGGGTGTCGGTGGTGGACGGGCTCGTGGTGGTCGTGCTGGACGTCGACGCCGAGGTGGGGGTCGAGGTGGACGAGGCGGGGCGTGTCGTCGTGGAGCCGGCGTCGTCCGTCTCGACCTGCGAGGCGTCCTCGTGGTCCCCGTCGTCGCGGGTCGCGATGAGCACGCCACCGATCAGCACGATGGCCGCGACCAGCGCTCCCAGGACGCGGGCGCGGGCGGGGGTCACCGTCGGATCGTAGGCACGATCAGGCCGTTTCGAACCCGCGGGGGCCGTGGCAGGCTGAGGCCGTGGCCGCCATCGACATCGCCGGGTTCGTCGCTGATCTCAAGGATCACGCCGTCGACCACGGCTTCCACGTGCACGACGAGCGCCACTTCGTCGAGACCTACTCCCTCCGGCAGGCCTGGGAGGTCGACCTCCATCCCGAGGAGGCGTGCGGCGGCCCGCTCGACCTGCACCTGTCCCTCGAGGTCGATCCCCGCACGCTGCTCTCCTTCGAGGACCTGGTGCTCTCGCTCCCGGAGGAGGAGGAGCCGCCCGACAGCTTCCACTTCCCGCTGCTGTTCACGTGGTCGCTCCCGCCGCTTCCGGCGGGGCCGGACCTGCTCGTACTGGCCACGGAGCTGGCTGGCGTGGGCCAGGCGGAGCTGCCCCTCGAGGTGTCCGCCATCGACTCGTACCCGTCGGCCACGGACCCCTCCGAGCGCAGCCTCACCATCGTCGCCCACGTGGAGGTGTCCCTGGCCCGGGTGTTCAGCGGCCAGGAGCAGCTCTGCGACATCCTCGACCGTTGCGCGGAGGTGAGCCACCACCTCCTCGACCGCGCCCCCGCCTGGCTGGGAGACGATCTCTAGTCGTCAGCCCAGATCTTGCGGGCCTTCCACAGGTGCTTGCTGATCGGGTTGATGAGACCGAGGTCTCGGCAGAGCACCCGCACCTTGCGCATGGCGACGGCCGCGCCCTGCTGGAACTCGGGGTTGTCGTCGTAGGCCTCGCGCATGACCTCGGCCGGAATGGCGTACTCACGCTGCAGCGCCTTGGACGGCTTCATCATCATCCCGCCCATCTCGCCGAGGATCAGCGGAGCCCCGATCGACAGGATCGTGCGGCGGACGGGGCCCAGGGCGGGGACGTGCTGCTTCAGCCAGTGGCGGGCGAAGGAGAGGTGGCGGGCCTCCTCGGTGACGTGGATCCGCATGATGCGCTCGAGGAGCGGGTGGATCTCGACGTCCTTGCGGCGGAGCGTCTCGCGCTGCATGTGGTCGATTGGGTCCTCGCCCCCGAGCACGAAGATGAAGAAGAGCTCGGGGAACACGCGTGCCATCTTCACGACGCGCTGGCTGCCCTTCACCGCCCTGCGGGGCAGCTTGGGCACGGTGTTGTGACCGGCGCGGCCGGCGAACTCCTGGAACATCAGGGAGTGCTGCGCCTCCTCGATGACCTCGTGGTACACGTACCGCAGCTCGGGTGATCCGGCGGGAAGCGTGGTGGCGTGCTCGAGCAGGCCCCGCTTGAGGACGCCCTCGAAGAAGTAGCCGATCTGCATCTTGCTGGCGATGCCGTCGAGGCCCATGCGGGCGCGCACGTGCTGGGGCTGGCGCTGGTACCACTCCGTGCCGCCGAGCCCGTCGAGGGCGTGGAGCTCCCAGCGGGGGTCGGTCGGGTCGATCGGGTGCTCGTCCCAGGGCACGTCGACGTAGGCGTCGAAGTGCTTGCCCGGGCGCACCGACTGCTCGTTCAGCCGGCCCAGCAGCCCGGTGAGGCTGTCGGGGGCGTCGGTGCTGACCTCGTCATCGAGGCGATCCATGGTGGCGGTCATCGTCGGGCCCTCCCCAGCTGGTCCGGCACAGGTGTTACCGGAAGTAACTAGACCACGGGTCGGCCCGTCTGGCAAGGGCGTCATCCGTCACACCTACTGTTCGCCCATGTGCACCGTGCTCCTGCGGCTCGACCCGGATGGTCGCTGGCCCCTGCTGCTCGGTGCCATCCGCGACGAGTTCGTCGAGCGGTCCTGGGACCCGCCGGCGCGCCACTGGGAGGGGCCCTTCGCGCGGCTGGTCGGCGGGCGCGACCGCCAGGCCGGCGGCACGTGGCTCGCCCTCGACCCGGCGGCGCGAGCGGTGGGCGCGCTGCTCAACGCCGGGCGGCGTGAGGAACCCGAGGACGGCACCCCCCGCCCCACCCGCGGCACCCTGGCCCTCCGGATCCTCACCGCCGAGGGTCTGCCCGACGACGTCAGCCGCTACGACCGCTTCCACCTGCTGCGCGCCACCCTCGACGGGGCGTCGCTGTGGTCGTGGGACGGCGAGGCGCTCTCGCACCAGGGCCTCGCCCCGGGTGATCACATCATCGTGAACGAGGGCCTCGACACGAGCGAGGACCCGCTCGTCCCCCACTTCGCGCCGCTGCTCGCCGCACTGCCGTCCGACCCGGGCGCATGGCGGGGCCTGCTCGCCGGAGACGGGCTCGACCCAGGGGACGCGCGCGCCCTCGTCGTGCGCAAGGAGATCGAGGGCCACCTGTACGGCACCACGTCGGGGTCGCTGCTCGCGGTGTCGCGCGACGAGCTGCGCTACCAGTTCACGGCGACACCTGCCGACGCAGGGTCCTGGTACGACGTCAGCCCGGGCTGACGCGGGGCCTCAGGCCGGCGCCCCGCCCGAGAGCCCGGAGGTGTCGTCGAACGCCGACCAGAACGCACTGTCCTGCTGCTGCCCGCGCTCGATCTGGCGCGCGCTCATGCCGCTGCCGCGCAGCACCACGTAGGTGATGGTGCCGATGTAGGGCAGCACGATCAGGAACAGGAGCCACGTCGCCTTGACCGGGCCGCTCAGCTCTCGGTCGCGGAAGAGGTCGGCGATGAAGATCACCAGCAGGAACAGCCAGATGGCGAGGAACGCGAACGCCACGATCGAGACGAACACGTCGAGCAGCGGGTAGTCGTAGGCGAGCAGCATCGAGCGAGGTTCTAGCCGCTACATCCCGACGTTTGTGCGGAGAAATCGTCGCGATGCACGAAAGGTCCTCACAGACGTCGTGCGGGCGGGTGGGCCCGGGTGGGATCGAACCACCGACCGAGGGATTATGAGTCCCCTGCTCTGACCACTGAGCTACGGGCCCGGCCGCTGTCTACCGCAGGCTGCGCTTCCGCGCCGGTCCCAGGAGACGCAGCGCGCGGCGCGCCGATCCTGGTGCCGTCCGCGCCACGCCGAGCAGGGCCCGGTCGCGCGCGCGGGGGCTGCGCCCAGGCTCGTCGGTGCGGTGGCGCTCGTCGACGTCGTACCCCGCGCCGACCGGAGCACCCGGCAGGTCCCCGACGTAGCGGTGGACCGCCCACGTGCCTGGGACCCCCTTCAGCTCATGGTCGCCGTGATGCGCAAGCACGATGCTCGAGCCAATGACGAGGTCCTTGACAGTGGAGGAGGCCAAGACGTCGCCCGGACCGGCGATCGCCGCAAGCCGGGCGCCGATGTTCACCGCCATGCCGAACAGGTCGCCGTCGACGACGTCGCACTCCCCCGTATGGATGCCCGCACGGATCTCGAGACCGATCTGGCTCGCCGCCTCGACCATGGCGGCCGCGAACCGCACGGCGCGCGCTGGTCGGCTGAAGTGCGCCAGCCTCCCATCCCCGGTGTGCTTCACTGCGGTCCCCTCGAATCGGTCCAGCAGCTCGTCCATCCGACGATCATGCTCGGCGAGCACGGTGCGCCACCGCGCGTCCCCCATGGCTCCGAGGTGGCGGGTGGAGTCCACGATGTCCGTGAACACGATCGTCGTGAGGACACGGTCGGCCTCCCGAGGTCCACGCTCCTCACCCGTGACGAACCGCTCGACCTCCGCGGGGAAGCGCTCGCAGTTGTGCGTCCAGGTGAGGTGATCCGGGCCGACGAGCTCGACGAACTGCGCGCCCCTGATCCGCTCGGCCAGGTCACGCCCTAGGCCCTGGGGTATGAACTTCTCGGGGGCATGCAAGACGAGCGTGGGCACGCGTATCGCCGCCGCCACCTCACGTAGGTCCACGTCGTGCAGGCCTTGGAGCACGGACCGCGCCATGCCCGGGCTCATGCACGTGCGCTCGATCGAAGGAAGCAGCCGCTTGTAGGTGGGGTTAGCGGCCCAGGTGGGCGAGAAGGCCTCCATCAGGATGCCCTCGCCCCAGCTGTCGCACGCGGCATCGAGCACGGCCCAGACGGCTCCGAAGCGCTCCGGCGCCACGGCGATGTCGGGTGCCCACTCGGTGGTGACCATCGTCGACAACAGGACGAGGGCGTCCACCCGCTCCGGTCGCGTGGCGCTCAGCAACATGGACGGGAAGCCGCCCTCGGAGTAGCCCACGAGCGTGGCGCGCTCGGCCCCGACCGCGTCCATCACGGCTTCGATGTCGTTGGCTCGCTGCTCGACGGTGGGGGCGGCCGGGACCGGGTCGGACATCCCCGTGCCGGGCTTGTCGAACAGGATCACGCGGCTGAACGAGGCCAGGCCCTCGAGCATGGTCGTGGCCGCGGGGTCGCTCCACCACAGCTCCAGGTGCGACATGGTCCCGCACACGAAGACGAGGTCTCGCGGGCCGGACCCGAAGACCTGGTAAGCGATGCTGATCCCCGCGTTCTGCGCGTATCGGACGTCCGGCGCCGCCACGGCACAAGTGTAGAGAGCGGCGCAGCTCGCGATTGCGCTAGTGGAGGACGGGACCGGTGTCGACCGCTTCGAAGGCGGAGCCGGGGATGAGCTTCAGGTCGCCGAGGGCGTCGTCGTCCCAGCGAGGGTCGTGCGCGCCGCTGACGTACCAGCTGCTGCCGTTGTCAGCGACGAGCATCCCGTACCGCTTGAGGGCGGTGCAGATCACCTGCACCTCGGCGCTGTAGGCGGCGCACGAGTAGGCCGCCTTCATGCGGAACCGCGCGCCCATCGGCGGGACGTTGGCGTCGGTGACGTCCGACGCCTCGTGCGTCGCGGGGTGGATGTAGCCGGCCTGCGTGCGGCTGACGGTGAACCGCAGGGCATGGTCGATCACGCCCTCCTGCACGACCTCGTCGTAGCGGACGAGACCGGGGTAGATCGGCAGGCCGGCGGCGTCCGCGGACGTCCAGCCCTCCGGGCGCAGTGCGTTGGAGCGCAGGTCGAAGATCGCACCCGACCCGGCGAGCCAAGACGACCCGCCGTTCTGCGGGTAGGCGGCGTAGAGCTCGTAGAGCTTGCAGGCCGCATCGTCGACCACGAGCACGTGGCGGTCGCCCGTGCTGCTCGCGCCGCCCTCGATCGGCGCGGTCGGTGGGATCGGGTACGGCCCGGGGTCGCTCTCGTCGGCGTAGTCGAAGGTCACGGGAACCCTCGGCTGGCTTTCGCCGACGTGCACGAAGGGGATCCCGATGGGAGCGCCGTCCCACGAGGTGCCGAAGTCCGGGTGGAGCTTGGTGGTCGAGCCGATGCTGCTCACCCAGGCCGCCGACCGGCTGTGCACCGGGTACCCGCTGATGTCCGTGTTCCACGCGTTGTCCGCCGGGAAGGTCGGGCACGGCGCGCTCGAGGCAGCCGTCGTCGTGGTCGACGGCGCGGTGGTCGTCGTGGTCGAGGGACGGGTGGTCGTGGTCGAGGCCGTGGTGGTGGTGGTCGGCTTCGTCGTGGTGGTCGTCGGTCGGGTGGTCGTCGTGCTCGGCTTCGGCTTCGCGGCGGTGGTCGTCGTACCGCCCGTGGGCTCGCACGCCGCCATCAACACGATCGCCAGCACGAGAAGGCCCAGTCGTCGCATGTCGAACGATCGGCACAGGACGCCTCGACCCTGAGCCTCAACGCGACGGTGGCGCCACCCGACGGATGGCGCCACCCTCAACCTCGAACAGGCACCTTGGCTCCGGGGGGGAGGCTCGAACTCCCGACAAATTGATTAACAGTCAATCGCTCTACCAGCTGAGCTACCCCGGATCGATCTCCACTGGAGATGCGCCGCCGACGAGGGCCAGCGGCTGGGCCTCGCATGTTAGCAACGCGTCGATCATTCCCATGATCGATCGGTGCGTCCTCGAACAGGAATAGGCGATCGAGGGGCAACCGAGCGGGTGCTTGGCCTTCCGGATCGAGGGATCGGGGATCGCACGGTACGGAACGCCGAACTGCGCGACGGGGATGCCCGTGAGCTTTGACCAGAAGCCGTTCGCAGCATCGAGGTCGAGTCCCTGATGGAGGTAGAGCCGAACACCGAGCCGAGACTCGTCGACGTCGAAGAACCGTCTGAACCATGTGAGGAAGAAAGCGATCAGACGCGGGTCGGTGTTCGCAGATCTCGGTGAGGGTCCAGCCCTGGGCTCTGAGGTCGCGGGCTCGGTTCTGCTTGTCGACGTGGCCCCGGTACCCCATCCACCAAGTGTGGCGACGAGGTGTGACAGGGGCCGGGCGACTACTCGCCGTCGAGGTAGTCGCGGAGCTTCTGACTCCGGTGCGGGTGGCGGAGCTTGGCCAGGGTCTTCGACTCGATCTGGCGGATGCGCTCGCGGGTGACGCCGAACTCCTTGCCGACCTCTTCCAGCGTGCGCGCTTGACCGTCGTCGAGACCGAACCGGAGGCGGACGACCGCCTTCTCTCGGTCGTTCAGCTCGTCGAGGGCGTCGATGACGGCGCGGTTCAACATGCGACGCGCCGCGGCGTCGGCCGGCGCCTCGGCCGCTTGGTCCTCGATGAAGTCGGAGAGGTTCGAGTCGTCCTCCTCCCCCACCGGCGAGTCGAGCGAGAGCGGGTCCATCGAGATCCGGTGGATCTCGCGGATGCGGTCTTCCGACAGGCCGACCGCCTCCGCCAGCTCCTCGATGGTGGGCTCGCGCTCGAGGTCCTGCATCATCTGCCGCTGCACCCGCACGACCTTGTTGATCGACTCCACCATGTGCACGGGGATGCGGATGGTGCGGGCCTGGTCGGCGATGGCACGGGTGATCGCCTGGCGTATCCACCACGTGGCGTAGGTGGAGAACTTGAAGCCCTTCGTGTAGTCGAACTTCTCGACGGCGCGCATCAGGCCGAGGTTCCCCTCCTGGATGAGGTCCAGGAAGTGCATGCCCCGACCGACGTAGCGCTTGGCGATCGACACGACGAGGCGGAGGTTGGCCTCGATGAGCACCTCGCGGGCGTCCTCACCCCGGCGGACCGTTCGCTGCAGGGCGCGGCGCTCCTCGAACTCGAGCGTGGCGAGCCCGCCCGAGGCGGCGAGGTCGGCCAGCTTGGTGGCGGCGATCCCACCAGCCTCGACGCGCCGTGAGTACTCCACCTCCTCGGCGCCCGTGAGGAGCGGGACCCGGCCGATCTCCTTGAGGTACATGCGCACGGGGTCGGACGATCCGCCGCCGCGATCGGGCGACTGCGCCACGCGCAGCACGCGGCGACGAGCGGCGGCCGAGCGCGCCGGCCGGAGGCCGCCCAGCTCGGGAGCGTCACCCTCGAGCTCGCGAGCCGCGAACGCGGCGTCCTGCGCCTCGTGCAGCTCTGCTTCGACGGAGGGCGGCGCCTGCGCCGACGGCTCGATGCTCACCAGCTCGTCCACGGGCGGGATCGACTCGTCGAGGGTGATCCCCTCCGACCGCAGCCGGGCGCGCACGCTCTCGATGAGCTCCGTGGTGAGCTCGACGGTGCGGAGCACGAGGACGACCTCTTCCATCGTGAGCGTGCCCTTGGTGCGACCGCGCGTGATCAAGCGCTGCATGTCCACCTGGTAGGCCCCCGAGGGGTCGAGCGTGGGCGTGGCCTCGTTCATTCCCCTTCCTCACCCTCTTGACCGACGAAGGCTACCAACTCGTCCGCGGCCTCTGCCGCGGTGTCAGCGTCCTGCAAGCGCTCGGAGGCGAGCTTCAACCAGGTGACCTGCTCGAGCAGCGCGGGCGCGTCGTCACCCCTCGCCTTGAGGGTGAGGTCGGCGACCTCTTGGCGCGCCCACTCGGTGAGGAGACGGGTGACCGCGTCGAACGCGCTCGTGTGCTGCTCCTCGGTGGCGAGGCGACCGATCAGGTCGGCGACCCCGGGGTCGGCCGCCTCGATCGCCTCCTGCACCGTGGGGTGCGCCATGAGGATGCGGAACGTGGCGGCGTGCAGCTCGCTGCGGAACAGCTCTTCGTAGCGGACCCACGGCTCGACCGACTCCCAGTCGTGCACCACGTGGCGCAGGACCTCGAGCTCGGGCCCGTCGCGCTCCTCCGCCCGCTGTCGCACGCGGCCCTCGAGCGGTGGCGCGACGCGCCGGGAGTCCGCCTCCGCCTTGGGTCGTGCCGGCCGTCGGAGCATGTCGCGGAGCTGCTCGGGCTCGACGCGGGTGCGGCCCGCCACCTGCATGACGTACTGGTCGCGGACGAGGTCGCTCGGGTGCTCGCGGATCACGTCGACCGCGCCCTCCGCGGCGCGGGCGCGACCCTCCACGGTGCGGAGGTCGGCGCCGCCGAGCACCCGGTCCACGCGGAACTCGAGGAACGGTTTCGCGTCGGCCACCGACGCGGCGAGGCGCTCCGGGTCGGAGCTGGCGAGGTCGGCCGGGTCGACGCCCGGTGGCAGGTCGGCCACCGTGACCTCGAGGTCGTGCTCGCGCTCCCACTGGTAGAAGCGCTCGGCCGCTGCCTGCCCGGCCGAGTCGGCGTCGAAGGCCAGCACGAGCTTGCGGGCGTACCGGCGCAGCAGCTTCACGTGCTCGTTGGTGAGCGCGGTGCCGCAGGTGGCGACCGCCGCCGGCAACCCGGCGCGCGCGAACCCGATGACGTCGGTGTAGCCCTCGCACACGATCGCCCGGTCGTCGGTGACGATGCGCGCCTTGGACCAGTTCAGCGCGTAGAGCAGCTTCGACTTCTGGTACAGCACCGTCTCCGGGGTGTTCTTGTACTTCGGACCCTCGCCCCCGGGCATCACCCGTCCCCCGAACCCGACGGCATCGCCGTTGGCGTCGAAGATCGGGAAGAGGATCCGACCGCGGAAGGCGTCGGTCTGGCGATCGTTGCGGTTGAGGTAGCCGAGCCCGGTGTCCCGGATGACGTCGTCGGGCAGCTTCAGCGCCTGCACGAGGGCGCGCCACTCGTCGGGCGCCCAGCCGATGCGGAAGGCACGCACCTCGTCGCCGGTGAGGCCGCGCTCGCGCAGGTACTTGCGGGCGACGGCGGCGTCCGGCGCCGAGAGCAGCCGCTCGTGGTACCAGTCGACGGCCTGCTCCACCGCCTTCACCAGGCGGCCCCGCCGCTTCCGCGTCTCGCCCTCGCCCTTGTCCGAGTAGCGGAGGGTGACCCCGGCCCACCCGGCCAGAAGCTCCACTGCGCCGACGAAGTCGAGGTGCTCCACCTCGCGGACGAACGTGATGGCGTCGCCGCGCACCTGGCAGCCCCAGCACCGGTAGAGCCCCAGCTCCTGGTTCACGCTGAAGCTCGGCGTCTTCTCGGCGTGGAAGGGGCAGAGGCCGACCCATCGCTGCCCGGATCGGCGCAGCTGCGTGTACTTCGTGATGACGGCGACGATGTCGGTGGCCTCCCGCACGGCCGAGATGTCGTCGTCGACGATGCCCATCGACGCTCGACGGTAGCGGGCGGGGTGTGGCAGCGGACCCGCCAGATCGCGGGTCCGCTGCCCTCATCGCCGAACCGTCGCGGGGCGGTTCACCCGACCTCGACCGACACCGTCGTGGGGTTGGTGACGATGTCGAACACCGCGGACCGCTTCTGGGACTGGGCCACCAGCGCCTCGAGGTCGCGCTGGGAGCAGTCGGCGTCGATCTCGTAGCGGACGCGGATGTCGCTGAAGCCCCTGCGGACGTCGGGGTCCGCGCCCAGGACGCCTCGCACATCCATGTCCCCCTCGAGCGTGGCCCTCACCGAGCGGAGCTGGATGTCGCGGTTCTGCGCCACGGTGGCGACACCGGCGGTGAGGCAGCTGGCCAGCGCCGCCAGCAGGAGCTCGGTGGGGGTGGCGCCGTTGTCGTCCGCGGAGAACACCGCGGGATGGTCGGCGTCGACGCGGAAGGCCTGTGGGCGGTCCTGCTCCTCGCCGAGGCCGAAGAAGCCCTGGGCGCTGCTCGTGCTGTGCGTCCCGCGCACCCACGTGTTGGCGACGCGCCAGGTGAACCTGGCCCCGTCGGGCTCCGCCGTCAAGGCCTCCCGGGCCCCGCGCAGGAACTCGATGTCGACGCCGTTGTCGACCGGGGTGGAGATGGTGGTCATGCGATCGCTCCTCTTGTCGGGCCGGACCCAGCGCCGGCTTGCCGACCATCGCAAGGTGGGCTTGCAACGGGCCTGCAGGCCACTGCAAGGCGGCTGCAGGGTGCACCCGCGATCGTCATCGCCATGACCACCACGCACACCGTGACCGCGGTCGATCGGTTCCTGGAGGCCGTGCGGACCGGCCGCGTCAGCCCCGACCTCTACGCCGACGACGCCCACCTCGATGCCACCGTCCCGGGCTGGCGCTTCGAGGCGAACGGCCCGATCCAGATCGCCGCCGAGTACAGCAGCTGGTTCTCCTGCCCGAGCGTGCTGCGGACCGTCGAGCGGCACCCGATCGAGGACGGCGAGGTGGTGCGCTACTTCCACACCTTCGAGGTCGGCGGGAAGCCGCACGCGGCCCACCACCTGCACCTGCTCCGGGTGCGCGACGACCAGATCGTGTCCGACACGGTGTTCTGCGGCGGGCGCTGGGGACCCGAGGTCCTCGCCCAGATGGGGCCCGAGGCGCATGCTGGTTGACATGACCCGAGCGTCCGGCATCCGTCTGGTCCCCCGCGACGCGGCGGCTTCCGTCGACGAGCTCATCGTCGGAGCGACCGAGCGCGGGCCCCTCGGTGGCACCGACGGGAAGTCCGGCTCCACGCTCGAGCGCGTCGTGATCGACGGCGAGCGGTTCGTCCTGAAGCAGCTCCATCCCGACGGCGACTGGACGATGCGCGGCTTCGGCGACCTCGGCTGCCGCCCGGTGGAGGTGTGGACGTCGGGGCTGCTCGACGCCGTGCCGCCGACGATCGATCACGCCGTGGTCGGCGCTGCCGCCGGGCTGGGTCGCAACGGATGGGGAGGCGCCCTCCTCCTCCGCGACGTGAGCGACCACCTGGTGCCCGAGGGAGACGCACCGCTGTCCCTCGAGGACCACCGGCAGCTCCTCGACCACCTCGCCGACCTGTCGGCGGCGTTCTGGGGCGCCGAGGGCACCCCGGACCTGCTCTCGCTCGAGAGCCGGTGGAGCGCGTTCGGTCCGGGGTGGATGTGGGCCGAGGAGCGGCTCGGGTGGCCCGATGCCGTCCCCCGCATCGCCGCCGACGGCTGGCGTCGCTTCACCGAGCGCGCGCCGGCCGACGTCCGGTCCCTCGTCGGCGACCTGCGCCAGGACGTCGGCCCGCTCGTCGGTGCCGTGCGGCGCACGCCGCTCACGTTCCTCCACGGCGACTGGAAGATGGGCAACCTCGGCGTCGCGCCGGGCCGCACGGTCCTGCTCGACTGGACCTACCCGGGGATCGGGCCAATCGGCCACGACCTGGCGTGGTACCTGGCGATCAACCGCGCCCGGCTGCCCGAGTCGAAGGAGGCGGCCATCGAGGCGCTCCGCGGTTCGCTCGAGGCGCGGCAGGTCGACACGGCCGGCTGGTGGGAGCAGCAGGTGCAGCTGTGCCTGCTCGGCGCGCTGGTGCAGTTCGGCTGGGAGAAGGCGTTCGGCGAGGACGACGAGCTGGGCTGGTGGTGCGACCGGGCCCGTGAGGGCGCGCGATGGCTCTGAGCGTCGGCGACGCCTACTCCGCCACCGGCGCGGCCTGGAGGGACGGGCCGCAGCGCGTGTACGGCCGCCTGGCCGAGGTGCTCGTGGCGTCGTCACCGGTGGGGCTGGAGGGCCACCGGGTCGCCGACGTCGGATCCGGCACCGGCGCGGCGAGCGTCGCCATCGCCCGCGCTGGTGGCCGCCCGATCGCGCTCGACCTCGCCGCGGGGATGCTCCTCGTTGACCGCACGGACCGGCCCCCCGCCGTGGTCGCCGACGCGCGGTCGCTCCCCCTCGCCACCGGGTCGTGCCGCGCCGTCGTGGCCGCCTTCTCGTTCAACCACGTGCCTGACCCCCACGCCGCCTTCGCCGAGGCCGCCCGAGTGACCGGCCCAGGTGGCGCGGTGCTGGCGTCCGCCTACGCCACCGACGACTCCCACCCGGTGAAGCGCGCGGTCGAGGTGGCGGCGATCGAGTCGGGCTGGTCGAGACCGGCCTGGATGGCCGAGGTGACGGAGCACGCGGTGCCCCTCCTCGCCACCGTCGATGGCGCGCGACGGGTGGCGGCGGCGGCTGGGCTCGTCGCGGAGGTCGAGCAGGTCGACGTGGCGTTCCCCGAGCTCGATGCCGCGGCGCTCGTGCGTTGGCGCCTCGGCATGGCCCAGGTCGCTCCGTACGTCGCGGGCCTTGCGCCCGATCGGCGGGCGCAGCTCGAGCGGCGCGCCCTCGAGCTGCTCGGGCCCGACCCGGAGCCGTTGGTCCGGCGCATCATCGTGCTGGTCGCCAGGACCTGACGGGTCAGCGCTGCGGCCGGCCGAGGCGGGCCAGCTCTGCCGCCGTCCACGACCGGACCCGGTCGCCGCCCGGCCCGCTGGCCGTCGCCAGCCCCTGAGCGTGCTGCTCGGCCGCCGCCCAGAGGTCGTCCCGGCCGGTGGCCGCGCCCAGCTGCCCGCACCAGCGCCACGCCTCGAGCCGCGCCAGCTCGTCGAGGGCGAGCACTGCAGCATCGATGCCCGCGGTGTCCGGCACACCCGCCTGGGCGGCCGCCAGGTGGTGGACGAGGTCGGCCTGGAGCGCGGCGCGGCGCGCTCCCCGGAGGCGCGCGTCGTCCCGCACCCACGAGGCGAGCCGACGGGCGCCGGCAGGGTCGTGGTCCAGGAGGCACGCCCGAGCCTCCAGCAGGCGCTGGCGCTGCCGCTGGTGCCAGGCCATGGCGCCGGCCTCGTCGGGCGGCACCTCGAGCTGGGTCAGCCAGGAGCGCGCCGCGGTCGCATCGTCAGCGTCCAGCGCGTGGAGCGCCAGGTCGAGCAGCGCGTGGTGTCGGGGCTCGGAGAAGCGCCCGGCGCGGTCCAACGCCCGACGGTTCCGCGCCCGCCCCTCGTCCGTTCGCCCGACCGCGCACAGGATCCAGCCCCAGAGGTTGTCGACGACGGGCTGGTAGCGCGCACCGACCGGCCCGAGGTCCTCGAGCAGGGCATCGAACTCCGAGAGGGCGTCGAGGACCTCGGCGACGCGCCCCATCGCCCCGAGCGAGTACGCGCGGGCGAACATCGAGTGGGGGATCACGAACGGGTGCCGCATGGCCGCGGCATCGATCGCTCCGCGCGACGCACGCTCGATCGCCTCGTCGAAGCGACCTTGGTGCATCCGCAGCGCCCCGAGCCACACCTCTCCCGTCCCGCGGACGCCAGCCACCGGGCTGCGCACCGCCTCCTCGAGGTCGCGCTCGGCCCCGAGCAGGTCGCCCCGTGAATGCCGAACCCGCCCCGACAGCGTCAACGCGCTCGTGCGGCGCTCGTCGTCGGCGGCCGCTCGGAGCGCCTCCTCCGCGAACCGCAGCGCCCCGTCGATGTCGCGGGCGTGGTCGTAGTACGCCGCCCAGCCCGCGACCTCCAGCGCCCCTGCCCCCGCGCCCCTCCGCACGGCGGCCTCGGCATCGCGGCGCGCCGCGTCGAAGTCGGTGCCCGCCAGCTCGGCCCGGGCGCGCTGCACGAGCGGATCCCAGCGCTCCGGCACCGCCGGCGGTGACGCCGGCGCCGCGGCGTCCGGCACGGCGAGGACCTCGGCGTGGAGGGCCTCCGTCTCCACCGCCGGCGACACGCCGAGCTCCTCGGCGAGCCGTCCTCGCACCTCGGCATAGGCACCGAGGGCGGACGCCGGTCGGCCGAGCGCGACGTGGGCCCGCATGAGGGAGCGGAGCGCCGCCTCGTCGTACGGGTCGTGATCCAGGCTGCGGGCCGCCATGGCCGCCGCTCCCGCCGGATCGCCCGACACCAGTGCGGCCTCCGCCACGAGGAGCCGGGTCGCGGCGACCTTGCGCTCGGTGGCGCGTCGCGGCGCGTCGAACCACGGCGCGCTCTCCTCGGGCAGCAACGGCCCCCGCACCAGGTCGAGGGCCATGGTTGCCGCCATCCGCGCCGAGACGGCATCTCCCCTCGTCGCCGCCTGCTCCGCCGCCGCCACCCCATCGTCGAGGTCGCGCTGGTCGATCCAGTCCGCGACGAGCGAGTAGCCCGCGTCGTGGCGAACGATGCGATCGCCGCCGAGCACCCCCCGCAGCCGGCTGACCAGCACACCGACCTGCTCGGTGGGCTTCGCCGGGAGGTCCTCGCCCCACAGCAGCTCGGCCAGGGCGTCGGCAGCGAACGGCTGACCGTCCGCCACGGCCAGGGCGGCCAGGAGCGTGCGCGCCTTGCGGCTCCCGACGTCCTTCGCCTCGAGCCCGGCGACGTCGAGGCCGCCCAACAGCCGCACCCGCAGCTCCACCGCCGGGAGCGTAGAGCCCTCGAGTGGTGGTGCTACCACCACCGTGCCGCCGTCGTGGGGGCAGGCTGGGCCAGCATCTCCCCATGGACGACACTGGCGAGATGCGCGGGCTCGCCTCCACCGCCAGCCGGCGCGGCGCGGCGCCTTGACCGGGTACCTCATCGCCCACCGCCTCCGCCGCGGCCTCCCCGCGCTGCTCGCCGGTGGGATCGTGTTGGGCCTGGCCCTGGGGCTGGCGCTCTCGAGCTTCGCAGCGGCGAGGGACACGGCCTCTGCCTATGGCCGCGTGCTCGACGCCGCCGACGCCGAGACGGCCGTCGTCGCCCACTCGCTTCCTCCGGACGAGGCGGCGGCGGTCCTGGACGCGCAGCCCGCGATCTCCCGCCATCGCTACCAGGCGGGCTTCTTCGCGTACATCGAGCAGGCCGACCCCGCCCTCAGCGGAACGGCGATCGCGTCCGCCACCGACGACTTCCCTCTCGAGCTCCCCGCCCTCGACTCGGGCCGCCTCCCCGACCCCGACCAGGCCGACGAGGTGTTCATCAACCGGGTGCTGGCCGACGCGACGGGGTTCGAGGTCGGTGACGAGCTCACGCTGCGGGTGCTGTCTCCGACCGCCGACGATGCCGTGGTCGTCCCGATCACGGTGACCGGCATCGGGATCCTCCCGCGAGAGGCCGTCGCCGACGAGACCGCCCTCATCGGGATCATCGTGCCCACCCGCGCGTTCTACGACGAGCACGAAGACGTCCGGCTCTACTCCAACAGCCGCGTGTGGCTCGACGACCCCCGCGACCTCCCCGGCCTCGCCCGCGCCCTCTCGGCCAAGGGCATGTTCATCTCGGAGACCCGCGCCCAGGAGCGCCGCGGCGTGGAGGACGCCCTGGGGCCCACCGTCACCGTGCTCGTCGCGCTCGGCCTGCTGGCCAGCCTCGGCACGTTCGTCCTGGCCCTGCAGGTCGCGCAGCGACGCCAGGACCGTTGGCGCAACGACGATGCCGTCCTCACCGCGCTCGGGAGCACGCGCGGCGCGCGCAGCACGATCCATCTCGCGTCAGCTGCCGCGGAGGCGGTGCTCGCTGCCGCGACCGCCCTCGCCGTGATGCTGTTGGCGTCGCCCGCCGCTCCCGTCGGGCCGTTGCACGACCTCGATCCTGCGCAAGGGGTGCACCTCGACGGGACGGTCGCGGCGGTCGGCATCGTCACGCTCGCTGTGGTCCTCGCCCTGGTCACCTTGGGGCTCATCTACGTGCGATCGTCGTCGGCCAGCGCGGCCGCGCGGCCGAGCCGCGTCACCGCCACCGCCCAGCGGGCCTCGTCCCTGGCGGGCCTGTCGCTCGCCCTGCGCAGCCGGCGACGCGCGGGCCTTCGACTGGCCGTGGCATCGATGGCGGCGGCCGGTCTGCTGGCGGGCGTCGCGACGGTGGTCGTGTCGGCGCGTGCGGTGGTGGAGGATCCGCACCGCTATGGCGTGAACTTCGACGTCCTCGCCTTCAACGCGTTCGGCGACCAGACCGACGACGGCATCGGGCGTGCCTTCGGCGGGAGCGAGGTGGAGGCGTCGGCCAGCTTCACGAACTACCCGATGCTCGTCGAGGGACGCACCGTCCCCGGCATGAGCATCACGCCCCGGCGCGGTGAGCTCGGCCCCACGATGCTCGAGGGAGAGCTGGTGCGGCACGACGACGAGGTCGTGCTGGGCGTCGACACGGCCGAGCGTCTCGGGGTCGGGACCGGCGACGACGTGCAGGTGCAGTCCGGCACCGCGTACCCCGTCGGGCCCCCGCCGCCGCCGCTGAGCCTCCGTGTGGTCGGCCTGGCCACGTTCCCCGCCATCTCGCAGCAAGGCGCGGACGAAGCCCGGCTCGGGGTGGGCGCGCTGATGACGAACCCCACCTTCGAGCGGCTCCTCGGGTCAGACGAGAACCTGCCCGAGTGGACCGTCGCGACGGTCATCCACGGCACCGATCCGATGGAGCTGGTCGACGCCAACCCGGATGGCGTCGAGGACGCGCTCGGGATCGCCACCCGTTGGTTCACCGACGCCCGTCCCGCCGAGCTGGTGCAGCTGGACGACGCCTCCCCCGTGCTCGCCGGTGCCGTGCTGGTCGCGCTGCTGCTCCTCGTCACGGTGGTCGCCCAGGGCGCCTGGGCCCGCACCCGGGACAGCGTTGGCGACCTCTCGGTGCTGCAGGCACTCGGGTGCTCGCGGTTGCAGCTGGTCCGCGCCGCGGGGTGGCAGGCCGTGCCGGCCGGGCTGGCCGCGCTCGCCGTCGGCCTTCCGCTCGGCGTGGCCGTCGGCCGCCTCGCCTTCAGCGCGTTCGCCCGATCGATCGCCGTCGTCGACGACCCGAGCTCCCCGCCGTGGCTCGTGGCGGCGCTGGCGCTCGCGGTCGTCGCGTCGGTCGGTGCCGGCGCGGTCCTCTCCGGGCAGGTCGCACGCCGCGTGTCCAGCGCCTCGACCCTGCGCGACGCCGACGGCCGCCGAGCCTGAACCGGCCCCCGGCGGCGCGGGCGACGCGCTCTGGTCTACGCCACCGCCGGCACGGTCCAGGGGGCGGTGGGGAGCGAGCCGGGGTCGAAGCGCGCGAGGAGGTCGGCCATCGTCACCGTCTCGCCGGGGGCGGCGAGGTCGAGGCTGGCGGCGAGGAGGCTGCGCACGGCAGCGGCGTCCAGACCCTCGGCGGCCAGCTCGCCCAGGGTCACCGCGCCGTGGCGCTTGGCGAGCCGCCGACCATCCGGCCCGAGCACCAGGGGGACGTGCGCCCAGACGGGGCGGCGGCGGCCCAACAGGTCGAGCAGGTGCGCCTGGCTCGGCGTGGCCTCGAGCAGGTCGTCGCCGCGGACGACCTCGGTCACGCCCTGGTCGTCGTCGTCCACGACCACGGCCAGGTGGTAGGCGGGGGTCCCGTCGTTGCGTCGCAGGACGATGTCGTCCGCGCGGCCCATCACCTCGCCGTGGAGCCGGTCGACGATGCTGACCGCCCGCCCGTCGCCGCGCAGGCGCAGCGCGGCGGGACGACCGTTGGCCACGCGCTCCTCGACCTGCGCATCCGACAGGTTGCGGCACGTCCCCGGGTAGGCACCGGGGGTGGCGTGCGGCGCGCTCGCCGCCTCGCGGATCTCCCTTCGGCTGCAGAAGCACGGGTAGGTGAGCCCGCGCGCCGCCAGCAGGGCGAGCGCCGCCTCGTGGGTCCGGCGGCGCTCCGACTGCCGGACCACCGCGCCGTCCCAGTCGAGCCCGATGGCTGCGAGGTCGGCCCGCTGGCCCGCCTCGTGCTCGGGCGAGCTGGTGACCGGATCGAGGTCCTCCATCCGCAGGAGGAACCGGGCATCGGCCGACCGGGCGAACAACCAGGCCAACAACGCCGTGCGGAGGCTGCCGAGGTGCAGCGCGCCCGTCGGGCTCGGTGCGAACCGTCCGGCCGGCATCCTCCGAGCATCCCATCTCCACCCCTGGCGGTCGTCGATGCGGACCGCTGGCGGGATGTGTGGGGGATCTGTCGTTGCTGCCAACCGCACGGCGGGGTGAGGATGGCCCCGTGCGCGCCACGCGAGACGTCGTCCTGGTCGTGTTCCCTGGGCTGCAGGGGCTCGACCTGCTCGGGCCGGCGGAGGTCTTCGCCGCCGCCAACCAGGAGGTCGATCGCGACGAGTACGGGATCCGCGTGGCGGCGAGCTGGCCGGGACCAGCGACGAGCAGCAGCGGCGTGGCCATCGTGGCGGGCGAGGCGATCCAGTCGGTGCGCGGTCCGATCGACACGCTGGTGGTCGTGGGCGGCGACGGCACGCGCGGAGCCGTCGCCGACGAGCACCTCGTGCAGCACGTCGCGCGCCTGGCTCGCCGCGCCCGTCGGGTGACGAGCGTGTGCTCCGGCGCGTTCGTGCTGGCGCAGGCGGGCCTGCTCGACGGCCGTCGCGCGACCACCCACTGGTCGGTGTGCGACCTGCTGGCGAGCAGCTTCCCCGAGGTGCGCGTCGAACCTGATCCGATCTTCGTGCGCGACGGCAACGTGTGGACCTCGGCCGGGGTGACGGCCGGGATGGACCTGGCCTTGGCCCTCGTGGAGGAGGACCTCGGTCGCGAGGTCGCCCTCGCCATCGCCCGCCGGCTCGTGCTCTTCCTCCGCCGTCCCGCCAACCAGAGCCAGTTCAGCGCTCCCCTCCGAGGCCAGACGGCGAGCCACGACGGGATCCGGGCGGCTCAGCACCACGTGGCCGAGCACCCCGAGCGCGACTGCTCGGTGGCCGCGCTCGCCCGTGTCGCGCTGATGAGCGAGCGGACCTTCGCTCGTTGCTTCGCATCCGAGGTCGGCACCACGCCTGCGCGCTACGTCGAGCGGGTCCGCGTGGAGACGGCCCGGCGGCTGCTCGAGGACACCGATGAGGGCGTGGACGCGGTCGCCGCCGCCGCCGGCTTCGGCACGGCGGAGACGATGCGTCGCACCTTCCTGCGGCTCGTGCGCACCAGTCCCACGGAGTACCGCCGGCGCTTCCGCGCCGCCTGACCAGGAGACCACCCACCATGGACATCGCCATCCTGCTGTTCGACCGGCTCACCGCCCTCGACGCGGTCGGTCCCTACGAGGTCCTCTCGCGCTTCCCCGACGCCCACCTCACCTTCGTGGCGACCGAGGTCGGTCCCAAGCGCACCGACACAAAGGCCTTGGCCCTCGTGGCCGACGCCACCCTCGACGAGGTCCCGCGGCCCGACATCCTCCTCGTGCCCGGTGGACCGGGGCAGGCGCAGGCAGAGAAGGACGACGCCATCCTGAGCTGGCTCCGCACCGCGCACGAGACCACCACGTGGACGACGTCGGTGTGCACTGGATCGCTCGTCCTCGGCGCGGCGGGGCTGCTCGAGGGCAAGCGCGCCACCACCTACTGGCTCGCCCTCGACGAGCTCGCCCGCCACGGGGCCATCCCCACCAACGAGCGGGTGGTGATCGACGGCAAGGTCGTGACGGCGGCCGGCGTGAGCTCCGGCATCGACATGGCGCTCACGCTGGCGCGGGAGGTGGGCGGCGACGACCTGAGCCAGATGCTGCAGCTCGGCATCGAGTACGACCCGCAGCCCCCGTTCGACAGCGGCAGCGAGGCCAAGGCGCCCGCCCACATCTCCCAGTTCTTCCGCGACAACAGCCGCTTCGTGCTCGAGGGTTGACTCAGCCTTCCTCGTCGTCCTCGAGCATCTTGAGGCCGTCGCCGCGGTGGGCGTCGATCACCTCGTCGGGCCCGTGGTGGTCGGGACGGTCGAGCTTGATCGAGGCGATGATCGCCACCGCCAGCACGAGCGCGATCACCGCCAGCGAGACGAACGTGGGGATGTGGTACCACTCGCTGATGATCATCTTCACGCCGACGAAGGCGAGGATCACGGCCAGGCCCGTCTGCAGGTAGTCGAACTTGTCGCGCAGGTCGGCGAGCAGGAAGTACATCGCCCGCAGACCCATGATGGCGAAGGCGTTCGAGCTGAACACGATGAACGTCTCGCGGCTCACGGCGAGGATGGCGGGGATCGAGTCGACTGCGAACACCACGTCGCTGGTCTCGATGACGATGAGCACCGCGAACAGCGGGGTGGCCAGGCGCTTGCCGGCCTCCTTGATGAACATCGCCTGGCCGTGGTACTCGGTGGTCGACGGCACGACCTTCCGCACGACCTTGAGCACCGGGTTGTTCTCGGGATGGATCTCCTCGTCGTCGTGCCGGAGCAGGCGCACCGCGGTGAAGATCAGGAACCCGCCGAACACGAACAGCATCCACTCGAACCGGTTGAGCAGCCCGACCCCGAGGAAGATGAAGGTGAACCGGAGCACCACCGCCCCGAACACGCCCCAGAACAGGACGCGGAACTGGTACTCGCGTGGCACCGCGAAGTAGCTCATGATGATCGCCCACACGAACACGTTGTCCACGCTGAGGCTGAGCTCGATCAGGTAGCCGGACACGTACTCGCCCGCGGCCTGGCTCCCCCATGCGCTCAGCACCACCAGCGCGAAGGACAGGCCGATCGACACCCAGATGGCGGCCTCGATCGCCGCCGCCTTGGTGGAGATCACGTGCGCGTCGCGGTGCAGGACGAGCAGATCGACCAGGAGCAGCGTGGTGATCAGCGCGAGGAACGCCACCCACACCCACGGCTCCACGACGATGTCGACGAAGTTCGACTCACCGCCCTCTGACGCGAGGGTGAAGGCAGCCGTCACGGTCGCGAGCATCGTGGGTGGTTCGGTCTCCTAGCGGGTGTCAGATGACGCCGCGCCCAGGATGGCCTGCGCCGCCGCCAGCCGGGCGATCGGCACCCGGTACGGCGAGCAGGACACGTAGTCGAGGCCGACGCGGTGGAACAGCTCGATCGACTCCGGATCGCCGCCGTGCTCGCCGCACACGCCGAGCTTGAGCCCGGGCTTCGCCGCCCGGCCCCGCTCGGCGCCCATCGCGACCAGCTCGCCGACCCCGCCCTGGTCGATCGTCTCGAAGGGGTTGCGCCGCAGGAGCCCCTGCTCCAGGTAGGCGGGCATCATCCGGGCCTCGACGTCGTCGCGGCTGAACCCGAAGGTCATCTGCGTGAGGTCGTTCGTGCCGAAGGAGAAGAAGTCCGAGACCTCGGCGATCTCGTCGGCCCGCACCGCGGCGCGCGGCGTCTCGATCATCGTGCCGATGGTGACCTCCAGGCCCTTCTTCTCGGTGCCGGCCACCGCCTTGATGGCGTCCTCCACCCACCCCCGTGCGAGGAGCATCTCCTCGCGGGTGACCGTGAGGGGGATCATGATCTCGACGATCGGCTTCTTGCCGGCGGCGTGGAGCTCGACCGCCGCCTCCATCAGCGCGCGCACCTGCATCGAGTAGAGCCCCGGCTTCAGCACACCCAGGCGCACACCGCGCGTGCCGAGCATCGGGTTCTGCTCCGACCACGACTGCGCGGCGGCGAGCAGCTCGGTCTCCTTGGCATCGAGCCCGCTCTTGGCCTGCTTCACCAGCAGCTCCTCCACGGAGGGCAGGAACTCGTGGAGGGGCGGGTCGAGGAGGCGCACGGTGACCGGCAGCCCGTCCATCGCATCGAGGATCTCGAGGAAGTCGGCCTTCTGCGCGGCGCGGAGCTTCTCGAGGGCGGCCTCCTCCTCCGACGGCGTGTTGGCAAGGATCATCGCCCGCACGATGGGCAGGCGGTCCTCGCCGAGGAACATGTGCTCGGTGCGGCAGAGGCCGATGCCCTCGGCGCCGAAGTCGCGTGCGACCTTCGAGTCCTCGCCGGTGTCGGCGTTCGCCCGCACCGCCAGCTTGCCCTTCCGCACGCGGTCGGCCCATCCGAGGATCACGTTGAACTCCGCCGGCGGCTCCGCGTCGGCCAGCGCCATCGCGCCGAGGACGACCTCGCCGGTGGTGCCGTCGAGCGAGAGCGTGTCGCCCTCGTTCACGGTGACCGAGCCCGCGGAGAACCGCTTGCCAGAGATCTTCACGGCGTCGGCGCCGACGATCGCGGGGATCCCCCAGCCGCGCGCCACCACGGCTGCATGGCTCACGAGGCCGCCTCGTGCGGTGAGGATGCCCTCGGCCACCTGCATGCCGTGCACGTCCTCGGGCGACGTCTCGTTGCGGACGAGGATGACCTTCTCTCCCCGCTCGGACGCGTCCACGGCGTCGTCGGCCGTGAAGTAGGCGTTGCCGACGGCCGCGCCGGGCGAGGCGGCGAGGCCCTTGGCGATCACCTGCTTGTCGCCGCCCTCGAACTGCGGGTGCAGGACCTGGTCGAGGTGGTCGGCGGCGACGCGGAGGAGCGCGTCGCTCTGGCTGATCTTCCAGCCCTTCTGCTTCGTCATCTCCACGGCCATGCGAAGGGCGGCCGCACCGGTGCGCTTCCCCACGCGGGTCTGCAGCATCCAGAGCTTGCCCTGCTCGATGGTGAACTCCGTGTCGCACATGTCCTGGTAGTGCTTCTCGAGCCTGGCGAAGATCGCGAGCAGCTCCTTGTGGATCTTCGGGAAGTGCTTGGCCAGCGCGTCCAGGTCCTCCGTGTTGCGGATGCCGGCCACCACGTCCTCGCCCTGCGCGTTCACCAGGAAGTCGCCGTAGGCCTTGTTCTCGCCGGTGGAGGCGTCGCGGGTGAAGCCGACGCCGGTGCCGCTGTTGTCGTCGCGGTTGCCGAACACCATCGTCTGGACGTTCACGGCCGTGCCGAGGTCGTGCGGGATGCGCTCGCGCTCGCGGTACGCGATGGCCCGGGCGCCGCCCCAGCTCTGGAACACGGCCTCGATGGCGCCGCGCAGCTGCTCGGTGGGGTCCTGCGGGAACGGCTTGCCGGTCTCCTTCTCGACCAGGTCCTTGTAGCGCTGGCAGAGGCGCCTCAAGGTCTCCGGCGACACCTTGGCGTCGTCGGTGACCCCGTCCCACTCCTTGGCGGTGTCGAGCAGCCGGTCGAACTCCGCGCCGTCGAGGCCGAGCACGATGCGCCCGTACATCGAGATGAAGCGGCGGTAGGAGTCGTAGGCGAACCGGGCATCTCCGGTCTGCTTTGCGAGGCCCTCCACCGACTCGTCGTTGAGCCCGAGGTTCAGGACCGTGTCCATCATCCCGGGCATCGAGAACTTCGCCCCCGACCGCACGCTCACCAGCAGCGGATCGGCGGGGTCGCCCAGCTTCTTCCGCATCTCCTTCTCGACCTTGCGGACGGCCTTCGCCACCTCGCCGTCGAGCGCCTTGGGCCACCCGCCCGCCAGGTAGGCCCGACAGGCGTCCGTGGTGATCGTGAACCCCGGGGGCACGGGGAGCTTCAGCACCGAGGTCATCTCGGCGAGGTTGGCGCCCTTGCCGCCGAGGAGGTCCTTCATGTCCATCGGGGCCTGGCGGTGCTTGTGGTCGAAGCTGAAGACGAGGGGCACGAGGGTCGAGCCTATTCGGCCAGCCCGTTCAGCCCCTCACGGCGTCCTTGACCGCGATGAGGCTGAAGCTGAGCGGGATCTGGGGCATCTCCGGGGGGTTTCGCCAGTCCTGCTCGGCCACCTCGACCTGGAACGGCCAGCGCTGCATGAAGCAGGTCGGCCGCTCCACCAGCGACTCCACCCGGAGGCCGGCGGCGGCGAGCGCGGTGACGATCGCCCCGATGCCGTGGTTCCACTCGACCGTGTCGTTGTGCTGGAAGGTGGCGTCGGGGTCGGCGTACGAGCCCGGCTCATCGGGGTCGTCGTCCCACACCCACGGCCCTTCGTGGAAGTACGAGTACCGCACGGTGAGGTCGGTCTCGCTGAGGCACCAGTGCGTCACGGGGTGGAACTCCACCAGGTGGAGGCGCCCGCCCGGTCGCAGCAGCTGGTCGACGACCCGGGCCCACCCCTCGATGTCCGGGAGCCAGCAGAGCGCGCCGATCCCCGTGTAGACGCGGTCGAACGTTCGACCACGGAGAGTGGTGGGTGCGTCGTAGACGTTGGCGACCACGAACTCCGCCTCGAGCGACGCGCGGGCCGCCAGCTCGCGGGCGGCGAGGATCGCCGGCTCGCTCAGGTCCACGCCCACGACGCGGGCGCCGAGGCGCGCCCACCCGAGCGTGTCCATGCCGAAGTGGCACTGGAGGTGGACGAGGTCGAGCCCGGCGACATCGCCCGCCTCGGCGATCTCGTAGTCACGAAGTGGCGTGCTACCTGCCAAAAAGCGGTCCACGCCGTAGAAGTCGGAGCGGACGTGGACCGCGACGCGCTCGTCCCACCACGTCCGGTTGAGGTCGAACCAGGCGTCGTCCACGTCGCTCAGGTGCCCGGACGCGCAACGACCGCCTCATCCACGGGAGGGACGTTCGGCGGTCGCTGCTGGCGAGGACTGGGCGGGCGGGAACAGCCCTCGTTGGTTCGCACCCTAGGTGTTCCGGGGTTCCGAAGCAATGATGACCTCCCGTCCTGGACGATCTGTCCAGCCTGCCCGGCCGGGTCTCGACGTTCAGACCAGTCGGTGCCGCAGATCGGTGAGCAGATCGTCGATCGCGACCCGCTCTTGCGCCATGGAGTCGCGGTCACGCAGCGTGACGGCGCGGTCGTCCAGGGACTCGAAGTCGACCGTGATGCACACCGGGGTGCCCACCTCGTCCTGGCGCCGGTAGCGCCGCCCGATGGCCTGCGTCTCGTCGTAGTCGCACATGAAGTGGGGGGCGAGGAGCTGGAACACCTCGCGGGCGACGGGGGTGAGGGTGTCCTTCTTGGAGAGCGGGAGCACCGCCACCTGGTAGGGCGCGATGCGGTGGTGGAGCCGGAGGACCGTGCGCGTCTCCCCGTTCACCTCCTCCTCGGCGTAGGCCGCCATGAGGAACGCCATCATCGTCCGGGTGGCCCCCGCCGCCGGCTCGATCACGTGCGGGACGTAGTGCTCGTTGGTGGTCTGGTCGAAGAACTCCAACCGCTCCCCGGAGTGCTTGGCGTGCTGGGTGAGGTCGTAGTCGCCACGGTTGGCGATCCCCTCGAGCTCGTCGAAGCCCCAGGGGAAGAGGAACTCCACGTCGGAGGTGCCCGAGGAGTAGTGGGACAGCTCGTCGGCCTCGTGGGGCCGGAGGCGCAGCAGGTCGGGGCTGATCCCGTGCTCGATGTACCAGTCGAACCGCTGCTGGCACCAGTGCTCGTACCACTGCTGGCTCTCGTCGGGCGGCACGAAGTACTCCATCTCCATCTGCTCGAACTCGCGCGTGCGGAAGACGAAGTTGCCGGGTGTGATCTCGTTGCGGAACGACTTGCCGATCTGCGCGATGCCGAAGGGCGGCTTCTTCCGCGACGTCTCCAGCACGTTCTTGAAGTTGAGGAACATCCCCTGGGCGGTCTCGGGCCGGAGGTACACCTCGTGGCCGGCCCCCTCGACGGGCCCGGCGTACGTCTTGAACATGAGGTTGAACTGCCGGGCCTCGGTGAAGGTGCCGTGCTTCCCGCAGCTCGGACAGGTGTCGGGGTCGTCGAGCTTGTCGAGCCGGAAGCGCTCCTTGCACGCACGGCAGTCGACCAGCGGATCCGTGAAGTTCGCCAGGTGCCCAGACGCCTCCCAGACCGCGGGCGGGCTGAGGATCGATGCGTCGAGGCCCACGATGTCATCGCGGAGCTGCACCATCGAGCGCCACCACGCGCTCTTCACGTTGCGGAGCATGAGGACGCCGAGGGGGCCGTAGTCGTAGGTGGACCGGAAGCCGCCGTAGATCTCGGCGCTCGGGAACACGAACCCCCGGCGCTTGCACAGGTTGACCACCTTGTCGAACAGCGCAGGATCCGGCGTCGCAGACATGGCCGGAGGCTACCGGTCGCCTCGCGGTCCGCCGTGTCGAGAATGCGGTAGAACGGCCCGATGGCGTACCCCGTGGCCCCGTCCGACCCGACCGCGATCTTCGGTCGGCGGGTCCTGGCCGCGCTGCTCGACGCCGCGCTGCTGCTCATCCCGTTCGTGATGCTGCTGACCTCCGCCTTCGAGTACATCAAGGAGGAGAACCTCCCCCAGCGTGATGGCCAAGCGTTCTGCGACCAGCTCATGGACCAGGACACGGCGTGCATCGACTTCACCGACGTCGACGGTCGCGTCTACTACGCCGACGACCTCGGCAACGGCGCGTGGCTGGTCCTCTGGGGAGGCTCGTTCCTCATCTACGTGCTCGTCCAGGCGTTCACCGGCTGGACCCCGGGGAAGCTCGCCACCGGGATCCGTACGGTCCGCGAGGACGGACGGCGGCCCGGGTTCGTGAAGGCGTTCCTCCGGTGGCTCCTCTGGGTCGTCGACGGGTTCCCGTACTTCATCCCTGGCCTCTTGGGCTTCATCGTCGGGCTCACCACGGTCGGACACCGGCGGGTGGGCGACATGGCGGCGAAGACGTTCGTCGTGCGCAAGAGCGCCGTCGGCTCCTCGATCGTCGTGCCCGGCGTCACCGCCGCCGCAGCCGCCATGGGGGCGCCCTGGGACGTCGCTCCGCCCGCCCCGGGCACGCCCACGGGCTGGCCTGCGCCGCAGGACCCGGCCGCCGCCGGGTGGGCGTCCCCTGCGCCGCCGCCGGCGGCGCCCGCGCCGGCTCCCGTGCCCACGGACGCGCCGCAGTGGGACGCGGCACGAGGCACCTACATCCAGTGGGATCCCGATCAGCGCGCGTGGATGCAGTGGGATGACGTGTCCAAGGCGTGGTCCCCCATCCCGGGCCAGTAGCGCCGTGCACCCACCCGTCGACGTACGCTCCCCTGCCCGCGGAGCCCCGGTGGCCTGACGTGCGGCAGCGGGCTGGGGCGCGGGCGGTACGGGCAGCAGCGGTCGTCGCCCTGCTGGGTGTGCTCAGCGCGTGCTCGACCGGGGACGACGACCCCACGCTGGACGGTGCCATCCCGACGACGCGCGTGACCGAGACGACGTCGTCCTCGTCGACGTCCACGACGTCGACCACCGCAGCAGCCGCCTGCCCGCCGGTCGAGCGCGCTCACGATCGAGAGGGCGTGCTGGAGCAGCCGGCCGACGTGGACGGCGACGGGCAGCCCGACGTCGTCCAGTCGTTCCCGGACGGCGATCACGTCACCTTGCTCGTGGACCTCGGCGCCGGCGGCGGGGCCCGGACCGAGATCGCGTCGAGAGAGGAGGCCGCGGTGGGGCTGCTGGGCGCAGAGGTGCTGGATCCGCACGACGCCCGCGAGGTGATCTGGGTGCGTGTGGGAGCGGGCGCGTCGACGACGGTGCTCGGCCTCTACCACCTCGACGGCTGCACCCTCGTGGCCGCCACCTTCGAGAACGGCGACCCGGTGGAGATCCCCATCGGGGGAACGGTCGGCACCGCGTCAGGCGCCCGCTGCGGATCGCAGACGGATCCGGACGCCGACCTGCTCGTGTACGAGGCGACGCTCATCACGGGGCGCGAGTACGAGATCGTCACCACCGAGTACCGGTGGGAGGACGGCCAGCTGGCGCGGTCGCCGAAGAGCGCACCAGGCGTGTCGCGCTCGGATGACCTGTCCCAGGCCAGCGCGTTCGAGTGCGGCGACCTGGCCCTCTGACGGCGACGCGCTCGGCTAGAAGATGGTGACGGAGCGGAGCCGGCGCTCGAGGTGGTGCTCCATCGACCGCCGGGCCAGGAGCTCGACATCGGTGGTGGCCGCCGACGATGGCTCGTTGAGCGCCTGGCCGAGCCTCCCCCCGAGGATGTCGGCGATCAGGCGCAGCGCGTCGGGGTGGATGGCCGTGCCGACCCGGTGGTCGTCGCAGCGGGTCCCGCCACCGTCGACGTCGAAGGCGACGAGGGGCACGTCGACGCGGTCGCACTCGATGCAACGATCGGTCACCGCCCGGAAGCCCTCGATCGCGAGCACCTTGAAGAAGAACCCGGGCACCACGAGCGGTCCTGAGTGCCCGGCCAGCGCGCGGAGCGCACCGAGGAGCATCTGGAACAAGGCGGGGTTGGGCTCGCCCTCGAGGCCCAGCTGGTCGGCGACCTCCAGCATCGTCACCGCGTGGGTGAGCCGGTCCAGGTCTTCGCGGATCGTCCGGAAGTGGTCGAGCGTCTCGGCCTGGTCGATGATGTGCAGCTCGCTGCGCCCCTCGTAGAGCTGCAGCTGCAGGTGCGTCGGCGGCTCGAGCCGAGCGCCGAACCGGCTCTTCGTCTTCCGGACGCCCTTCGCCACCGCGCGCACCTTGCCGTGGTGGCGCGTGAGCACGCTCACGATGCGATCGGCTTCGCCGAGCTTGTGGGTGCGGAGCACGATGCCCTCGTCCCGGTACAAGCCCATGCGCTCACCGTACCGGTGCTACTCGGAGCGCAACGTGACGGCCGCCGGGGTGGCCGCGGCGCGGCGAGCCGGCCACCACGTGAGCGCCACGAACACCGCGGGGACGGCCACGATCGCGACGACCACCGCGGCGACGGGCACGACGAGCGGTGCCTCGAGGCCGAGCGATCCCAGCACCTGTCGCCAGCCGACGATCGTCACGAACAGCCCGGCAGGGATGCCAACCACGACGACCACCGTCGCCCACGTGAGGGACTGGTACCGCAAGGCACGACGAACTCCGCCTGCCGAGAGACCGAGGGCCTTGAGGACGGCGAGGTCGCGGCGCCCTCGCCGGACCGATGCCAGGACCGCGTTGACGAGGGCGGCGAGGGCCAGGACCGTCACCGTGGTCGCGAGCGCGATCGGGAGGATCCTCAGGCCCGACATCGTCTGGACCGACCGTGACGGCACCGGTGACACGAGCACCGTGAACGGGAACTCCTCCTTCAAGGAGCCGACCGCGGCCTCGCGATCGACGCCCGGTGAGAAGCGGACGAGCAGCACGGACAGCAGCGCGGTCTCATCACGGGCTCCGAGCTCGGGGTGCACGCGCACGGCCCGCCCGGGGTCGAGCTCGATGCCCATCGCCGCGACCGGCCCGATCCCCACCACCTCCATGGGCCGCGGCTCGTCGTCGAACGGCACGGTCATGAGGACCTGATCGCCCACCGCCAGGTCGAGATCCTCGGCGAGGTTCTCGCCGACCACGATCTCATCCTCGTCCTCGACTTCGCGACCCTCGGCGATGGTCGTAGGGAGGGTCCCTCGGAACGGCACATAGGCGACGGCGGTCAAGGGTTCGCCCCGGATCTCCACGGACATCGAGAGCTCCCCGGCGATGGCGTCGACGTCCCCTCGCTCTCGGAGCTCGTTGACGCCGTCGATGAGGCTGTCGTGGTCGGCGAAGTTGCCGGCCGTCGCATCCCAGACCTGACCGAGTCGAGCCGGGCTCGCCCGCAGGGCGGAGAAGCTAGTGAGCAGGCCGGCGGCCCCGACCACCACGGCCACGGCGAGCACACCGACGCCACTCGCCGTCAGACCGGCGCGGCCGTCCGGGTGCGGATCGAGGGCGAGGCGCACGCCCACCGTGGCCGGGACGGACCGCCGGGATCCCGCCAGCCGATCGATGAAGGAGGGACCAGATGACCGAGGTCGGTCGCGGCGGCTGACCCGCCAGCCGACGAGCGCGACGAGGCCGACAACGAGGAGCGTGACGGCGAGCACGCCGAGCGCCGCAACCGTGCCGTCCAGCGACATCCCGGTGTGGCGCAGGGTGCGACGCCCGACGCCGACCGGCAGGAGCAATGACATCGCGATGAGCACGATCACCGCGACGATGCCCGCGCCGACCGCGATGACGAGCGACCGCAGCACGTTGATCCCGATCAGGGCCGAGCGTGTCAGCCCCAGGGCCTGCAGGTCGCGGTGGTCGATGCTCTCAGCGCCGAGCTGCCGCCCCAGCGCGAGCGCCAGCAGCGCGGCCGCGGCGAGCGCGGCGGCGATGGCGAACGCCGCCACGGCGCGACCCTCGGCGCTGATCTGGCGGTCGACGGCCCGGCGGGTGTCCGCCGACACCCCGATCTCGTCGACGGCGGGGAAGGCGGAGGCCGAGCTCCCGAAGTGCTCGGCGACCTCGTGTTCGAATGTCGGGAACGTCGTCGCGTCATCGAGGTCGACCAGCACGAACACGCCGTAGTTCGCGATGTCAGGACCGTTGGCATCCCACCACGCGGGGGTGAGGAGCAGGTAGGGCTCGTCGGCGTAGAGCGCGTACTGGTCGGTGCGCGGCGGCAGGAGGTCGACCGGCTGCCGGACGATGCCGACGATGGTGAGCCCACCGGTGTCACCATCGGGGCTGAGGTCTCGGCCGTCGCTGGACGCCTGCAGCTCGGCGAACCGGAACGGTGTGAAGTCGACCTGATCGCCGACGTCGACGCCCAGCCGATCGGCCATGAGCTCATCGATGACGGCCTCGTCCGCGGCATCGGCTCTGGCCATCCGGCCCTGGACGATCACGGGGCGCCCCACCACGGCGGGATCGAGGTCGTCCAGGTACACGGTCGGGGCCACCGGAGCACGCAGCTCGTCGGGCCCGTCGAGCAACCCCGTCACGAAGGTCAACCTCGAGGCGGCGGCGACGCCCTCGAGGTCGACGACGTCGTCGATCTCGTCGTCGAGGTCGTACTGCGCGTTCGACCGGGGCTGACCGTCGGGGCCGACGATGAGCAGACCAGCATCGCCGAGCGGGTTCTCCGCCTGCAGCCGATCCCATGCGGCATCAGCGCGACGGATGCCGGCGATCGAGGCCATGACGACGCCGCCGCCGATCCCAGCCAGGACGATGAGCAGCACCGACGCGAGCACGTTCGCCCGGAGGCGCGACCTGGCGACGAGCAGGACCCCGCCCATGCGTCGAACCTACGCAGGGGGCGCGTGACCGCCCAGGGTGGCAGCGACCATCACAGGAGGGGTGCTGGCACTACTGCTCGACCCCGCCGAAGCGGCGATTGCGCCGTTGGTACTCGGCGACCGCCTCGAAGAGGTGCTCCCGGCGGAAGTCGGGCCAGAGGGTCTCGGTGAAGATCAGCTCGCTGTAGGCCATCTCCCACAGCAGGAAGTTCGAGATCCGGTACTCGCCAGAGGTGCGGACGACGACGTCGGGGTCCGGCATGTCCGGCGCGTACAGGCGCGATCGGATCGCCTTCTCGGTGACCTTGTCGGCGGGGGTGCCGTCCTCGACGAGCGCCTGGACGGCATCCACGATCTCGGCCCGTCCCCCGTAGTTGAAGGCGAAGGTGAGGGTCATCCGCCGGTTGCCCGCGGTGAGCGCCTCGGTGTCGTCGATGTGCTTCTGGACCCGCCTGGGGACGCGCCGGCCCTTCCGCCCGATGAAGCGGACCCGCACGCCCGCCTCGTCGAGCTCCTCGCGCCGCGACAGGAGCAGGCGCTCGTTGAAGCCCATCAGGAACCGGACCTCCTCGGCGGGCCGGCGCCAGTTCTCCGTGGAGAACGCGTAGACCGTGAGCCACCGCAGCCCGAGCTCGAGCGCGCCCTCCACGGTGTCGAAGAGCGCCTCCTCACCTGCCGCGTGCCCATCGGTGCGCTTGAGCCCCCGGCGCGTCGCCCAGCGCCCGTTGCCGTCCATGACGCACGCCACGTGGGCCGGGATCCGGTCGAGGTCGAGGTCCGAGGGCAGCACGGGGGCAGACGCTACCTGGGGTGACGGACCGGCCTGCTGGGTACTGCTGTCTCCGTGGTCGACGTCGGTGCGGTGAAGGATCGTTGGCGCGCGAGGTGGCCGTGGCTCGATGTCGTGCTGTCCGTCCAGGAGCGCTTCGGCGCCATCGGCGGCGGCCCGCTGTCGTCGTCCGTCACGCTCGCCACGTTCCTCTCGCTCTTCCCGCTCCTGCTGGTGGTCATCGCGGTCGTGGGCTTCCTGTCCGCGGGCCGGGCCGACTTCACCAGCGACGTGATCAGCCAGCTCGGGCTGCAGGGGGACGCGGCGAAGACGGTGGAGGACGCCATCGCCGTCGCCGAGGACAGTCGCCAGGCGGCCTCGATCATCGGCCTGCTCGGCCTCCTCTGGGCGGGCCTCGGCGTCGTCGGCGCCATGGAGACGGCGTTCAACGCCGCCTGGCAGGTCACCGGCCGCGGCCTCATCGACAAGGTCGTGTCGCTGCGCTGGCTGCTCGGCGCGGGCACGCTGTTCCTCGTGACGGCTGCGCTGGGCCCGGTGCTGAGCTGGCTGCCCGGGCCGCTGGTGGTGCTGAACCTCGCGACCGGAGCCGCGATCACCACGCTGCTGTTCATCTGGACGTACAGCTCGCTGGGCAACCGGTCGGTCGGGTGGCGGACCCATCTGCCCGGCGCGCTGCTCGTGGCGGTCGGCTTCGAGATCCTCAAGGTCGTCGCGGGCGTGTACATCCCCCGCGCCGTCTCCGGGTCGTCCACGATGTACGGCTCGATCGGCGTCGTGTTCGTGACGCTCGCCTGGCTCGCGTTCTACGCGCGCCTGGTCGTGTACGGGGCGGTCCTGAACGTCGTTCGATACGAAGCGGCCGCCGGCACCGTCACCGTGGAGATCGAGGTGCCGCGCATCGACGGCGAGGTGCCGCTCACCGCGACGCGCGGCGGTGCGGTGGACGAGCGCGCCACCACCGCGGGCTAGTCACGTCATAGGCCGTTCGGACCCTTCGCTTCCGTTGCGGCGCGCCTGTCCGGTTCGCGAAGACATCTGGTGTACAGCCCGCCGTGCCATCGGCCGATGTGACCATTGACAGTGATGGTCCTCGGGAGGGACGGCCAGATGCGTTCGATGCGGGCAGGAGCACGTGGATCGGTAGGGCTGGTGGCGACGGCGGCGCCCGCCATCTCCGGGCTGTGGGCGCTGTGCGCCTGGGAGGCCAGGCGAGCCCGTGGCGGTGACCGGCCGTACACGGACGCCCTCGACGGCACGGCCCGTCTGGGCGGCGGCCTGGCCGGCGCGCCCCTGCGGGTCACCTGGGTCGGCGACAGCCTGGCCGCCGGGTTGGGGTGCGACGACGTGGCGGACACGCCGGCGCACCTGAGCGCCCGTCTCCTCGAGCGGGCGGTGGACGTCACGGTCCTCGCCGTCCCGGGCGCAAAGGCGTCCGACGTCATCGAGCGGCAGCTCGACCACGTCGATCCCTACACCGACGTCGTCGTCCTCTGCGTCGGTGCCAACGACGTCGCCTCCTCCACGGCGCGCACGCTCTACGCGCAGCAGATCGACGAGATCCTCAGCACGCTGGCCCCGATGCCCGTGCTCATGCTGACGCTGCCGGACATGGCGATGCCGGACCGCATGGCCCAGCCGCTGCGCTCGCTCGCAGGCGCTCGAGCGCGGTACTTCGAGGCGGCCCGGGCCAAGGTGGCCGCCCGCCACGACCACGTCGTGTCGGTCGACATCGCCAGCCGTCCTGAGGGCCTGAGCCGCCGGGCCGGCCGCCGCATGCTGTGCGCAGATCGCTTCCACCCCGGTGCCGAGGGCTACCGCCTGTGGGCCGAGCGGATCGCCGATGCGCTGACCGCCGCCGTCGGCCCGCAGCCGTCTCGGCTCCACCCCAGCCAGATCACCCTGACCGACTGACCACTCGAGCCTGTGTGATCTCACGTCGCCCAGCGCGGCGAGACGACACAGGCTCGGGCTTTGGGACGGTCGCCCGTCATTCGGCGCGCAGCACCTCGCCGACGCGCAGACGGGTGGCCTGCCGCGCCGGGATCAGAGCGAACAGCACGCCAGCCGCGATGGCGAGCACGTCGACCGCGACGATCGGCCCGATCGGTGTGACCGGCCCGCTGTCCACCCCCAGCCCTTCGGCGAACGTGGACCAGAGGAGGCGACCCATCGCGATGCCCAGGGGCGTGGAGACGACGACGCACGCCACCACCAGGGTCAGCACGCTCCAGCGCACCGACGCTCGGAGGTCCCTTCCGACGAAGCCCAGCGAGCGCAGCACAGCGAGCTCGAGACGGCGCCTCCGCACGGACGTCGCGACGGTGTGGGCGAGCACCCCGAGGCCCAGCAGCGCGAGCGCAGTGGCGAGCAGGAGCGGGGTGTGGCGCACCGCCTGGTAGCTGCGCAGATCGGCGGTGAGCAGAGGCCCCGACGCGCCGAGGCCGTTGAGGCCCTTCGCCCCTCCCCCGAGGAGGCGCTGCAGCGTCCCAGCGGGTGCGTCCTCGGCCAGGTCCACGAGCGCCAGCCCCGGCTCGTTCACGCCGAACTGCTCGACGAGCTCGGTCGACACGAGCCCACCCTCCCCGACTGAGAGATCGGCGCTGAACGACGAGAGCGGGAGCAGGGTCTGGCCAACCACCCTGAGCGCCACCACCTCCCCCTGGGGGCCGCGGAACTCGAGCTCGTCGCCGATCGAAGCGTCGAGGCGAGCAAGCGTCTGGCCGCCCAGCGCGATCTCGTCGGCACCGTCGGGTGCTCGCCCATCGAGGATGGCCGGGAACGCGTCACCGGTGGTCCGATCGAAGGCGAACAGCTGGACCGCCTCGCCATCGCGCACCAGGAGGGAGCGGTAGCCGACCGACACGCCGTCGACGTGGGGGTCCGCAGCGACGGTGGCCACGAGCTCCGGCGTGATCGCCTCATCGCCGGCGTCGATGACCTCATCCCATCGCCAGCCGTAGCGGACCGGTTCGGCGAGGAGCCGATCGAGCCCCTCCTGGTAGGTCAGCGCCGCGATGACCGCGGTGAGGGCCAACGTGACCCCCGCGACCGTGGGCACGATGCCGGCGCCTCTCCCGTCGCCGGCGAGGGCCGACCGGACCCCCGCGACGCGGCTGGGCCCGATCCCCAGGGCCTGCATCACCTCCGAGACGCGCGACGGCTGCCGAAGGCGCACTCGTTCCCTGGTCGGAGCCAATGCTCCGAACAAGGCGCCCGCCGCCACGATGGCGAGGAAGCCGAGCCCGAGCGCCACGCCGTCGACGCGACGACCTGGGTCGGGCTCGATCCGAGCACCGACGCCACGCGGGAACCGGTCCGAAGCCGCGGCTGCCACGACCACCGCCAGACCTCCGGCCACCAGACCGAGGGCTGCCCCGCGGATGGTGCTGGCGACCCGCAGCCGACCAGACCGCACCCCGACGGCGCGGAGCGTCGAGCGGTCGGTCGCGTCCACACCCGCCCACCGCGCCGCCGCGGGCCCAGCGACCCCCAGGCCGGCCAGCGCGACGGCGGCCGCGAACAGGGTCAGCGCGCGGACGTAGGGCTCGAGGGCGCGGTCCACCGATGTCGTCCGCAGGGCCGAGGAGGTCACGGACACGCCGGCGTCCGGGGCGGTTCGGTCGAGCACCGAGTCGATGTAGGGCGCCGGGTCCGCGCCGTCCTCCAGGTCGACCAGCACGAAGCTGAAGAGGGGGGTGACCCCTGGGTCGCGCGTCAGCGCGGGACTGCCCACGGGGAAGGACTCGGACTCGGTGTCCTCCCGGAGCACCACTTCGTCGGGACCCGGGCCGGTGATGCCGACGACGTGCAGCGTTCGTCGGGCGCACACCGAGTCGGCGAAGTCGCGCTGCACCGCCTCGCTGGCCGTCCCCTCCAGCACGCCCTCACCGAAGGCGATCGCCTTCCCGTAGTCCACGAAGCAAACGTCCACGGTGCGCCCGACCCCGTACCCGTGCTCGCGCAAGGCCTCCGGGACCACGATCTCGTCCGGCGCGTCGGGATCGGGGATGCGCCCCTCCACCATCACGGGCCGGTTGAGGTCATAGAAGGCTGTCTCGTCGCGCGGCGCGATGAGCGCGCTCTGGCTGGTGAGGTCGACACGACCGTCGTCGGTGAGCTCCGCCATCGGATAGCCGTTGGCGATGCCGGCCCTGACCACGCCGGGTCCGTCGACAGCGATGGTCGGGTCGAACGAACCCGGATCGCCCTCAGTGGCCACGGTGAGGTCGGCCTGGTGAACGGACTCCTGGAGACGGTCGTAGGTCGTGGCCGTCCGTCGGGCGCCCGCCCAGGCGGCCAGGACGACAGCACCAGTGAGACCGACGAGGAGGACGAGGGCCAGAGCCGACCGGACCCGCCGCCTGGCTCCGGCGCGTGCGAGGTACCACGTCACGCCGCCCATGGGGACATCTCACCCCAAGCGCGCCAGATCAGCGAGCCGGTCAGCACCCGTGTGGCGAGGGGTGCCAGCACACCCGCTGGTTACGCCAGCGCGCCGGACCGCTGGATGGCGGTGACGTCGGTGCCGAGGTACGACTCGATCACCCGCGGGTGGTCGAGCACCTCGGCAGGCGTCCCCTCCGCGATCACCCGACCGAGCTCGAGGGCGATCATGCGATCGCACAGCCCCGACAGCAGCGGCATGTCGTGCTCGATGACGAGGATCGAGGCGCCGGTGGCGGCCTGCACCCGCTTGAGCAACGGGCCCAACGCCTCGGACTCCTTCTGGGCCACGCCGCCCGAGGGCTCGTCGAGCACGATCACCGCGGGATCCGAGGCCAGCAGGCCCGCCAGCTCCACGATGCGACGAGTCCCCGTGGACAGCTCGCCCGTGAGCTTCTCCTCGAAGGCACGCAGGCCCATGAGGTCGATGAGGAGGTCGACCTTCTCGGCGACGTCCTCCTCGCTGTCTCGCGCCACCGGTTGCCCCAGCGCGGCCGCGAGCATCCCCGTGCTCAGGAGGTGGCGCTCGCGCGCGACGGCGAGGCACTCCGCGGTGGTGAGGGCCGGGAACAGCCGCGCCTCCTGGAAGGACCGGCCCAGCCCTCGCTCGGCGCGCTGGTGCGGCGCCAGCTCGGTGATGTCCTCACCACGGAACCGGACGCGCCCGCCATCGACCGGCAGGAAGCCCGAGATGCAGTCGAAGAGCGTGGTCTTGCCGGCGCCGTTCTGACCGATCAAGCCGAGCACCTCGCCCTCGCGCAGCTCGAGGTCGACGTGGTCCACCGCGCTGATGCCGCCGAAGCGCTTCACCACCCCATCGCACTGGAGGATCTTGGTGGCGTCGGGCCCCGGCGCGACGCGCTCGTCGGACGCCGGCTCGGCCTTGCGACGGCGCGACCTCGCCGGTGCCTTCGTCGCCGGCGTCGGTGCTCCTCCGGCCGCACCCGCGATGAACACGGAGCGGAGGATGTCGGGCCGATCGAGCAGGTCTTGGGTGGAGCCGGTGAAGCGGAACTCCCCCTTCTCCATGAACACGGCGCGCTCGGCGAGCCGCAGCGCCACGTTGATGGACTGCTCCACCACCACCACGGTGAGCCCGGTGTCGTGGATGCGGTGCACCACGTCGATCAGCTGACCCACCACGGTGGGAGCCAACCCGAGCGACAGCTCGTCGATGAGCAGGATCTTCGGGTCCGGGATCAAGGCCTGGCTCACGGCGAGCATCTGCTGCTCGCCGCCCGAGAGGTTGCCCGCCAGCTGGTCGATGCGATCGGCGAGGCGCGGGAAGAGCGAGAGCACGCGGTCCTCGGCCTCGACCACCGCGCCTCGGTCCTTGCGCTTCAGCCAGCACGCCAGCCGCAGGTTGTCCCGCACGGTGAGCGTTGGGAACACGCTCTTGCCCCCCGGCATCATCACCACGCCGCGCGCCGCGATCTCATCGGTCGCGAGGCCCCGCAGCTCCTGCCCGTTGAACGACACGCTCCCGCGCGTCGGAGGCAACAGGCCGGTGATGCACTTGAACAGCGTCGACTTCCCCGCACCGTTCGTCCCGAGCAGCGCGACGATCTCCCCCTCGTGGATGTCGAGGTCCAGGCCGAACAGGATCTGCACCGGTCCGTAGCTGGCGTCCAGGTCGCGGACGGCGAGGAAGGGGGCGTCGGCCGTCACTGCAGTGCTCCGGCGATCACGCTCGTCTCGTCGTCGGCGTGGTCGTCCTCGGGCGCAGGACCCTGCTCCTCGACGCGCTTGTCGGCGACGAGGCTCGGCACCAGGAGGCCGTGACGGTCGGCCACCCACCGCAGGTAGCGGTCACGGAACCGCTGCACCAGCTGCCAGATGCCACCGGGCAGGAAGTAGAGGATCCAGAGGAGCCCAGCACCCGAGAGGCTGAGGCGGAGGATCGTGACCACGTCACCGCTGAACTGCTTGGCCAGCACGAAGTCGAGGATGTGGAAGAAGAGGATGCCGGACACGGCGCCGGCGATCGTGCCCAGCCCGCCGATGACCGAGTACGAGAACACCTCGATCGACCGCGCCGGGGGGAACGTCCCCTGGCCGGCGCCTCCCGGCGCGAGCGCCAGCACGTAGAGCGCGCCGGCGAGCCCCGCCAGCGCACCGGAGAACACGAAGGTCTCCAGCTTCACCCGGGTGGTGGGCACTGCCAGCGCGTCGGCGGCCCGCTGGTTGTCGCGGGTCCCGATCATCACCCGACCCGATCGTGACCCTCGGATGGCCCGCACGACCAGCGCCGCGACGAACACGGTCACGAGGCAGAACTCGTACCGCACCCACTGGCTCGACATGTCGAAGCGCTTCCAGAGCACGGGCGGCTGGATGTTGGTCTGGACCAGGTCCGGGAAGTTCACCGGGTTCAAGAAGTACGAGTCGAGGGCCACCGCGAACGCGATGGTCGTCACGGCGAGGTAGAGGCCGCGGATCCGCAGCGCGGGCAGGCCGATGGCCACAGCGACGATGGCGCCGGCGACCATCGCCGCGGCCATGGCGAGGAACAGGTCGACGTTCCACCGGGCCATCAGGTTGGCGGCGGCCATCGACGCCAGGCCGACGATGCCGAACTGGCCGAGGCTGATGTTCCCGCCCCAGCCCGTGAGCACCACCAGCGAGATCCCCACGAGGCACCACACCACCGCGAAGGTGAGCGTGGTCACCGTGGACGGCGTCATGGCGAGCGGTGCGAGCACAGCGATGAGGCCAGCGAGCACGGCGATCCCGCGGCGTGCCCACTTCACCTCGGCCACGTCGCGCAGCTGGCGCGGGACGGGCTTGAGCACGCCAGCGCTGTCCCAGCTGCTCTCTCCGGTCTCCGCCCGTGTCACGTTCACCTTGCGGAGCAGGAGCGTGCCGAGGATCACCACGAGGAACGTGACGTCGAAGATCGACTCGGCGGTGACGTTCCAGCGGATCGTCCACTCGGCGATGCCGAGACCGATGCCGGCGGCGAGCGCGGCCGGCAGCGATTGGAAGCGGGCGATCACGGCGGCGGCGAGACCGGGGAGGATCGCGCTCGCGCCGACCAGGGCAGTGGCGGCGGGCACGAACCCGCCGAAGGGCGCCTTGGTGATGAAGGTCGCTGTGGAGAGCGCCCCGGCGACCGCCCACACGATGGTCTGGAGCCGACGGACCGGGACGCCGAGGAGGAGCGCCCGGTCCTGGTTCTCGGCGGCGGCTCGCACGGCGCGCCCGGCGTCGGTGCCGAGGAGGAACCACCCGAGGAACCCGAGAGCCACGGGCGCGAACCCCAGCATGAGCAAGTGGTCGCCACGGACGGGGTACGGCCGCACGAAGAAGCTGCCGCTGATGGGCGTCTCGATGTTCCCGACGAACGCGTCGAGGCCCATCTGCACGCTGATGATGAGCGCGATCGCCCCGAGGACCTGGGCCAGGCCGATCGTCGCGACCGTGAGCACCAGGCGCGACGACCGAGCGAACCGGCGGATCACCAAGACGTCCACCAGCGCGCCGGAAACGGTGCCGACGAGCATCCCGACCGCGATGGCGAGCCAGTAGTTCCAGCCCTTCGCCATGAACAGCCCCACCGTGATCGTTCCGGGGAGCGCGCCCATGGCGCCGTAGGCGAAGTTCACGATCCGCGTCGTGCGGTAGATCAGGATCAGCCCCATCGCCAGCAGCGCGTACGACGTGCCGAAGATCACGCCCTGGGTGATCACGCCCCACGGCATGACCTCCGGCAGCGGGCTGAGGGGCACCCAGTAGAGGAGCGTGTACGCGACGACGAGACCGAGCACGACCTGGGCCGGTCGCGACTCGCGGAGCTGCTCCAGGCCGCGCTCGATCATGGCGCCGCCTCGGTGGTGCTGGTCGTCGTGGTGGTCGTGGTCGTGGTGCCGTTCACCGGCTGCTCGACCACGTGCTCCGGTGCTACCGACGGCGCCAGCACCAGCATGAGCACGAAGAGGACCGCGCCCACGATGAGGGGGCCGTACCCGCGGAAGAGGTGGACGTTCTCCGGACGGCTGCGGAGGGACGACAGCGCCGCCTCGCGGTCGTCGACGTGCGGGGTGGAGCCGTTGCTGGACACCGCACCGTCCTCGAGGTCGGCCACGTCAGCCCTCCTTGAAGTAGCCGGCGGGGCCGGTCGGTGGCTTCTGCGGGGACCAGCGGGCCCCGCCGTTGAGCTGCACCCACGCACCAGGCTTGTTGTTCTGTCCCGAGATGCGGTTCGGGTCCCACCAGATCTCGCGGAAGTCGTCGGTGGGCGTGTAGTCCCCCTCGCCGAACCCCCAGAGCCCTCGCGGCCCGGTGCCCCCGGGGTACGCGAACATCCCCGCCTCGAACGTCTGCGGCGTGAGGTTCGGACCGGCCATCTGGATGCCGATCGCCAGGAGGTACATCTGGTAGTAGATCTCCTCCACGCCGAACGCCGGCTCGTCGTTCGGTCGCATCTGCTTGAAGGCGGCGTAGGGGAACGAACGGCCCTGCGGCTCGGACTCGGCGTTGTACGCGATCCCGAAGGCGCGCGCCCACTGGTCCTGGTCGATCAGCTGGCTCACGATGTCCTGGTCGACGAACGCGAGCCCGGAGGTGATCCACTCCGGCTCGTAGCCCTGCTCGTTGGCCTTCGGGGTCATCCCCAGCGCGAGCATCACCGGGTCGCACGCGCACAGCACGCTGGTGATGCCGGCGTCCTTGAGCTGGGCGATGATGTTCGAGGCCTGGTTCGGCATCGACGAGAGGTCGAGCTTGTACTTCATGTTCAGGCTGATCGGGATCCCTGCCGCCCTCGCCTTGCGCATGAAGGCGTTCACGGACTCCTGGTACTCCTGGTTCTCCGGCGCCACGATGCCGAACTTGCGGGTCTGGCCCTTGATCCCGGCGCCGGCGTAGTCCGCCTTCGAGCCCGGCGCGAGCCGACTGAGGAAGGCCGCGGCGCTGGACTCCACCACGTTGGTGCCGTCGGGGAAGAGGCTCCACGAGTACGGCCGACGGCGCACGAACCACTCGCGCGAGGGGTACGGCGACCCGATGTTCACCATCTTCTGCTGGGCCAGCGCGTCGGCGTACGGGATGGTGATCGCGCTGATGTCCGCGAAGGCCTTGTGCTCCTTCGAGGCGCGGACGGCGTCGGCCAGCGCCTTCTCCTTGCCGCCGCCGAGCAGCTCCGTGGCACCGTTGCCCTCGCCGCGGAACTCCACGAGCTTGATCTTGCGGCCGTACATCTGGAACCGGGTCGAGAAGTACTCGGCGAGGGCGTTGGCGGTGTTGCGGTACGCCTCGGGCGAGTCGCTCACCTGCTCGCCGGAGATGTCGGCGAAGATCTCGGCCGCCGAGGGGCCCTCGAGCGTGCGGACGGTGACGAGGATCTCCTTGTCGGACACCCCCTGGTAGGTGCTGCCGCCGTTGTTGCCGCTGAACGCGTAGCAGGGAGGCGAATAGGGATCCCCGGGCACCTGCAGCGTGCGGTCGGTGCAGGGCGTGACCCCGCCTTGGCTCCCGCCGCCGGATCCGGCGCCGCCCGTCGTGTCGCCGGCGGCCGCGGTGCCGTCCGTGGCCGCGGCGCCGGCCGCCGCCGCTCCCTCGGGACCGGCGGCCTGCCCGGTGGCGAAGGTGGGGACCTCCACGTTGCCGGCGTAGGCCTCGTGGGCTCGGTCGGCGGTGGGGACGACCACGGCCATGAGCAGGAAGACCATCGCGACCGCGAGCAGCGGGCCGTAGGACCGCACCACGCGCAGGTTGAGGCGCCGAACGTCGTTCAACTCGCGCCCGCCACCTCGGACGGGCCCGCCACCGCGGACAACCGGCGGCGCTGGTGGCGCCAGTCGAGCGCCGCGACACCGGTGGTCGCGAACAGGCCGAGCAGCCCGAGGGGCGCCATCGCGCCCTTCGAGCAATCAGGCCACTGGAAGGGGTGGACCGACTCGCACAGCTGCTCGAGGGGACCGACGTCGGCGATCTGCTGGCCCTGAGCCGATGGCGTCGTGGCGGCAGCGGCCGGCGGCGCGGCCGGTCCGGCGGCGGGGGCGACCGGCACGACGCCGGACGCCGGAGGCGTCACGGACTGGGTCGGTGGCGCGATGGCGGTGCCGAAGGGGTTCTCCAGGATGAAGTCGCCGGAGATGGCCTCGGCTCCGCCGAAGCCGTAGGTGACGAACCCGGTGCCCGATGCGATGGACACGCCGATGTCGCCGACGAGGAGCACGCCGGCCGCCTCGCAGATCGCGCTCGAGAGGTCGTTGAACATCTGCTCGCGCTGCTCGCGGCTTGCGTTCAGGCCGGGGCCGAGCGCGGCCTTGCCGGCGGGCGAGTCGCGCAGGGTCACGAGGAGCGGGGTGATCCGGACGAGGTCGGTGGGCTTCTCGAACCGCTCGACGTGGGGCATCTCGATCGAGATACCGGTCTCCTCGAGCGCGGCGTTGATCGCGTCCTGCGCCGCCTTCAGGGAGTCGAGCGGGATGGCGACCCCGGCGAGCTTGGCGGTGCCGATGTCGAAGGTGGCCTCGGCGCGGGTCTTCTTGCCGGTGCGGTGCAGCGCATCCCAACGGAGGTTCGACAGCTCGAGGGCGCCTCCGGCCAGCTTGAGGTCCATCTCCACCGTGGCGTGGGCTTGCCGCTCGGCGTGATCGATCACCTCGGTCACCGCGGTGGCCTTCCCGCCTCCGATGGACACGGCCGGGCCGTCGCTGGCGGCAGCGGTCGCGACGGCGGTCGCCGATGGCGTCTTCGTCGCCTGGGCGAACCCCCGCCCGCCGCCAAGCGTCTCGCCCGCGACGGGCGCGTAGTCGGTGGTTGCCGACGCGTCGCCCTCGCGGTTGTCGACGCGCGTGGGCTGGGGCAGCTGGTCCTGCCTGAGCGGCGCGGCGCTGCACCCGTCCGAGGTCAGCGTGGTGCCGATCAGCCCCAGGTCGAGGGACTGGGCCTGGGCTTGCGCGAGGTCGTTCTTGAGCTCCGACACGGCGACGCCGCTGCCGAGTGCGAGCTCGAGGTTGCCGACCCCGGGCCCGATCTTGGTGACGATCGCCGTGGCCTTCGCCTGGCCGTTCGAGAACGCGGCGCGAGGCTCCGCTGCGGCCGGCGCGGCGGGACTGCCCGATGCCGGGCGCAGGCCGAGGAGCAACATGCCCGCCGAGAGCACACCGACCACGACGGTGCGTCGGTAGCCCAGCCTCCTTGCCGACCGATCCCCCAACCGTCTCCCCCCATCGCCGCCCAAAGGCCCGCGGGCGGCACAGACCACTTGTTCTACGCGAACCGGACCATACCCTTCAGGATGGAGGTCGGGGAGGGCGGATCAGCGGTCTCCCCACTCGACGTCGATCGTGAAGTCACGGCGCAGGACGAGGTCGTCGAGCTCCTCCCAGCAGTCCACGAGCGGCCGGGCGGTGACCGTGCACCCCTCGATCGACCAGATGGCCAGGTTGGAGGTGGACGAGGGGGTGGTGCGGGCCCGGTAGACGATGCCGTCGATTCGGTCCCACCACCGGTGCGCTCGCTCGGCGAGGAGCTGGGCGGCCTCCCACACCGCCGGCTCGTGGCTGGTGCTGATGCGGTCGTCGACCCCGAGGAGGTCGAGCTTCTCCTCGTTGCGCAGGTCGAGGGTGCGGAACGGCCGCGTCGCCACCAGGCGCACCACCTGTTGCGCGGCGTGATCGGCGGGGATGTAGCGGCCGCTGTCGAGGTAGCGCTCCCGCGCCGCGCCGTAGAACTGCGTGCTGGCGTAGCGGGTGCGGAACGAGCCGTCCGCCGGGTCGAACCGGTGGCGCGGCGCCGGGAACCCCTCCCACGTCCAGCTGCTCGGCGGCTCGGCGTCGATGCGCCAGAAGGTGGAGCCCGTGGGGAGACCGAGGAGGTGGAGCCCCTCGGGCCGGTCGACCGGCAGGCGCCACGCCACCGTCAGCCGCCGAGAGCGCCGAGCAGGTTCCAGGCGGTGGCGGCACGCTTCGGATCGTCGAGCGCCGCCGCCAGGCTCCGCCCGCCCAGCTCGTCGCGGCGCAACCGCATGATGCGGTCGGCCGCGACGGCGTCGTCGCTGAACCGGGCGAGGGCCTGGAGCAGGCGGGGAAGGTCCTCCCGGAGCGCTCCGCCCTGGAGCTGCCATGCCGGGAACCAGGTGGCGTTGCCGATCGTGCGCCCGATCAGCTGCCCCCGGCTCCGGAGCACGTGCACCGACTGCGCGCTGGAGCGCCCGAGGCGATCCCGGACCTCGGCGGTGGAGAGGGCGCCGTCTCGGAACTCGGCGAGCGCTTGCCCCCGCCGCACGTCGTTGACCTGGCGAGCCGCGCCGTGCGCGAGCTCGCGGGTCTCGGCAGGAGGCGCATCGAGGATCGCCTCGAGGACGGTCGCGAAGGCCGGCTCGCGTGCGGCCCGCTCACGGACCCGGGTGACCAAGGCATCAGCTGGCTTCGGCATGCGGCCGACCCTAGCCGCCCTCCGTCGCAATTGAAACAACTGAAACACCGCTGCCGGTGCGCTTGACCCCCACGGCAGTTCTTGCGTTGACTCTGCAACATGACGGGGGCGACCGAGATCGACAAGGACGCGCTGAAGGCGAAGTACGCGGAAGAGCGCGCCAAGCGCCTCCGGCCGGACGGCAACGACCAGTACCTCCAGCTGAAGGACCAGCTCGCCCACTACCTCGACGACCCGTACACGCCTCGGGCCGAGCGCGAGCCGAAGACCGACCACGTCACCTTCGCGTTCATCGGTGGTGGGTTCGCGGGCCTCGTCACCGGGGCACGCCTCAAGGAGGCGGGCATCGACGACGTGCGGATCATCGAGAAGGGCGGAGACTTCGGGGGCACGTGGTACTGGAACCGCTACCCGGGCGCGCAGTGCGACACCGCCAGCTTCGTGTACATGCCGCTCCTCGAGGAGACGGGGCACATGCCCACCGAGAAGTACGCGCACGCCCCGGAGATCCTGGAGCACTGCCAGCGGATCGGGAAGCAGTACGGCCTGTACGACGACGCGCTGTTCCACACCGAGGTGACCGACCTGGAGTGGGATGCGGACCGATCGGTGTGGATCATCCGCACCAACCGCGGCGACGAGCTCACCGCCCAGTTCCTCGGGATGGGCACCGGGCCCCTCCACGTCCCCAAGCTGCCCGGCATCCCCGGGCTCGAGGACTTCAAGGGGCACTCCTTCCACACCAGCCGGTGGGACTACGACTACACCGGCGGCGATCCGGAAGGTGCGCCGATGGACCAGCTCGCCGACAAGCGGGTGGCGATCATCGGCACCGGCGCCACCTCGGTGCAGGCGGTCCCCCACCTCGCCAAGGCGTGCGGCACGCTCTACGTGATCCAGCGCACCCC
>JBJMHD010000125.1:0-124190 GCA_045807565.1 Acidimicrobiales bacterium | reverse complement strand
CTCGAACCCCTCGATCTTCCAGAAGGCGATCAGCTCGGGTGCTGACTACGACGAGCAGTTCGGCGACCTCATCGGCGGTGGCACGTCCGTCACCGACGCGTACTGGGACCTCGTCACCAGCGACATCGAGGGTGCCCTCGCCCTCCTCCGCCCGGTGTACGAGAGCAGCGACGGCGTGGACGGCTACGTGTCGGTGGAGGTCGCCCCCGACCTCGCTCGCGACGAGGCGGGCACCGAGGCGGCGGCGCGAGAGCTGCACACCTCGATCGCCGAGCCGAACCTCTACGTGAAGATCCCCGCCACCGCCGAGGGGGTCGGCCCGATCCGCACCATGATCGGCGAGGGCCGCAGCACCAACGTCACGCTCATCTTCAGCCTCGACCGCTACGCCGAGGTCATGGAGGCGTACCTCGCCGGGCTCGAGGAGGCGGAGGGCGACCTCAGCCGCATCTCGAGCGTCGCCAGCTTCTTCGTGTCGCGGGTCGACACGGAGGTCGATCGGCGCCTCGAGGCGATCGGCACGACGGAGGCGCTCGCGCTCCGCGGCCGCGGGGCGATCGCGCAGGCGCAGGTGGCCTACCAGCGGTTCCTCGCCACCTTCGCCGGACCCCGCTGGGAGGCGCTCGCCGCCCGTGGCGCCCGGGTGCAGCGGCCGCTCTGGGCCTCCACCTCGACCAAGAACCCCGCCTATCCCGACACGGCATACGTCGACGCCCTCATCGGGCCCGACACGATCAACACCATGCCCGAGGACACGATCGACGCCTTCCTCGACCATGGCACCCTCGCCCGCACCGTGGACGCGGACCCCGATGCCGCCCACCGCACCCTCGATGCGCTCGGTGAGGTCGGCGTCGACCTCGACGACGTCGCCGACGTGCTCGAGGAGCAGGGGGTGGCCGCCTTCGCCAAGGCCTTCGACGAGCTCATCGGCGCCCTGGACACCAAGGCCGCGGAGCTCGGCGTTGAGCGCTAGGGCGACTTGATGCACGGCGACCTCGTCGTCGTCGACGACGTCCCGGGCGAGTTCGCCGAGCGCGTCATCGAGGCGTTCCACGCCCGACCCAACGACGGCTTCTCGATCGCGGTGTCCGGAGGCGAGACGGCGCGAGCCTGCTACGAGCGGCTCGCCGACGACGCCGGCACGCAGATCGACTGGTGGAAGGTCGACGTGTACTGGGGAGACGAGCGCTGCGTTCCCCACGACTCGCCCGAGTCCAACTACCACCTCGCCCGCACCGCACTGCTCGAGCAGGTGGGCGCGGTCAACGCCAACTACCCGATGTTCTGCGACGAGGGTCCCGACCCGTACCAGCTCCGGCTGGGCGAGCTCGGCCGGCTCGACGTCATCCACCTCGGTCTGGGCGCCGACGGCCACACCGCATCGCTCTTCCCGGGCTCGCCGGGGTTGGACGCCGACCCCGGCCGCCTCGTCGTGATGAACGAGGACCGGGCGGGCCGCAACCCGCACCCCCGCATGACCCTCACCTTCGCCGGGATCTCCCGCGCCCGCTTGGTGCTGGTCACCGTGTGCGGCGAGGAGAAGCGCGACGCGCTGGCCAAGGTCCGCGCCGGGGACCCGGCGTGTCCGGCGTCCCAGGTGAACGCCGACAAGGTCGTCTGGATCGCCGATCCCGCGGCCGCGGGCTGACGCCTCAGAGCTGCCGAGCGAACACGGCGTGGACCGTCTCCGGGTCCGACGCCGGGTCCGGTGACCACGGGCTGAGGACGGAGGCGTAGCCGGCGCGGGCGGCGGCCGTGCAGAGCGCCGGGACGGCGTCGGCGGGGTCGTCCTCCACCCGGACGATGGTGGCGGTCTCCCACGCCGCGGCGCGCACCCGCCGAGCGAGCGCCCACGAGCCGCGCAGGCTCGCTCCCCGCAGCGCGCCCGAGAGGTCGGGGACCGCGGCGACGCCCTCGAGCACGAGGCGTCGATCGTGGTGGCGGCCGGCATGGCCGGGCGGGTCGTCGACCATCGGGCGCTCGCTGCCCCACTCCCGGGCGGGGAGCCGCCACGTCGGCGCGTGGCGCACGACCTCGAAGCCGAGCGCCTCGAGCAGGATCGACTGCGACGCCGGGTGCCACGGCCGGCCGGTCGCACCGGGCGCGTCGAAGCCCGCCACGAGCACGCCCTCCTCCTCGGCGGCGGTGAAGGAGCTGGGCCCTTCGACCGATCCGCACCCCTGGTCGCGCAGCCAGGCACAGGCGGCATCCACCAAGGCGCTCGCCACGTCGTCGTCGTCCTCCACGCACCAGAACCCGAAGCGGCCCCGCTCGCCGGGACCGTCGACGTGCGCCGTGATGCGGCCCACCGGTCGGCCGTGGCGACGAGCGAGGAAGTACGCACCATCGCCCCGGTCGAAGTAGGGGTTGCGTCGCGGATCGAGGCGGTAGCGCTCCCACGCGAGGACGGGCCAGGCGAAGCGAGGGTCGCCGCCGTGGAGCACGACGGGCAGGTCGGCGAAGCGGCGCAGGGCCTTGCCGCCTGCGACCTCCTCGACCAGCACGGGGGGACCCATCGGGGGCGACGATAGGGTGCCGCCATGCACCGGCCAGATGGGCACCCGGCCGCGCCGCACGCCCTCGCCGACGTCCCGCTCGCCAGGTTGATGGCGCAGGCTCGGTCGGTGCGCGACGACGCCCACGGCACGCGGGTGACGTTCTCCCCCAAGGTCTTCGTCCCGCTCACCATGCTGTGCCGGGATCGGTGCGGCTACTGCACCTTCGCCCAGCCGCCCGCTCGCCTGGAGTCGCCGTACCTCGACCTCGAGCAGGTGCTGGCCATCGCCCGGGCGGGCGCCACCGCGGGTTGCCACGAGGCGCTCTTCACGCTGGGCGAAGGGCCGGAGGATCGCTACCCCGTGGCCCGGGCCTGGCTCCACGAGCGGGGCTACGGGTCGACGGTCGAGTACCTCGCCGCTGCCGCCGCGCTGGTGCTCGAGGAGACCGGGCTGCTCCCCCACGCCAACGCCGGGGCGCTCGCGGAGCACGAGCTCGCTCGCCTCCGCGCCGTTGCCCCGAGCCAGGGGATGATGATCGAGTCGCTCCGCGACGACCTCGACTGCCATCGCGGCGCTCCCGACAAGGCGCCGGCGCGGCGGTTGGCCACGCTCGAGGCGGCCGGGCGCCTGCAGATCCCGTTCACCACCGGGATCCTGGTCGGCATCGGTGAGACGGTCGCCGACCGCATCGATGCCCTGCTCGCGATCGCCGATGCGCACGCCCGGCACGGTCACGTGCAGGAGGTGATCGTCCAGAACTTCCTCCCGAAGGCGGGCACCGCGATGCACGCCGCTCCCCCCTGCCCGCCCGAGGCGTTCCTGCAGGCGATCGCGCTGGCCCGGTTGATCCTGCCCGCCGAGGTCCACCTGCAGGCTCCGCCCAACCTGTCCGACGACTTCGGGCACCTGCTCGACGCCGGCATCGACGACTGGGGCGGCGTCTCCCCGGTCACCGTCGACCACGTGAACCCCGAACGCCCGTGGCCCGCGCTCGACCGCCTGCGCGAGGTCACGGAGGCCAAGGGCTTCACGTTGGCGCCACGGCTCACGCTCTACCCCGAGCACGCGCTCGACCCCGAGCGCTGGCTCGACCCGGCCACGCGGTTCGCGGTGCTCGATCGGCGCGATGCCGAGGGGCTCGGCCGGGACGATCCCGGCGCGGTGTTCCCCGAGCGCATCCAGGCCGCCGTCGATGCGGGCACCGGCGCCGAGGTCGTGCAGATCGGTCGACGCAACACCGCCTGGTACTCCGGTGCCCCCACCGAGCCCACCACCCTCGTGCCCGCGTCCGGGCGAGGCGGCTGGCACGGCCCGGTGGGCGAGGTGCTCGAGGGCGTGCTGCTCGGCCAGGAGGTCGGCGAGGACGAGATCACCACGCTGTTCTCGGCGCGCGGCCCGGAGGTCGCCGCCGTCGCGCAGGTTGCCGACGAGCTGCGCCGGGCTGTGGTGGGCGACGCCGTCACCTTCGTGCGCAACCGCAACATCAACTACACGAACGTGTGCACCTTCAAGTGCCGGTTCTGCGGGTTCTCGAAGGGGCCGCTGTCCCTGAACCTGCGGGGTTCGCCCTACCTCCTCACCCTCGAGGACATCCAGGGGCGCGTCATCGAAGCCGTGGCCGAGGGGGCCACCGAGGTGTGCCTGCAGGGCGGCATCCACCCGGACTTCGACGGCGACTACTACATCGACGTCGCCCGGGCGGTGCACGAGGTCGCGCCCGAGATCCACATCCACGGGTTCACGGCCCTCGAGGTCACCGAGGGCGCTCGCCGGCTCGCAGAGCCTCTCGCCGACTACCTCCGCCGGCTCATGGCCGCTGGCCTCAAGACGCTTCCCGGCACCGCCGCCGAGATCCTCGACGACCCGGTGCGCGCCCTGCTCTGCCCCGACAAGATCACCACCGACGAGTGGCTCGACGCCCACCGCACCGCCCATGGCGTGGGCCTGCGATCGAACGTCACGATCATGTTCGGCGCGGTGGAGGAGCCGCGCAGCTGGGCCCGTCACCTCGTGCGCACGCGTGCCCTCCAGAAGGAGACGGGCGGGTTCACCGAGTTCGTCCCGCTGCCCTTCGTGCACATGGCCGCGCCGATCTACCTCCAACGCAAGGCGCGGCGCGGCCCCACGTTCCGCGAGGCGCTCCTCATGCACGCCATCGGCCGCATCGCGTACCGCGGTTGGATCGACAACATCCAGGTGTCGTGGGTGAAGATGGGCCAGGGCGGCGCCACCCAGATCCTGCAGGCCGGCGCCAACGACCTGGGCGGAACGCTCATGGACGAGAACATCTCGCGTGCGGCCGGGGCCAGCCACGGCACCACCATGGACGAGCCGACCTTCCGCTCCTGGGTGGAGCCGATCGGGCGCCGGCTCGAGGAGCGCACCACGCTCTACGGGCGCCCTGCGCTCAGCCGGCTCTAGGCGGAGCCCGCCGCGCGGCGCGAGGCGACCGCCGTCTGCACCGCGTGCAGGAGGTCGTCTGCCTGGAAGGGCTTGGTGATCAGCACGTCGCCGTCGCGCAGCTCGACGGGCGCCTCGCTCCGCGCGCTCACGTCGGCGGTGAACACCACCACGGGCAGGTGGGCGAGGGCGGGATCGCCCCGCAGCTGTCGCAGGGTGCCCCAGCCGTCGAGACCGGGCATGCGCACGTCGAGGAGCACCACGTCCGGCGTCCGACCGGACGCCAGCTCAGCGAGGGCCGACTCCCCGGAGTCGACCTCGAGCACGTCGAACTCGGCCGCGCCCAGCACCAACCGCGCGATGAGGCGGACGTCGGCTTCGTCGTCGACGACCATCACCGTCAGCGCCATCCGGTCACACCCACCAGTCCTCGTCGAGCTTCGCCTCGATGTCCCGCACGTGTGCGCGGGTGCAGCCTACGCACAGGCGTCCCATCCCTCGGGGACTCGTGACGAGCGACCAACCGGGTGGCAAGCCCTCCCCGTCGGCGTCGTCGTCGTCCGTGGCGCCGCAGCGGTCGCAGGTGGCCACCGCTGCACGGTACCGCCGCGCGCCGCGTGCGAGTCGCGTGCCAGGCTGACGGTGCCATGACCGATGACGTCGTGCAGCAGCTCCTCGAAGCCTCCGGTGCCACCGCCAACCGCGACGTGCTCCGCGACATCCTGCGCACCGCCGCTGGCCTCGCCGGCGACGGAGCCGATCGGCTCGACCTGAAGATCACGGCCGCCGCCCTCAAGGAGATGCGGGCGGCCTTCGCGATGTTCGAACCGCTGAAGGGGTCACCGAAGGTCACGATCTTCGGCTCGGCCCGCACGAGCCCGGAGGACCCGCTCTACGAGCAGGCCCGTCGGCTGGCCGAGCACCTGGCCGACGCCGGCTGGTTCGTCATCACCGGCGCGGGTCCGGGCATCATGCAGGCCGGCGCCGAGGGTGCCGGGCCCGAGCGAGCCATCGGGATCAGCATCCGGCTGCCGTTCGAGGAGCAGCCCAGCGACCTCCTCGCCGGCGGCGACCGAGTGGTGGCGATGAAGTACTTCTTCACGCGCAAGCTCATGCTGATCAAGGAGAGCAGCGCGTTCGTGTGCCTTCCGGGGGGCTTCGGCACCCAGGACGAGACCTTCGAGCTGCTCACGTTGCTCCAGACCGGCAAGGCCACCCCAGCGCCGGTCGTGCTCCTCGACGTCCCGGGCGGTACGTACTGGACCAGCTGGGTCTCCTACCTCGACGCCGAGCTGGTCGCGAAGGGGCTGGTGTCGCCGGACGACCACGAGCTCTTCCTCGCCACGGACGACGTCGACGAGGCGGTCGCCCGCATCCAGCAGTTCTGGCGGAGCTACCACTCGATCCGCTGGGTCGGCGACCGCTTGGTGATCCGGCTGCGACACCGGCCGACGCCCGACGAGGTCGCCGACCTCAACGAGCGGTTCGGCGACCTGCTCGTCGACGGCGCCATCGAGCTGTCGGAGCCGCTGGCCGCCGAGGTGGCCGACCGCGACGAGCTCGACCTCGCCCGGTTGGTGATGCGCTACGACGCTCGCCGGGCGGGCCGCCTCCACGGCTTCATCGACGCGCTCAACGACCTCGCCAGCGCCGGCGCGGCGGGGCGCTAGCCCAGGTCGAGGGCGTCGTCGGGCTCGCGCAGGATCCCGATCGCCTTCTCGACCGCGCGACGGGCTCGCGCAAGCCGCCGTTCGTCCACCGGCAGCTCATCACCGCCGGCGTCGATGCTCTCCTTGAGGCGTTGGATGGCGAGGTCCGCCAGCTCCTCGGAGATCACCTCGAGCCGTCCCCGGATGTCGTCGAACTCGCCGGCCATCGGCCGAACGATACGGCAGTACGATCCTTTGCTCCTCCCCCCGATCAGGAGCCGATGTGCCCGACGACCTCCACGAGTGGGTCAGCTTCGAAGACCCCGACGAAGAGCGCACCTGGGTCTTCGACCTCACGTTCCTCACCAGCGCCTGGGCGTGCATCTACGGACGCGGGTGCCAAGGCGTCCTCACCGGTCCGGCGCCCGAGCTGGAGCAGGGCTGCTGCAGCTACGGCGCCCACTTCGTCGACGAGGAGGACGAGGCCAACACCCTCCGCTACGCCGAGCGCCTGACGCCCGCGCAGTGGCAGAACCACGACATCGGGCATCGCAAGGCCGGGCCCACCAAGGTGAACAAGAGCGGCGAGATCAAGACCCGGCTCGTGGACGGCGCCTGCATCTTCCTGAACCGCCCAGGCTTCGAAGGGGGCATCGGCTGCGCGCTCCACACCGCCGCCCTCGAGGCGGGCGAGCGCCCGCTGGACTGGAAGCCGCAGGTGTGCTGGCAGCTGCCGCTCCGGCTCGAGGACCACACCGAGGACGCCGACGGCCACGTCACCTCCACGCTTCGCGAGTGGAAGCGCCGCGACTGGGGCGAGGGCGGTGCGGAGTTCCATTGGTGGTGCACGGAGTCCCCCGATGCCTTCGTCGACCCCGCGCCGGTGTACGAGACGATGCGGGAGGAGATCATCGAGATGGTGGGCCAAAAGGCCTACGACCTCCTGTGCGAGCATGTAGCCAGTCGCGGCAGCGGGCAGTACCTTCCGCATCCGGCGGTGCGGCGCCGGTGAGCGGGCGAGCACGGGAGAGGCGGAGATGATCTTCACAGCCGAGGAGCTGGGCTTCGCGGCCAAGCGCAACGGGATGCACTTCCCTGATCACGTCCTCGACCAGCTCGTGGCCGCGATCGACGCGGGGAAGCACGTCGTGCTCACCGGCCCCCCCGGCACCGGGAAGACCACGCTCGCCTACCTCACCGCCGAGGTGGCGCAGAAGTCGATGCTCTGCACCGGCTACCTCCCCACCACCGCCACCACCGAGTGGACCACCTTCGAGACGATCGGCGGGTTCCAGCCCACCTCCGAGGGCCTCATCTTCCGGCCCGGGATGTTCGTGGAGGCCATCGAGAGCGGCCGCTGGCTCGTGATCGACGAGCTCAACCGCAGCAACTTCGACCGGGCGTTCGGCCAGCTCTTCACGGTGCTCTCCGGACAGGCCGTCGTCCTGCCGTTCAAGCGAGGCGGCCGGATCCAACCCATCTCGCTCGTACCGCCCGGGGTCGAGGCGCCCGACGACACCGAGGCCATCCGGCTGCCGGCCACGTGGCGGATCATCGCCACGATGAACGTCTTCGACAAGAACCTCCTGTTCGAGATGTCGTACGCGCTGATGCGGCGCTTCGCGTTCGTGGAGGTCACGTGCCCCTCCGACGAGGCGTACCACGAGCTCCTCGAGGGGCCCGGAGACGTCGTCCGCCAGCTCCTGCCGCTGCGGCGGTTCCGCGACCTCGGTCCCGCGGTGTACCTCGATGCCGCCAAGTTCGCGGTTCGGCGAGCCGAGGACCAACCCACGCCCAGCCGGCTGCTGTACGAGGTGTTCTACGCGTACTTCCTGCCCCAGTTCGAGGGCATCGACGACGAGCAGGCGGTCGCGCTCTACCGGTCGATCGCGGAGCTGCTCGACGAGCCCGAGCGCGCCGAGGCCCGGCGCACCATCGGCGAGGTCCTCGGCACCAGCCTCCCGGTGTAGGCCCGCCGTGTACGGCATCGACCACGGCCGCGGCCTCGCCATCCTCCTCGAGCGCCTGGCGCGGCCCTACGCCCCCGAGCGGGTCACGGCCGCGCTGCTGGGGGTCCCCACCCGCGTGGCCCACCAGGTCGTGGGCGCCGTGCTCGCGACGAGCGACGAGGCCGAGCACCTGCTCCACTCGATGCCGACGATCGTGCGCTCCCTCGCCATCGCGACCACCGACCAGCCCGAGCGCTGCATCGGGGAGATCCGTGGACCGGTGCTGTGGGGCGAGACGATGTCGGCCCGCTCGGCGTCCGCCGGCGATCCCGGCCTCTTCGTGTGCGCCACCACCACCAAGGCGTACGACACCGACGAGAACCGGGTGCTGAAGGCGGCGCTGGAGGTGATCCACCGGGGCGGTCGCCACGTGGACCAGGGCGTGGAGGGGCAGCCTGAGGACCTGGTGAGGCAGGCCCGCCACAACGGCCAGCACGCCGGACGGTTCCTCGACCACCAGACGCTCATGCAGGTGCCGATCGTGCGGCCGACGGGCCGCGCCCTTCGCCGCACCCGTGCCGGGAGCCGGCGGCACACCTACCAGCCGGCGCTCGGCTTGCTCCGACGGGCCGCGGAGCCGATGCAGGCCGCGCACTTCGCCGCGTTCACCGACGAGCGCACGACGGCCCAGCACGACCTGCTCGCGGCCACGCTGCACCACCTCGAGCGCACCACCGGCACCCGCCCGCCGCTCCTCACCGATCGGGGTGGCCTCACCGCCGGGCCGGTCACCTACCACCACCCCGGGCGGCACGGCGAGGCCGACCACGTGGACGGGGTCCGCATCGGCGACGTGCTGCTCGACGTCCCTGATCCGCTGGACGCCGACGCGTCCGCGGCCCGCGCCGAGCTCGAGGCCCGCGCCGGCGGGCGCCGCACCGTCCTCGCGCTGGGTGCGGACGACGTGGCGGCCGCGGTCAGCCTCGCTCTCGCCTGACGGCGCCTGTCACGGCGCGGATCGTGGCAACGAGCGGCCTCAGCCGCGGCTAGGCGTCGTCGTCGGGTTCGTCGTCGAGGGCGCCGTACTTGCGAGCGAGGGCGGCGTAGTCGTCCTCGTCCTCATCGGGATCGGCATCCGAATCGCTGTGGTCGGACCGGGAGGGCTCGTTGAAGAGGAAGTCCGGTCCCGACTGCTTGAGCTTGCGCGCTTCTTCGAAGCGGCGATGGCGGCCCTTCTTCACGGAACGGCTCCCGAGCTGGCAGGGGTGACGTGGAGTCGTCACCATAGCGCGGCGCCTGCGGAACCGCGCAGCCCCGGCACGGCCCGTCGACCCCGCTGATCACTCCCCCAGCGGGACCCCCGAGCGGGCCTCGAGGCGCAGCCGACCTTGGTCGTCGACGGCGAGGGAGGCCTCTCCGCTGGCCAGCGCACGGACCGGTTCGCCGACGACGTCGTGGCGCCACCCGGTGGCGAGCCGCCCTCCGTCCCCCATCAGCAGCGACTCGATGTCGGCGCGGGTGGCGAGGATCGCGGCGTCGATGTCGAGGTCGCGAGCGCGCTGCGCCGCCCAGGCGCTCACGAGCGACGCGGCGGCTCGGCGGCTCCGGTCGACACCGTCGGACTGCGGCACCTGCACATCGTCCAGCGGAAGGGCCACGCCTTCGGCGACCACCGCGAGCAGCTCGCGGGCGGCGGCGCCCCGCTTCTTCCCCTCGTCGAGCCCCCGTACCCGGCGGAGGTCGTCCTCGGAGGTGGGTGGGCGCTGCGCCATCGAGACCAGCGCCAGGTCGGGTAGGAGGTAGCGCACCGGTCGATCGATCTCCGCGGCCCGTCGCTCCCGCCAGGCCGCCAGCACCTGGGCGACGGCGGCCGACCGGCCCCGGAGGGACCGCGCCTCCTTGATCCGCCACCAGGCCCGGTCCGGCACCTGTCCGCTGGTGGGGCGGATGCGGTGCACCTCGCACTCGTCGAGGGCCCACGCCAGGCGTCCTCGTGCCTCGAGCTTCGCCACCAGCCGATCCCGCAGCTCGTGGAGGTGCTCCACGTCGGCCACCGCGTACTGGACGGCGCCCTCGCCGAGCGGGCGGGCCAACCAGTCGGTGAGCCGGTCCGCCTTCGGCAGCTTCAGGCCCAGCTCGCCCTGCACCAGCCCGGCCAGGCCCACGCTGCTGTAGCCCACGAACCCTGCCGCGATCTGGGTGTCGAACAGGCGGGCGGGGAGGGTGCCGCACACGCGAGCGAGGATCTCGAGGTCTTGGCTGGCGGCGTGCATGAGGCACGTGCCGTCGCCCTCGAGGACGGTGGCGAGGGGCGCCACGTCGACGACGGTGGGGTCGACGACGGCCGTCCCCCCGGGCCACGAGAGCTGCAGGAGCGCGAGTCGGGCGTGGTAGGTGCGCTCGCGGTGGAACTCGGTGTCGAGCCCGTAGGCCTCGGCCGACGCGAGCTCGTGCAGGACCTCCGCGAACCCGCGATCGCTGTCGATCCACGCATGGGTGCTCGCGTCGGTCGGCAGGCTCAACCGGGTCCGGCCTCGCTCCCCGCCCGATCGGTCGGGAACCCGGCCTCCATCCACGCCTTCGTGCCGCCGGCGACGTTCACGGCGTCGATCCCCAGGGACCGGAGGTGGGCGGCCGCCTTGGCGCTCCGCACGCCGGTGGCGCAGATCACGTACACGGTGCCGTCGGTCGGCACCTCGTCGATGCGCTCCACCAGGTCGGCGAGGGGGATGAGCCGAGCCCCGGGCACCCGCACGGTGTCGAACTCGTCGGGGCGACGCACGTCGATCAGCTCGGTCGCCTGATCGCCCCGCGCCGCGAGCGCCACCACGTCGATCTCGGGGACGTCCATCACGGCGAGGCTACCGGGCGCCGGGGAGGTCGAACGGGTCGTCGGCATCGGCGACGTCGGCAGCACCGAGGTCGTCGACCGCACGGATCGTGAGGTGGCCGGCGGAGCCGCGCAGCGACCTCGTACCGGCGTCCCGGGCGGCCTCGAGCGGGTGGACGGCGCGCCGGCGCCACGCCACGTGCGTCCACTGGTGCACCCCCGCCACCACCGGGACCGCCGCATCCGTGCTGGGCCCTGACGATCGCAGCCGGTCGACGAGCAGGCGGACGGCGTCGGCGCTGGGGTGCACGAGGTCGCACGCCAGCACGACCACGACGTCGCCCGGCCCGTGGCGCAGCGCGGTGATGGTGGCCGGCAGGGGACCTCCGCCCGGTTCATCGTCCGGGATCACGTCGAGACCCAGGGACCCGAGCTGCTGGGGGTCGCCGCCGATCGCGACGACGGCCGCCGCGCCCGCCTCGTGCAGCGCTCGGGCCACCCGTGCCGCCATCGCCTCGCCATCGACGAGGAGGGTGGCCTTGTCCCGCCCCATGCGGCGGCTCGACCCGCCGCACAGCACCGCGCCGGTGAACGTGGCGGTCATGCCGGCTGGCTCACCCGTCGAGGTCGGGGGGCGGCCAGGACGGATCGAGCTGCCGCAGGAAGAGCGCGCAGCGCTCGGCCTCGTCCCCCTCGTCGATCTCGGCGGCCGTGCGCTGCAGACCCGCCAGCGCGCGCAGGAACGCCCGGTTCGAGGGGTGCTCCCACCGCACGTACCCGCTGCCGCGCCACCCGTTCGCACGGAGGGAGTCCAGCCCCCGGTGGTACCCGACGCGGTAGGCGGCGTAGCGCTCCATCACGTCGCGTCCCGCGTCGCCCAGGTGCACCCACGCCAGCACCGACCGCGGGGCGGCCTGGACCACCGCGGCCACGGCCGCCCGCCGCTCGTCACCTCGTTGCTCGAGCGCGGCCGCCAAGGCGTCCACCACCTCGGCGGGCTCGTCCGGAAGCACGGTCTCGGGCGGGCCCGACGGGGTGAGGGTGACCTCCGACATGTCCGGAACCTACCGTCGCCGTCGCCGCACTACCCTCCGCTCGTGGTGGTCGGGGCGGCTCCGTCGTGGTTCGCAGACAACCTCTTGCTGATCGCAGCGGTCGTGCTCGTCCTCGTCACGCTGCTCCTGCTGCGCGTGGTGAAGGGTGCGGCCCGGATCACCTTCGTCGCGGTTGTGGCGGGCATCGCGCTGTTCATCTTCGTCAACCGGGTGCCGCTCGAGGCGTGCGCCCGGACCTGTGAGTGCCGGATCGTGCGCCAGGACGTGACGGTGCCGTTCTGCGACCCGGACCTCCAGCTGTCGCAGCCCGTCACCGACCCAGCGCGCGCCTGACCAGGCCGGCGAACTCGCGTGGGTGGGTGAGGTGGGCGCCGTGCGATGCCTCCTCGATCACCACCAGCTCGCCGCACGGCACGGAGCGGGCCAGCGCGCGGGCGGCCTCCTGGTGGTGGGGTCGCGACTGGCCGCCGTGGCCCGCGACCACGGGCACCGGGAAGGTCGCGGGGTCGTAGGGCGCGGGGTTCGGAGGGCGGAGCGACCGCAGCTCGGCCACCAGCGCGGGGCCCTCGGCTCGCCGTTGCGCCTTGGTCCGGGGCGGGAGAGCCTCCCACCGGTCGTCGCCGACGATGCGGCGCATGAACGCCTCGGCGGCGTCACCGTCGTCGCCCGACGCGACCGCCATGCCGCCAGCGGTGTTCGAGGGCCAGGTGGGGAGCCAGGGCATCGGCGCCTCGTAGGCGACCACCGCGGGCGCGAGCTCTGGGTGTCGGCTCGCGAAGGTGAGCCCGACGATGCCGCCCAGGCTGTGCCCCACGACGATCGCCGGCTCGTCCCCCACCACCGACGCGAGGTCGCTGACCTGGTCGTCGAACGAGGTCGACGCGCCGACGGCAAGGGACCGGCCGTACCCACGCCGATCGAACCGGATCACGGTGAGGTCCTGGAGCTCGCGCGCCACGCGCAGGAACGCCGTGCTGCGGTCGAGCGAACCGTGGATGAGCACCACGCGCGGCGCACCGGCCGGGCCGGGGTCCACAGCCACGAAGAGGTCGGCCACCGCGGCGCACGCTAGAACGCTGGACCCATGGAGCTGCTGCTCATCCGTCACGCGCTCCCGGTGCGGGTCGACGAGGGTTCGGTCGACGGGCCCGCCGACCCCGCCCTGGCCCAGCTCGGCGTCGCCCAGGCCGAGGCCGTCGCCGAGTGGCTCGCCGACGAGGCGGTCGACGCCATCTGGTGCAGCCCGATGCGGCGGGCCCGGGAGACGGCGGCACCGATCGCGGCGCGGCTGGGGCTCGAGGTCGCCATCGAGGAGGGCGTCGCCGAGTACGACCGCCTCTCCCCCAGCTACATCCCGGTCGAGGAGCTCAAGGCTGCCAACGACCCGCGCTGGTACGAGGTGCCGGAGCACCCCGAGCACTTCCGTGGCGTGGTCGTCGACGCCGTCGAGCGCATCGTCCAAGCGCACCCGCGCCAGCGGGTCGCGGTGGTGTGCCACGGCGGCGTCATCAACGTCTACACCGGCCACGTGCTCGGGCTGGACGACCCGCTGTTCTTCCTCCCGGGGTACACCTCGATCAGCCGCGTGCTCGCGGCGTCGAGCGGCGAGCGCAGCATCTCCACGCTCAACGAGACGGCGCACCTCCGGGGCCTCTGACCGTCGCCCGGGCGCGAGCGAGGGCTCGGTCCCCCCGAACCGAGCCCTCGTGCGTGCCCATGGTCTAGTTCAGGAGCGAGGCACCTGCGACCAGGGGACGGACTTGTCGCCGCGCACGTCGCCCGGAAGGCCGAGCACGCGCTCACCGAGGATGTTCTTGGCGATCTCCGTGGTGCCGCCCTCGATGGAGTTGGCCCGGGTGCGGAGGAACGCCGACTGCGGGCTTCCCCACTGCATCGCGTGCTCCGGCCGCGCCATCGGGTAGCCGTCGGGCTTGAGCATCCCCTCGGCGCCCATGAGGCCGACGGTGAACGCCGTGATGTCCTTGTTCAGGTCCGCCGACATCGCCTTGCCGATCGAGCCCTCGGGGCCGGGGGTGCCCACGAGGCGGAGCTGGCTGGCTCGGATGTTGGTGAGCCGGAGCACCTCGGCTCGCACCCACAGCGCCATGAGCTCGTCCTTGCGCGCCGGGTCATCGTCGCCGCGCTCCTCCCACTGCTTCACGGCCTCGGCGATGAAGCCCGAGCCCTTGGCCGGGATGCCCCCGCCGATGGCGACTCGCTCGTTCATGAGGGTGGTGAGGACGACGCGCCACCCGTCGCCCACGTCGCTGAGGCGCTCGGAGTCTGGGATGCGCGCGTCGGTGAAGTACACCTCGTTGAACTCCGCTTCGCCGGTGATCTGGTACAGCGGCCGCACCTCGACGCCGGGACCCTGCATGTCGACCACGAAGTAGGTCATCCCCTTGTGCTTGGGCGCTTCGGGGTCGGTGCGGGCGACGAGCATCCCCCACTTCGAGAGGTGGGCCAGGGTGGTCCACACCTTCTGCCCGTTCACGATCCACTCGTCGCCGTCGCGCACCGCCTTGGTGGCCAGCCCGGCGACGTCGGACCCCGCGCCGGGCTCGGAGAACAGCTGGCACCACACCTCCTCGCCGGTGAAGAGCGGCCGCAGGTAGCGCTGCTTCTGCGCCTCCGAGCCGTGGGTGACGATGGTGGGGGCGCCCATGCCGTGACCGATCACGTTGCGATAGGCGGCGATGGGGGCGCCGGCCTTGTGGAGCCGGTCGTTGATCGTGCGCTGGAGCTTCGGGGACAGGCCGAGTCCGCCGTTGCCCTCCGGGAAGTGCACCCACGCCAGGCCGAGGTCGAACTGCCGCCCGAGGAACGTGACGGCGTCCGTGTCCTTCGGCGGCAGCTCCTCGAGCAGCTGCGTGCAGAGGTCGAGGACGGTGGCCTCGTCGGTCCCGGGAGCGGCGGTGTCGAGCACGGTCATGGCCGCCGAGGGTACTTGACCCGCCGGTCAAGAAGCGATGCCCGGAGCACGCATCGACGCAGGCTGGAGCAGCATCGCGTCAGTTGAGGCGGGCGCGCATCCGCAGGGCGGCCTCGGCGTCCGCCTCGTTGCCGGAGCCCTCGAGCACCGTGGCCGCCTCGGCGTAGCGGCCTGACGCGCCGAGCAGCAGCCCGAGCTCGCGGCGGTCCTGATCGCTCCCGCCGGGGAGGAGGAGGCGGAGCTGGAGGGTCCAGCACAGGGAGTCGCGATCGCCCGAGCGCCGGTAGGCCGTGGCCAGGTTGCCGAGCGTCCTGGCCACCCGCGCCCACGGGGCGTCGGGCTGGAGGAAGCGGTCGTCCCACGGCATGCCGGCCTGGACTCGCTCGAACAGGTGGTGGCAACCCTCGACGTCGAGCTCACGACCGCGGTCGTACACGTCGATGAACGTCGCAGCGTCGCCGGCCGGTCGGAGGAGGTAGTGGCCGGGCATGCCGATGCCCTCGAGGTGCACGCCGCAGCGCCTCCCGACCTCGATGGTGAGCAGCGAGAGGCTCAGCGGGATCCCGAGCCGACGGTCGAGCACACGTGGGAGCAGCGAGTTGTCGGCGTCGTAGTAGGTGTCGCGATCACCGGCGAACCCCAGCTCGTCGAACAGGAGCTGTCGCAGGGCGCCGACGGACGGTTCGGCCACTCGTGCCGCCAGCTCGTCGAGGCGGGCCCGCTCGGCCTGGACGTCGACCCCTGGGTCGGCGTGGGCCGCGATCAGCAGCAAGGCCTCGTCCACGGGGAGCGGCCGGTCCTGCCGGGCGACGAGCGCCGCGAAGCGGGCCGTCGCATCCTCGGGCATGGGCCCACCGTACCGGCGGGTACCTTGCGCCCATGTTCCCCGGCAGCTTCGTGGAGACCGCCCCCGACCGGCCCGCCGTCGTCATGGCGACCAGCGGGGAGGTGATCACCTACCGAGCGCTGGACGAGGAGGCGAACCGGCTCTCGCACGTCCTGCGCGCCGCGGGGCTGCGCCCTGGCGACCACGTGGCGCTGTGCCTGGAGAACTCGGCGCGCTTCCTCCCGGTGCTGTGGGGCTGCCACTACGCCGGGCTCTACTACACGGCGATGAGCTCGCGGCTCACCACCGAGGAGATGGCGTACATCCTCGAGGACTGCGGAGCCCAGGCCTTCATCACGTCGAGCTACAAGGCCGACCAGGCCACCGAGCTGGCCGACCAGATGCCCGGCGTGCGCCTCCGGCTGATGGTCGGCGGCACGGTCGACGGCTACGAGTCGTACGAGGAGGCGATCGGCGCCCACCCCGGCACCCCCCTGGACGAGGAGCGGGTCGAAGGCCAGGACATGCTCTACAGCTCCGGCACCACCGGCCGACCCAAGGGCGTCAAGGTGGCCCTCCCCGGTGCGCCCCTCGGCGAGGGAGCCGACGGCGTGACCGGGCTCAGCGCGCTGCTCTTCGGCGCCGACGACACCTCCGTGTACCTCTCCCCCGCGCCGCTGTACCACGCCGCGCCGCTCCGGTTCTGCCGAGCGGTGCACCGGCTCGGCGGAACCGTCATCGTGATGGAGCACTTCGATCCCGAGCAGTACCTGGCGCTGGTCGAGCAGCACCGCGTGACGTTCAGCCAGGTCGTGCCCACGATGTTCATCCGCATGCTCAAGCTCCCCGACGAGGCGCGGGAGCGCTACGACCTGTCGTCGCTGCGCGCCGTCGTGCACGCCGCCGCTCCGTGTCCCGCCGAGGTGAAGGCCGCGATCATCGAGTGGTTCGGGCCCGTCGTGCACGAGTACTACGCCGGCACCGAGGGCAACGGGTTCGTGTACTGCAACAGCGAGGACTGGATGGCCCACCGCGGCACGGTCGGCCGGGCGATCGTCGGCACGATCCACATCGTGGGGGATGACGGCGAGGAGGTGCCCGCCGGGGAGGCGGGCACCGTGTACTTCGAGGGCGAGGCCGCGTCGACGTTCGAGTACCACAACGACCCGGAGAAGACCGCCAGCTCGCGCGATCCGAAGGGCCGCGGCTGGAGCACGCTCGGCGACGTCGGGTACCTGGACGACGAGGGCTTCCTCTACCTCACGGACCGCAAGGCGTACATGATCATCACGGGCGGCGTGAACGTGTACCCGCAGGAGGCGGAGAACGTGCTCGCCATGCACCCGAAGGTGAACGACGTCGCGGTGTTCGGGGTGCCCAACGAGGACTTCGGCGAGGAGGTGAAGGCCGTCGTCGAGCCCGTGTCGATGGCCGATGCCGGCCCCGACCTGGAGCGCGAGCTGATCTCCTACTGTCGCGACCACCTGGCCGACGTGAAGTGCCCGCGGTCGATCGACTTCCGCCCGGAGCTGCCCCGGCACCCCACCGGGAAGCTCTACAAGCGGCTGCTCAAGGACGAGTACTGGGCCGCGGCGGGCCGCTCGATCTAGCGGCCCCGGACCAGGCTCGTCACCACGATCCAGATCCCCAGCACCGACGCCAGCACGAACAGCACGATCGCCAGCGCGGGATAGCCGAAGAGCTGCGCGTCCGTCTCGATGCGCATGATCATGGCGGCGCCCACGATCAGGGCGGCGATCACCAGGCCGGCGGTGATCCGGTTCGCCAGCGTCCGGATCGTGCCGAGCAGCTCGTCCTGGTCGATCCCCTCGACCTTGAGCGTGAGCTCCCCCTCGGCGAGGGCATCCATCACCCGGTTGACGCGTCCGGGCAGGTGCTGCGCGAAGTCTCGGGCGTCCATCGCCGCCTTCGCCACGTTCCCCGGCGTGAGACCGCTGAGCAGCCGACGTTGCACGATGTCGCTCGCGTGCTCGCGGATCGCGGCGTTCGGGTCGAAGGTCGGATCGAGGATGCGTGCGACCTCATCGAGGTTCAGCAGCGCCTTGCCGACCATCGTCATCTCGGGCGGCGGCCGGAGCCCGTGGGCGACAGCTGCCCGCGTGAGCTCGGCCACGACATCACCGGCGCGCAGCTCACCGACGGTGGTGGCCTGGTTCTCCAACAGCAGCCTGCTCACCTCGGTGCGGTAACCGTCCTGATCGAAGTCGTCGGTGCGCTCTCCGATGGACGCGAGCACGTCGGCGGCCTCGGTGCCGTCTCCCTCGCTGATCGCGGCGAGGAGGCGCACCAGCGCGTCCTTCCGGTCGGGACCCAGCCGCGTCACCATGCCGAGGTCGACGAGCGCCAGCTGCCCGTGGCTGGTGACGAGCACGTTCCCGGCGTGCGGGTCGGCGTGCACGAACCCGTGGACGAGGATCTGGTCGAGGTACGCGCGGAACAAGGCGTCGGCGAGGGCGCGGCCATCGAGCTCCATCTGGGCGAGGGGCCCGAGCGAACCGACGCTGCGCCCCTCGATCAGGTCCATGGTCAGCACGCTGGTGCTCGTGTAGTCGTCGACGGGCGCTGGCACCACGATGCGGTCGTAGCCCTCGAGGAGCTGCCCGAGGGTGCGGAGGTGGTCGGCCTCCTTGCGATAGTCGAGCTCGTCGGCCACCGCCCGCCGGAACTCGGCGACCATCCCTGCGAGCTGGAGCGTCTCCCCCGCGCTCGTGTGCGCATCGACGAACGCGGCGAGCTCCTCGATGGCAGCGAGGTCCTCCGCCACCTGCTGCCGGGCGCCCGGGCGCTGGACCTTCACCGCCACCGGTCGACCGCTGCGGAGGACGGCCGCGTGCACCTGACCCAGCGACGCGCAGGCCCGGGGCTCGTGGTCGAAGCGCTGGAACCCCGAGGACAGGCGCACGCCGAGCTCGCTCTCCACGATCTGCTCGACGTCGGCGAACGGGAACGGCGCGACCTGCTCCTGCAGGCGGGCCAGGGCGTCGAGGTAGGGCTTGGGGAGCAGGTCCGATCGACTCGACAGCAGCTGCCCGAGCTTCACGAACGTCGGTCCCCGCTCCTCCAGATCCGAGGCCAGCGCCTCCGCGTCGGCGACGACGTCGGGGTCGTCCTCGAGGTCGATGTCGCCACGAGCGCCGGCGCGCAGCGGACGCCGGTGCTTCACGAGCAGCGTCGCGATCTGCGCATAGCGGCCAAGGTGGCGCACATCGAGGTTCGGCACGGCCCATGCATGCCCCGCCAGGGCGTCCCTGAACCCGTGACGAGGCAGGTAAGGTGCCGCCCGACGGGCCACGGGGGGAGCTGACTGGTGAGCGACATCCGGGTGCTGCTGGTCGACGACGAGGAGGACATGCGCCTCGTCATGCGGGTCGGGCTGAACCTGGCCAACGAAGACCTCGTGGTGGTCGGCGAGGCAGCCGACGGCGAATCGGCGCTCCTCCTGGCCGACGCGCTCGACCCCACCATCGTGGTGCTCGACCAGCGCATGCCCGGGCTCAGCGGGCTCGAGACGGCGGTGGCCCTGCTGGCGCGCCGGCCGGGTCAGCGCATGATGCTCTGCAGCGCGTTCCTCGACGATGCCCTGCGCAAGGAGGCGCTGGAGGCCGGGTTCGGCCGCTGCATCGAGAAGAACGAGATCCCGCAGCTCCCCGAGATGCTGCGCGCCATGGCCCGAGAGGCCGCCTGAGCGAGCGTTCCGAGCCTCGGTGCCCGCCAACGCCGCCCACCCCTACCTCGACTGGCCCGGCCCCATCGCCTTCGCCCATCGCGGCGGCGCGAGCGAGGCCCCAGAGAACACGATGCCGGCGTTCGAGCACGCGGTGCGCCTCGGCTTCCGCTACCTCGAGACCGACGCCCACGTCACCGCCGACGGGCACCTGATCGCGTTCCACGACGACCGGCTCGATCGCGTCACGGACCGCAGCGGTGTGATCAGCGAGCTCCCGTGGTCCGAGGTGCAGCGGGCTCGGGTCGACGGGCGCGAGCCCATCCCGCGGCTCGAGGAGCTGCTCACCGCGTGGCCCGACGTGCGCGTGAACATCGACCCGAAGCACGACGCCGCCGCCGTACCGCTGGCCGACGCCATCCTGCGCACGGGCACCGTCGAGCGCGTCTGCGTGACGGCCTTCAGCGACCGGCGGACCGATCGGGTGAAGGCCGCGATCGGGCCGGCGCTGTGCACCGGGATGGGACCGCGCCAGATCGCCCACCTCGTCGCGGCGTCGCGCGGGATGCCAGCGTCGAGGCGCCTCCGTTCGCCCTGCGCCCAGGTCCCACCGCGCCAAGGACGCCTCCCCCTCGTCACCGAGCGCTTCGTCGCGACGGCGCACCGGCTCGGTGTGCAGGTGCACGTGTGGACCATCGACGATGCCGCGGAGATGGCGCGCCTGCTCGACCTCGGGGTCGACGGCGTGATGACCGACCGACCCAACGTGCTCAAGGACGTCCTGGTCGAGCGCGGCGAGTGGGTCGGTTGAGGTGGAGCTGCCGCTGACGCCGCTGGACCTGCTGGCGCGCGCTCGGCGACTGTTCGCGGACCGCGTCGGTGTGATCGACGGCGACGCGCGCTGGACCTACGGCGAGTACGGCGGTCGCTGCGACCGGCTCGGGCACGCGCTGCAGCGCGACGTCGGGGTCGAGCCGGGACAGGTGGTCGCGTGGCTCGGCGGGAACACGCACGAGCTCCTCGAGGCGTACTACGGCGTGCTCCTGGCCGGGGGGGTCCTCCTCCCGCTGAACATCCGACTGGCGGCGGCCGAGCTGCGGGCGATCCTCGATGCCAGCGGCGCCGTGGTGCTCTTCCGCCACCCCGACCAGCCCGACCCTGGGCACGGCGTCCGCACGGTGGTGCTCGGCGACGAGCACGAGGCGCTGCTCGCCGCCCAACCCGACGCCGGCGTGCCCACCCCCCCGGTGGACGAGCACGCGCCGGCCGAGCTCTTCTTCACCTCGGGCTCCACCGGCACGCCGAAGGGCGCCCTGCTGAGCCACCGCGGGCTCTACCTCCACGCCATCCACAGCGCGCTCACGATGGGCCTCACCGGCGACGACGTGTTCCTCCACACGATCCCGCTGTTCCACGTGAACGGCTGGGGGACGCCCCACTTCGTCACCGGTCTCGGCGGCGTCCACGTGATGCTCCCGCGCTTCGACGCCGGTGAGGTCCTCCGCCTCGTCGAGGTGCACCGGGTGACCCGCCTCTTCCTGGTGCCGGCGATGGCCCGGCTCGTGCTCGACGACCGCGCCATCGCATCCCGGGACCTCTCGAGCGTCATCCAGATCTCCGTGGGCGGCGCCGCCGCCAGCCCCTCGCTGCTCGCCGAGCTCGAGGACGCGTTCGGGTGCCAGGCGATCTGCGGCTACGGGATGACGGAGAGCTCGCCGACGCTCACCCGCAGCCTGCCGACGCCAGGGCGCGAGTCGACCCGAGCCCAGCGCGCCACCACCGGACGTCCGATCCTGGGTGTCGATGTCCGGGTGCTGGGCGAGGGCGATCGGGAGGTGCCGTGGGACGATGTGACCGTCGGTGAGATCTGCGCTCGCAGCAACCACGTGATGATCGGCTACCTCGACGCTCCCGAGGCCACCGACGCGATGCTGCGCGGGGGTTGGCTCCGAACCGGCGACCTCGCGACGGTCGACGCCGACGGCTACGTGACGATCGTCGACCGGGCCAAGGACCTCATCGTCTCCGGGGGCGAGAACATCGCGTCCGTCGAGGTGGAGCAGGCCCTCGAGCTCCATCCCGCCGTGCGCGAGGTCGCCGTCGTCGGCGTGGCCGACGAGCGCTGGGGAGAGGTGCCGCGCGCCTTCGTCGCCCTCGTGCCCGGCACCGCGGCGGACGAGCCCGAGCTCATCGCCTGGGTGCGGGAGCGCCTCGCTGCCTTCAAGGCGCCGAAGTCGGTGGTCTTCGTCGACGAGCTCCCCAAGGTCGGTACGGGCAAGGTCGACAAGCAGTCGCTGCGGGGGTGGGCCCTCTAGGCCCGCTGCAGGGCCTTGGCGAGGACGGTGAGCCCGTGGTCGAGCTCGTCGTCGGTCATCGTGAGCGGGGGGATGAGCCGGAGCACGTTGCCGTCGGGGCCGCAGGTGAGCACGATCACCCCGCTGTCGAAGCAACGCCGCTGCACGCGGTCGGCGGTCGCCTTGTCCACGAGCTCGACGCCGATCATGGCGCCGACCCCGCGCACCTCCACCACGGCGGACGACCGCAGCGACCGGATCGCAGCGCGAGCACGGTCGCCGAGCGCGATGGCCCGGGCGTACAGACCCTCGCCCTCGAGAACCTCGATCGTCGCGACCGCGGCCGCGCACGACACGGGGTTGCCGCCGAAGGTGGAGCCGTGGGTGCCGTTCGGCCAGCGGTCCATGAGGGCGGCCCCGGCCATGATGCCGGCCAGCGGCATGCCCGACGCCACGCCCTTGGCGAAGAGCACCACGTCGGGCGCCACGCCGAAGGTCTCGGCCGCGAAGGGGCGGCCGGTGCGACCGAAGCCGGTCTGGACCTCGTCGAAGACCAGCAGGATCCCGTGCTCGTCGCAGCGATCGCGGAGCCCCTGCAGCCAACCGACGGGAGGCACGACGTAGCCGCCCTCACCGAGGACCGGCTCGACGACCATGGCCGCCACCGCCTCGGGCGGGGCGTCCGTCGCCAGCAGCCGATCGAGGTCGTCGAGCGCGCCGGCCACGTGCCCGTACGGCGCCACGTGCACGGAGGGCAGCAGCGGGCCGTAGCCCTCCTGGTACGAGGGCTTCGCCGTGGTGAGGCTCGTCGCCCCCATGGTGCGCCCGTGGAAGGCGCGGTGGAACGCGATGACCCCTGGCTTGCCGGTGGTGCGGCGCGCCAGCTTGATGGCGCCGTCCACCGCCTCCGCCCCGCTGTTGCAGAGGAACACCTTGGGCTCGTGCAGGAACGGGGCCAGCCGGGCGATCGCGCTGCAGGCACGGATGTAGGGCTGGTGCTTCAGCACCACCGACGTGTGCAGCAGCGCGTCCACCTGGCGGTGGATCGCGGCCACGACGTGGGGATGGCGATGCCCCGTGTTCGTGACGGCGATGCCCGAGCCGAGGTCGAGGTAGCGCCGGCCGTCGACGTCCCACACGAAGGACCCGGCCGCCCGCTCAGCGACCACGTCGAAGTACCCGGGCAGGACGGGGGCCACGACCTCCTCGTAGCGGTGCATCCAGTCGTCGTTGACGCTCGGGGCGACGGTGGGCAGCGCGGTCATCGCACGTCCTCCCGGTTGTCGATCTGGGCGCGCTGGAGCGTGCCCGAGTAGTCGACGTACACGGTCTTCACCTGGCTGAACTGCTCGATGCCGCGTGCGCCCGCCTCGCGGAAGCCGTTGCCAGTGTGCTTCGTGCCGCCGAAGGGCAGCGGGATCTCAGCACCGATGGTGGGGGCGTTGACGTAGGTGATGCCCGTGTCGATGGCGTGCACCGCCTGGAGCGCGGCGTTGATGTCGCGCGTGTACACCGCGGCGCTGAGGCCGTACTCCACGGAGTTGACCACCGCGATGGCTTCGTCGAGGTCGTCGACCTCGACGACCGCGAGCACGGGGCCGAAGACCTCCTCGCGGGCGACGGTGTGGGACGGCTTCACGCCGGTGAGGATCGTGGGGGCGACGAAGGTGCCACCGTCGCAGCCGGGCAGCTCGCCGAGGAGGTGGCCGCCCGTCACCGCCGTGGCGCCTTCAGCCACCGCCTCATCGACCTTCGCCACGATGCGGTTCCCGGACTCGGCGGTGATCACCGGGCCGACGTCGGTGGAGGGATCGAGGGGATCGCCGAGCACGAGCGCCTCGGTGCGGACGGCCAGCTGCTCCACGACCTCGGCGGCGATCCCTCGTTGGACCACGAGTCGCGAGGTGGAGGTGCAGCGCTGGCCCGAGGTGCCGAACGCGCCGAACAGAGCACCGTCGAGGACGAGCTCCACGTCGGCGTCGTCCAGCACCACCATCGCGTTCTTGCCTCCGAGCTCGAGGCTGACCAGCTTCGGACCAACCGCCATCGCGGCGGCGGCGACCTTGCGGCCGGTGGGCACCGATCCGGTGAAGGACACGGCACCGACGCCGGGGTGCACGGCGAGCGCCGCCGCCGGCTCCGCCCCTCCGTGCACGACCTGCAGGAGATCGCCCGGGATCCCCGCCTCCACGCACGCCTCCACGAACGCCACCCCGCACGCCGGAGCCAGCTCCGAGGGCTTCATCACCACACCGTTGCCGGCGAGCAGGGCGGGGAAGATCTTCCAGCTCGGGATGGCCATCGGGAAGTTCCAGGGCGTGATCATCCCGACCACGCCGACGGGGATGCGGGTGGTCCACGCGATCTTGGAGCGCATCTCCGACGGAACGACGTCGCCCATCGCGGCGCGGCCCTGCCCGGCGACGAAGGCGGCCATGTCGATCGCCTCCTGCACCTCACCGCCCCCCTCGACGCGGACCTTGCCGGCCTCCCGGCTCACGAGCTCGGCCAGCTCGGCCTTCTTGGCGGTGAGCACCGCCCCCGCGGCGGCGATGGCCTCGGCGCGCTCCGGGATCGGCCGCGCCGCCCAGGCGCGCTGCGCCTCGGCCGCCTTCTGCACGGCGAGGTCGACATCGGCTTCGGAGTGTGACGGGAGCTCGATCACCACCTCGGCGGGACGGGCCGGGTTGGTCGAGCGGAACGTGGCCATGGCGCTCCTCCTGGAGTGCAACATCTGTTGCAGAGATCCTCATGAGCGTACCATCCGTTGCATGACCGACCTGGCGACCCGCATCACCGACCGAGCGACGGCGCTCCCTCCCGCCGAGCGGCGGGTGGCCGAGGTGGTGCTGGCGGACCCGTCGATCGCGGCGTTCGCCACCGTGGCCGAGCTCGGACGGCGGGCCCGCACCAGCGGTGCGACGGTCGTTCGGCTCGCCGACCGGCTCGGCTACGAGGGCTGGGTCGGGCTGCAGGGTGCGGCGCGGGCAGAGGTCGACCAGCAGCTCCGGCCCGCGACCGTTCGCATCCGCGAGCGCGCCGCTGACGACGTCCTCTCCTCCACCGCCGCCCGTGAGGCCGCCAACGTCCATCGCACGTTCGAGGGCGTCGACCGTGCGCGCTTCGACGAGGCCGTCGCCCTGGTGGCCGATCGCGACCGACGGGTCCGCGTGCTGGCGGGCACCGCGCAGGCCGGGATCGGGATGGTGCTCGCCGACGCCGTCGACCTCCTGAGGGACGACGTCGAGCGCATCGACGGCTCACCCGTCGCGGTCGCCCGCTCGCTCGCCCACACCCGCGCCGGCGACGTCCTGGTCGCCGTCGACCTGCGGCGCTACGAGCGTTGGGTCCTGGACGCCGTCGAGAGCGTCGCCGCCCGCGACGGGGTCATCGTCGCGCTCACCGACTCGCACCTCTCGCCGCTCGCCGGCGCAGCGACCATCTCGTTCGTCGTGGCCGCTGAGGGCGCCGGCCCCTTCGACAGCCACGTGGGCACCCTCGCCCTGGTGAACGCGCTCGTCACCGGCGTGGCGACCCGCCTCCGCCGTCCGGCCACCCGACGCCTCGACGAGGTCGAGCGGGCCTGGCAGCAGGCCGGCGCCCTCACCGACCACTGACCCCGTCCCGCCCCCCACGCCGTCCTGAGCGAGCCTGTGTCGTCTCGCCGCGCTGAGCGACGTCTGGCGACACAGGCTCGGCGGTGCACGCCGTCCCGAGCGAGCCTGTGTCCTCTCGCCGCGCTGAGCGAGCGCTGGCGACACAGGCTCGGCGGTGGTGCACGGCGTCCCGAGCGAGCCTGTGTCATCTCGCCGCGCTGAGCGAGGTCTGGCGACACAGGCTCGGTTGTTGGCGACGCGGGCTAGGTGAAGGTCGGGTCGCGCTTCTCGAAGTAGGCCATGGTGGCCTCGACCTGGTTCGGGCTGCCGATGAGGCTGCCCATCGTGCGCCGCTCGTCGGCGAACTGCTCGGCGATCGGTCGCGTGCCGGACAGGTTCAGCAGCCGCTTGCCCTCGCGCAGGGCGTCCGGGCTCTTGCTGACGAGGTCGGCGGCGAGCTCGAGCGCGGCGGCGCGCGGGTCGTCGGCCAGCTTCGTGGCGAGGCCGATCGCCACCGCCTCCTCGCCGGACACGATCCGACCGGTGAGGGTGAGCTCCTTGGCCACGTCCAGGCCCACGAGCCTCGGGAGCATCGCCGTGCCGGTCATGTCCGGGATGAGGCCCCACCGTGCCTCGAGGACGCTCAGCTTGGCGTCGGGCGCCACGATGCGGAGGTCGGCGCCGAGCGCGATCTGGAGGCCCCCGCCCAGCGCGGCGCCGTGGACCGCCGCGATCACCGGCACCTCGAGCTCCTGCCACACCCAGCAGGCCTGCTGTCCGAGATGGGTGATCCGTCCCCCGGTGTCCCCGATCGTCCCCAAGCCGCCGTCGTCGGAGCGGGGCTCCTCGGCGGGCTTCGGGCCCCCGGCCATGGCCTGGAAGCTCCCGAAGTCGAGGCCGGCGCAGAACCCCCTGCCCTCGCCCGAGAGCACCACCACCCGTACCCCGGGATCGCCCTTCAGCCCCTCCCCGGCCTCCACGATCCCCTGGAACATGGCCGGATCCAGGGCGTTCAGCTTGTCGGGACGGTTCAGTCGGACGTCGGCGATGCCGTTGACCATGGAGATGGAGACCCGATCGGACATGCCGCGAGCATGCCAGGCCGTTCGACCCCTTCACAGGGGCCCCCAGATCGCGGCAAGATCGACCCTCGCGCTCTGCAGCGACGCCCACCTCTCCGTCCCGCTGATGCCGGCTCTCCCCCACCCCCGTCCTCGTCGCGCCCGCGCGGTCCGCGCCGTGCTCGCCCTCTCGCTGGCCACCGCCACGATCGCCAGCGCCACACCGGCGCGCGCCGAGAGCCGCGCCTCCTCCGTCGAGGCGCCCAACGCCCCGGCCACCCCGCTGGCGCCGCCGTCGCCCGACCTCCCCGGTCTCCCCGCCACGTCCATCGAGCTCGCCCGCGTGCCGGTCGGCGGCGCCGAGTTCGAGCGCGCCGCGGCCGAGTACCGCGACGTGGACGCCACGCTCACCCACGCGCAGGCGGCGCGCTACGACCTCGATCGCGAGTCCTCGGCGCTCACGGCGCGCGTGCGCGCCCTCGAGGCGGCGCGTGCCTCGTCGGTCGCGCGGGTGTCGGGGCTGCGCGTGCGGCTCGACGCCGTCGAGCGCGCGATCCAGGAGCTGGCCGTCGACACCTTCATCGCCGGCGACGCGGACGACCGGATCAACGAGGCGATCGCGTCGGAGAACCCGGCGACCAACGACGCCGAGCGGCGCGACGTCCTGGCCGGCATCTCGATGGACGTGCTGCTGAGCGAGCGCGCCGCGTACCGCAGCCGCATCGAGGACGCGATGGCGCGCGCCGACGCCGCCGTCACGGACATCGCCAAGGCCCGCGAGCGCCTCGAGGCCGCCGCCGCCGACCGGCCCGGCGCCGTCCGCGCCGAGGTCGCGCGCGCCGCCCAGGTCGCCGACGAGCGCGTCACCTACGAGGAGGCGCGCGTCCTCGCCCAGGTCGAAGGCGTGGAGTTCCCGCTCGTCGCGCTGGACGCCTACTACCGGGCCGCCGAGGAGGTCGCCGCCGAGCGACCGACCTGCGGGATCGAGTGGTGGGGGCTGGCCGGGATCTCCCGGATCGAGGGCCGCCACGGGACCTACGGCGGCACGCGCCTCATGGCGAACGGCGACACCGACAAGCGGATCATCGGCATCCCGCTGAACGGCTCGAACTCCACCGCGGTCGTGCAGGACACCGACCACGGCGCGCTGGACGGCGACCCGAGCTTCGACCGAGCGATCGGGCCGATGCAGTTCATCCCGCAGACGTGGCACCGCTTCGAGGCCGACGGCAACGAGGACGGCACGGAGTCGCCCTTCAACCTCTACGACGCGACCCTGGCGGCCGCCACCTACCTGTGCACCGCGAGCAGCGGGCTCGACGCCGACCCGGGGCTGCGGGCCGCCTACTTCTCGTACAACCACTCGGTCCTCTACGTGGACTCCGTGCTGAGCTACGCGCGCCTCTACGAGCGCTCGATCGAGGTGCCCGAGCGAGGCGATTGACCCCATCGCCACCAGGGTCGAGCGCTTCGCGGCGTTCTGCCGCAAAGCGGGCGATCGCGCCGTCAGGAAACGGGCCTGCGGTTGTTGACACGATGACAACACGCTCCTACGGTCCCGAACGACCGGTGTGACCGGCGTCACCGGTCGGCGCTCGCGGGCGTCGCACCCAGCACCCAACGCCGTCAGGGGGACATGTTGAAGGACACGCATCGCCACAAGCCGTGGCTACGCCTGCTCGCCCTCCTCTTCACCCTCGGCCTGATCGCTGCTGCGTGCGGTGGCGACGACAACAAGGCAGGAGAGGGAGACGACGAGGGCACCGACCAGGCGACCGACCAGGGTGACAAGAGCGACGAGCCCGAGCGCAACCCGGTCAAGGGCGGCGAGCTCGTGTTCGCGGGCGAGGCGGACGTCGCCACGCTCGCACCCGGCGAGGCGGCCCAGCCCACCGACAAGGTGGTCACGCTGGGCATCTACGACCCGCTCACCACCTACATCGACGGCAAGGTCGAGCCCTGGCTGGCCGAGTCGGTCGAGGGCAACGACGCGCTCGACACCTGGACCGTCAAGCTGCGCGAGGGCGTCCTCTTCCACGACAACACGCCGCTCAACGCCGACGCGGTCGTCAAGCACTTCCAGCGCCTGCAGGACCCGGCCACCGCCTGTCCTTGCAAGACCACCGCTGACCAGATCAAGAAGATGGACACACCCGACGGGGCCGACGGCCTCACGGTCGTGTTCCACGTCTCTCCCCCGAACGTCGCCTTCGAGGACTACCTCGCCGGCTCCAGCGGCTACATCGAGTCGCCCACCGCCGCGGCCTCCGGGTACAACTTCAAGACCGGCGGAGTCGGCACCGGCCCGTTCAAGTTCTCGAAGTACGTCGCCGGCGAGCGGACAGAGCTCGTGGCCTGGGACAAGTACTGGTACAAGGACGAGAACGGCATCCAGCTGCCGTACCTCGACAAGCTCACTGTCGTCCCGATCGCCGACGCCAACCAACGGCTGACCGCCCTCGAGACCGGTGAGATCGACATGTTCCAGTCGGCAGCCTCCGACACGGTGGTGCAGGGCGAGAAGAAGGGCTTCGCCGCCCAGAAGATCAGCGGCTCGAGCTCCACCATCATCCTGTTCAACAACGCCAAGCCGCCGTTCAACGACGTCCGCGCTCGCCAGGCCGTGGCCTACGCGATCGACAAGGACCTCATCAACGAGCGTGCCTACGACGGCGTGCGGGTGCCGAGCTACTCAGGCTTCGCACCGGACTCGGCGTACTACAACAAGGATGCCCAGACGCCGCACTACGACCCCGACAAGGCACGCAAGCTCGTCGAGGACCTCGGCGGTCTGGAGTTCACCCTCGTCTGCATCCCCACCCCTGAGGCCGACGAGATCCTGAACATCATCAAGGCCCTCGGTGAGGACGTCGGGATGAAGATCAAGCTCGAGAGCCAGGAGCAGGGCGCGTACGTCAACCGCATGTTCAGCAAGAGCGGGGACTACGAGGCCGGCTGCTTCCGGAGCAGCCACTTCATCGAGCCCGACGCCATCCGACCCGGTCTCACCACCGGCGACACCGGCAACCTGGCCTTCTACAGCAACCCGAAGGTCGACAAGCTCCTCGACGAGGCCCGGCAGACCGCCGACTTCGAGACCCGCAAGGAGAAGTACTTCGAGGTGCAGGAGATCACGGCGGAAGACGTGCCGCTCCTCACCACGCTGTACGACCTGTTCGGCAACGTCTACGACGACAGCCGGGCCGGACCTCCGCCTCCTGGCGAGGCCAACTCCCTGGGCGCCATCAAGCCCGGCTTCCTGTACGCCGTGGACGGCTGACCCGCCCTCGGACTGACACCTCCGACTGGAGGATCTGGACCACCATGCCCATCGCTCGCACGGCGGCGAAGAAGCTCGCGCGGCTCATCGGGATCGTGCTGATCGTGAGCTTCCTCACCTTCAGCCTCACCAAGATGCTGCCGGGCAACCCGGTGCAACAGATCCTCCAGTCGGAGTACAGCAACACAGAGCTGCGACAGGCAGTCGAGGAGAAGTACGGCTTCGACAAGCCGTTCCTCACGCAGTACTGGCTCTTCATGAAGGGGGTCGTCACCGAGGGCGACCTCGGTCGCTCGTACCAGCAGGACATCCCGACCACGACGCTGATCTCGCAGCGGCTGCCCGCGACCCTGCAGCTGCTGATCATGGCGCAGCTGCTCTCGCTGCTCATCTCCATCCCGCTCGCGCTGTACAGCGCGTACCGGGCGAACTCGAGAGCGGACAAGCTCATCACCACCGGGACGTTCGGGATGATCTCCCTCCCCGCCTTCGCCCTCGCGCCCTTCCTCGTCTTCATCTTCGCCGTCCAGCTGGGCTGGTTCCCGGCGATCGGCTACGACCGGCTGACGGGCCCGGATGGCATCGGCGAGAACCTCAAATCGGTGGCCCTCCCGGTCCTCGTGCTGACGATCGGGCTCACCGCGGTGTACACGCGCCTCCTGCGCAGCGACCTCATCGCCACCCTGCAGGAGGACTTCGTGATGATGGCGCGGTCAAAGGGGCTGCCCACGTGGCACATCCTCGTGCGGCACGCCCTCCGTCCGTCGTCGTTCTCGCTCCTCACGGTGTTCGGCCTCAACTTCGGTGCCCTCATCGGGGGAGCGCTCATCGTCGAGTCGTTCTTCGGCATCCCGGGCATGGGACGACTTGCGGCCGAGTCGATCCCCCGCCGTGAGTACCTCGTCGTGCAGGGCACGGTGCTCGTCATCGCGGTCACCTTCGTGGTGGTCAACTTCATCACCGACCTCCTGTACTCGTTGCTCGACCCCCGCGTCCGAAGGGCAGGTGCGTGATGACCGACGTCGTCGCTGCCGCGACCACCTCCGGCGGCGTCAACACGACCGCCGTCGACATCGCCGTCCGCGGAACCAAGCGCAAGCGCGGCGGGAAGCTGGGCTTCGGCGGATGGCTCTGCATCGCCTGGCTCACCTTCGTGGCGGTCGGAGCGGTCCTCGCCCCGTACCTCCCCCTGAAGAAGCCGGACGATCCCGACTTCTTCGTGCCGAAGAACGCGGGCATCGGCACGTCCGGGCACCTGCTCGGCACCGACGAGAACGGCTACGACATGTTCTCGCGCTTGATCTGGGGCGGGCGCGTATCGCTCGTCGTCGGCATCGCCGTCCTCGTCATCGGCATGACGATCGGCGGCACCATCGGCCTGGTCGCGGGGTTCCTGAAGGGTCGTGTCGAAGGCGTGCTGATGGCGGTCGTCGACATCTGGCTCGCCTTCCCGGCGCTGCTCTTCCTGATCGCGATCGTCGCCTTCCTCGGCAAGGACCTCCCGAACATCCTCGTGGGGATCCTCATCGTGTCGATCCCGTACTTCGCGCGGATCTCGAGAGCCACGACGCTCGCCTACGCGAACCGCGAGTTCGTGCTGGCGGCCGAGGCGGCAGGCGCCAGTCGCAAGCGCATCCTGGCGCGCGAGATCATGCCCAACGTCATCCTGCCGATGCTGGCCTTCGGGCTCCTCGCCGTGGCCATCGCCATCGTCGCCTACGGCAGCCTCTCGTTCCTGGGGCTCACCGACCCCAACACCGTGGACTGGGGCGGCATGATCGCGGGTGGCCGCAACGCGCTGCAGGCCGACGGCATCGCCCACCCGTCGCTGCTCCCGGCGACGATGCTCTTCCTCACCGTGCTCGCCGTGAACTTCCTCGGCGAGCGGTTCCGCTCGGTGTTCGACGTGAAGGACGCCGCGATTTGAGCGACCAGACCTCCACCCCCCGGCCTGCAGGCCGGCGCGTCCTCACCGCCCCCACGCCGCAGGAGGGGCCGCTCCTCGTCGTCGACGAGTTCAAGACCCACTTCGACACGCCAAACGGCATCGTGAAGGCCGTCGACGGCGTCACCTTCAGCCTCGAGCGCGGCAAGACGCTCGGCATCGTCGGCGAGTCGGGCTCCGGCAAGACGGTCCTGTCCCGCTCGGTGATGGGTCTCCTCACGGCCAAGAACGTGCTCCGGGAAGGGTCCGCCACCTATGGCGGCGAGGAGCTGGTCGGGGCGTCGAAGGACCACCTCCGCTCCCTCTGGGGCACCGAGATGGCCATGGTCTTCCAGGACCCCATGACCTCCCTCAACCCCGTGCTGAAGATCGGGCGGCAGATCACCGAGGGCCTCCGGTACCACCTCGACATCCCCAAGGACGAGGCCCACGAGCAAGCCATCCAGCTCCTGAACTCTGTCGGCATCCCCGATCCGACCCGACGCATCTCGCAGTACCCGCACGAGCTCTCGGGTGGCATGCGGCAGCGCGTCACGATCGCGATCGCCCTGGCCTGCGGCCCGAAGATGCTCTTCGCCGACGAGCCCACCACCGCGCTCGACGTCACCGTGCAGGCGCAGATCCTGAACCTGCTCGCCCAGCAGCAGCGCGACCGCCACATGGCCATGATCCTCGTCACCCACGACCTCGGCGTGGTGGCGGGCCGGACCGACGAGATCGCCGTCATGTACGCCGGGCAGATCGTCGAGAAGGCCCCGACGCGCACGCTCTTCGCCAACATGCGCATGCCGTACACCGAGGCCCTGCTCAAGTCGATCCCGAAGCTCGAGCAGCCCAGCCACACCCGTCTCCTGATCATCGGCGGGCGGCCTCCGGACCTGATCAACCCGCCTCCGGGGTGTCGGTTCGCGCCGCGCTGCCCGTACGCCCAGCCTCGGTGCCACGTCGAGCAACCGCCCCTCATCGAGGCGGAGACGCCCGGTCACGTGTACCGCTGCTGGTACCCGGTGGGCACCGACGCCGGGCGAGAGGCCCTCGAGCGCAACCTGGCGCACCACGTCCCGGCCGCCGAGGCCGCGGTCACCGGCGACGTCAGCGCCGCCCAGCAGGTCGAGCTGGCCGACGAGCTGGCCGCCCTCGTCGACGTCGAGGCCGGGAGCGACGCCTAGTGGCCGGCACCGGCACCGCCCACCTCCGCGAGGGGGCGCTCCTCCGCGTGGACGACCTCGTGGTCGAGTTCAAGACCTCGGCTGGGATCGTCCACGCCGTGTCCGGGATCAGCCTCGACGTGCGCGAGGGCGAGACGCTCGGCCTGGTCGGCGAGTCAGGTTGCGGCAAGTCCACCACCGGCCGAGCGATCATGCAGCTCCCGCCCCCCACGAGCGGGAGCGTGCACTTCGAGGGCGTCGACCTCGCCTCTCTCAGCGGACAGCAGCTCCGCGAGGTGCGCACGCAGCTGCAGTTCATCTTCCAGGACCCGATCTCGTCGCTGAACCCGCGCCGCAAGGTGAAGGACATCATCGCCGAGCCCCTGAAGATCTGGAAGCGCGGCACCGACGCCGAGCAGCGAGCACGCGTCGAGGAGGTGCTCGACGCCGTCGGCCTCGACCCTGTGGTGTCGGCGGACAAGCGGCCCCACCAGTTCTCCGGGGGGCAGTGCCAGCGCATCTCCATCGCACGGTCGCTGGTGCTCGACCCGAAGGTGATCATCTGCGACGAACCCGTGTCCGCGCTGGACGTGTCGGTGCAGGCGCAGATCCTCAACCTGCTCGAGGACATGAAGGCCCGCTACGGCCTCACCCTCATCTTCATCGCCCACGACCTCGCCGTCGTGAAGAACATCAGCGACCGCGTGGCCGTGATGTACCTCGGGAAGATCTGCGAGGTGGGATCGCCCGACGACCTCTACGCCACCCCCGCGCACCCCTACACCGCGGCGCTGCTGCGCTCCATCCCGGTGCCCGATCCCACCGTCCCACCGGTGCAGAGCGGGTTGCTCACCGGCGACCTGCCGTCGCCGATCGATCCGCCCGCCGGCTGCCGGTTCCGCACCCGCTGCCCGCTCGCCCAGGAGCGCTGCGCGCTCGACGAGCCCGAGATCCGGGAGGTGGCTGACGGCCACTTCGTCGCCTGCCACTTCCCGCTGCTCGGAACAGCGGCTCCCGAGGCCACTCCGGTCGAGGTCGGCACGGCGGCGTCGTAGCGATGCGCCTCGACCCTGCGACCCGGCGCGCTCTCCTCGTGGAGGCGGCGGCGTCGGTGTTCCGAGGTCGCGATCCCGGTGACGTGAGCTTCGAGGAGGTGGCCGAGGCCGCGGGCGTGTCGCGCTCGCTGGTGTACGCCTACTTCGGTGACCGAGGCGGCCTCATCGCCGCCGTGTACCTCCACAACCTCGAACAGCTCGATCGAGAGCTCGGCAAGGCGCTCGACGATCGGCTCCCCGACGAGATGCGGCTGCGCCGGATCATCCGTCGGTACCTCGTGTTCGCCCGGGACAACGAGGCCTCGTGGAACGTCATGGCCGCCGCCGGCGCCCTCCAGCACCCGGCCATCCAGGCCGCTCGCCGCGACCGCATCGAGCGCATCGCCGGTGCGTGGGGCGGAACCTCGAACGCTCGCCTGGTGGCGCGAGGCGTCGTCGGCCTGCTCGAGGCCGGCGCCCAGGACTGGGTGGACTACCGCGACTCCGGCCTCGAGCGGGCCACGGAGGTCCTCTTCGCGGTGCTCTGGGAGGGCTTGGCCGGGCTGCGGACCCGCGGCCTCGTCGCCGCCTCCTAGCGCGGTCAGATCCCCTTCGGTGCGGTGGCGAGCGCCTGCTGGGCCCCGTCGTCTCCGGTGATCTCCACCTGGGCGGCTTCCTCGCGGCCGAACAGGTAGAGCAGCAGGTCGACGGGGGCACCGGTGACGACCACCTCCGGGCCGTGGCCCGTGGTGATGGCGTCGCCGCCGGGGCGCTGGAGCCGCACGGTGGCGCCCTTCACCTTGCGAAGCATGAGCCGAGCGCCTCGGCTCAGGTTCCCCCACACCGCCTCGTCGAGGTCAGCGCGGTCGGTGCGAGGCCCCAGGCCGTTGGCTCGCCGCACGTCCTCGTGGTGCACGACGTACTCCTGGAGGTTCAGCAGCGTGCGCAGACCGGGCACCGCGAAGGGGCCGAACGGTGGACCGTTGCGGACGCGGTCGACGAGGCGCGCGTACCCACCGTCCTTCTCGCGCTCCATGAAGCGCTCGGTCCGCGCCTCGAGGGCCGGGATCAGGATGCCGCCCGCCGCGGTCGGATGGCGCTCGCGAACCACGAGGTGGGCGGCCAGGTCGTCGGTGGCCCACCCCTCGCAGAGGGTGGGCGCGTCGGGGCCAAGCTCTTCGAACAGGTCGCTCAGCTCCCGTCGCTCGCGGGCGTCCAGCGGTTCGGAAGGTCGTGCAGGCACGGGCGGTAGCGTAGGACGCCATGCCCAGCGCCCCCGCCTTCGAGATCGAGCCCGACGCCAAGTTCGAGGTCACGATCAACACCGACAAGGGCGACATCGTCGCCCTCCTCGACGCCAGCCTGGCGCCCACCACCGTGAACAACTTCGTGGTCCAGGCACGGAACGGCTTCTACGACGGCCTCACGTTCCACCGCGTGGTGCCCGGCTTCGTGATCCAGGGCGGCGATCCCGACGGCACCGGCCGCGGCGGCCCGGGCTACAAGTTCGCCGACGAGCCGGTCCGCGCCCCCTACGTGCTGGGGGCGGTGGCCATGGCCAACGCTGGTCCCGACACGAACGGCTCGCAGTTCTTCATCTGCATCGAGGACTGCCAGGACAAGCTCCAGCCGCTCTACAACCTGTTCGGCAACGTCACGAGCGGCATCGAGGTCGCCCAGGCGATCCAGGTGGGCGACAAGATGAACTCCGTCACCGTCACCGACGCGCCGTAGCCGCGCCGAGCCCCGCATGGCCGTGGTGGAGGTGCCGGAGGAGCTGAACCTGGCGGCGCTGCACGAGGCGATCGCGGCGGCCATCCCCGAGCGCGAGTGCCTGGTGTGGCGCGACCGTCGCCTCACCTGGCATGACGTCACCGATCGCAGCCGGCGGCTCGCCGCCGTGCTCCGCGGAGCCGCTCTCGGCGTGCATGCGCCGCTCGAGGGCTGCGAGGGGTGGGAGTCGCCGCACGACCACGTCGCGCTGTACCTCCACAACGGCAACGAGTACCTCGAGGCGATGCTCGGCGCCGCCAAGGCGCGCACCGCGGCGGTGAACGTCAACTACCGCTACGTGGCCGAGGAGCTCCGCTACGTGCTCCTCGACAGCGACGCTCGCGCCATCGTGTTCCACGGCGCCTTCGCGCCCACGCTCGAGGAGGTCCTGCCGTCGCTCCCGACGCGGCCCCTGCTGCTCCAGGTGGACGACGACACCCGTGCACCGCTCGTCGCCGGCGCCATCGAGTACGAGGCCGCCCTCGCCGGCGCCCGGCCCGAGCCACCCGGTCCGCTCAGCCCCGACGACCTCTACATCCTCTACACCGGCGGCACCACCGGCATGCCGAAGGGCGTGCTGTGGCGGCAGGCGGACTTCCTCGCCGCGTGCCTGGGCATCGCCCACACGACGGACCGCATCGTGGAGGGCGCCCGACGGTCCAGCCTCCGCGCCCTCCCCGCGGCGCCGTTCATGCACGGTGCCGCCCACTGGAACGCGCTGTCCTCCTGGACGGCCGGCGGCACGGTGGTCATCCAGCACGATCCGAGCCGGTTCGACGCCCACGACGTGCTCGACACCGTGGAGCGGGAGGGCGCGACCTCCCTCCTCATCGTGGGTGACGCCTTCGCCCGGCCGCTGGTGGACGCCCTCCGCGACCGCCCGCACGACGTGTCCACCCTCCGGCACCTGCTCACGGGGGGTGCGACGCTGTCCGCCCACGTGAAGGAGGATCTGCTCGAGCTGGTGCCCCAGCTGCGCATCGTCGACGTCCTGGGGTCGTCCGAGACCGGCCGCCAGGGGGTCCACACGTCGGATCGCTCCCGCGCGCCCACCACCGGCACCTTCGACCGCTCCCCCACCAGCGTCGTGCTGTCCGAGGACCTCACCCGGCGCCTCGAGCCCGGTGACCCCGAGCTCGGCTGGCTGGCCCAGACCGGTCGGGTGCCGCGGGGCTACCTCGGCGACCCGCAGAAGTCGGCGCGCACCTTCCCTGTCGTCGACGGGGTGCGCTACGCCGTGGCGGGCGACCGGGCGCGGGTGCCCGCCGACGGGTCGGTGGAGCTCCTCGGCCGCGACTCCGTCACGATCAACACGGGCGGCGAGAAGGTGTTCGCCGAGGAGGTCGAGCAGGCGATCAAGCGCCACCCCGACGTGTTCGACGTCGTCGTGGTGGGTCGACCGAGCGAGCGATGGGGCCAGGAGGTGGTGGCGGTCGTCCAGCTGCGTCCCGGCACGGAGCCCACCGACGGCGACCTGCGCGACACGGCCGCCCACCACATCGCGCGGTACAAGCTGCCCAAGGTCGTCGTGCGCGTGCCAGTCGTGCTGCGGAGCCCGAGCGGGAAGCCCGACTACCGCTGGGCGGCGGACCAGGCCCGATCAGCCGTTCCGCAGTAGCGTCTCGCCCCCGATGGCCAGGCGCACCCTCACGCTCCCCTTCGCGCTCGATCTGCGCCGCACCCTTCGTCCGATGCGCCTCGGCAAGCACGATCCCACGATCCTCCTCGCCGACCGCGCCGCGCTGTGGGCCACCCGCACCGCGGACGGCCCCGCCACGGTGCGCGTCGAGCACCACGGCGATCGGGTGCAGGTGGAAGCGTGGGGCGACGGGGCCGAGGACGCCCTCGAGCACGCGCCGGCGTCGCTCGGGCTGCTCGACGACCGGCGGGGCTTCGATCCCGAGCACCCGCTCGTGAAGGAGATGCACCACGACGCCGACGGCCTGCGCCTACCGCGCACCGATCGCGTCCTCGAGTCGCTCGTGCCCGCGATCCTCGGCCAGCGCGTCACCGGGTTCGAGGCCAAGCGCGCCTACCGCCAGCTGATCGAGCGGTGGGGCGAGCCGGCGCCCGGGCCAGGCGACCTGCGGCTGCTCCCTCGCTCCGACGTGATCGCGGAGCTGCCCTACTACGACCTGCACGTGGTCGGCGTGGAGAAGAAGCGCGCCGACACGCTGCGCCGCGCCTGCGCGCACGCCAACCGCCTCGAGGCCGCTGGGGAGCGAGGCACGGCCACCCTCCGGGATCGGTTGCTCGCCATCCCTGGGATCGGCCTCTGGACCGTCGCCGAGGTCACCCGGCTGGCCCACGGCGACGCCGACGCGGTCAGCGTGGGCGACGTCCACCTGAAGCACCTCGTCTCCTGGGCGCTGGCCGGTGAGGCCAGGGGCTCCGACGACCGGATGCTCGAGCTGCTCGAGCCCTTCGCCGGCCACCGGGGCCGGGTGTGCCTGCTCATCGAGTCCAGCGGCATCAGCGTGCCGCGCCGCGGCGCGCGGGCCGAGATCGAACCGATCGCCCTGCGCTAGGGACGACGCCTACTCCTTCACCGCCACCGCGTTCGGGGTCACGTGCATCGCGGGCTCGAACGCGGCCGCGTCCACCTCACGGCGCTCCCCCACCACCGACGCTCGCAACGCGGCGCGGCACGCCGTGCACGGCCCGTAGAACCGCTCCTCGACCGCCGAGCCGCACCGCGGGCAGGTGAACATCCCATCAGTCTGTCCGATGGCGGCGTGGCCGCCGCGGATCAGCCGAACCGCTGCAGCTGAGCCGGTTCGAACGCGTCCTCGGGCGCCTCCAGCTCGGTGAGCGGACGGCTCTGCGCGATCCGCGCCGCGACCGCCGCGCACTGTCCCTCGAACGTCCGGTAGCCGTCGAAGGAGACCAGCCAGATCCTGCCGTCGCCCGCGCGCTCGAGGATGTCGTCGGCGAAGGCCACCGGGTCGGCGGCCGCGTTCCGCTCTGCGTAGTCGCGCCAGTCCACGAACCGGGGATCGCCGGCCGCGGGGTAGGGCACCGGTGGGTCCAGCCCCTTCTGCTCCATGGCTCGGGCCACGCTGGGCCCCAGCTGGTCCGGGCACACGACCACGACGTCGTCGGGCTCGACGTCGGCGGCGATCAGGTCGGCCATCACCCCGGCATGGGTCCGCTTGTCCGTGACGTTGTGACCGATGGAGACGAGGGCCAGGCCGACGAGGAGCACGCCCAGCCCGCCCAGCAGGAGCGGGGCGCCCTGTCGCGTGAGCGCGCTCGCGACGATGAGCAGGATGAGCGGGACCACGATCGCGGCGTAGCGGCCGGCGTACCCCGCGCCGCCGAGCAGGCCCGCCAGCGTGCCGACGCCCATGGCCGCGACGACGGTGAAGACGATGCGCCGCATGGGCGCGACCACGCCGTTGGCGATGACGAGCCGGCCCTCGGCGTCCGACGTGCAGGCGGCCAGGACGCCGAGCAGGACGATGAGGATGCCGTAGGTCTCGGCCTCGGGGAACGCACCGCCACCCATGGTCTCGAGCGTCTCCACGAGCACCCGCGTGGGGCGCGCCGGCGTGGCCCAGGGCGTTCCCGTGTGAGCCGCCTGGTCGAGCACCACCGGGAGCCACAGGACGAAGGGCAGGAGGCTCACGCCCAGCGTGACGATGGCGGGCCCCGCCCAGGCGCGCTCGTCCGGCTGTCGCCACCAGGACCACACGAGCAGCATCCCCACCGTGATGACGAGGTACAGGCCCCAGTAGTGCGTCCACGGGAGCAGCGCGGCGGTCGCCCCGAACACGACCAGCCAGCCCCACGGCGCACCGCGCCGCAGCTTCACGATCGCGATGTAGCCGGCGAGCACCAGCAGCATCACGAGGCTGTACATGCGTGCCTCGGTGGAGTAGCGCACCATGTACGGCGACAGCGAGACCACCACGAGCGTGACCGCCGCCAACCGTCGCCCACCCAGGAGCCGGCCGGCCACCCACGCCAACGGGAGCGTCGCCACGCCGATGACCCCCGACAGCGACCGCACGGCGACGTCGCCGTCGCCGAAGGCCGCGATCCAGCCGTGGAGCATCCAGTAGTAGAGGGGCGGGTGCCCGTCGTGCCGGAGCGCGGCGGGGATGTCGCCCAGCGGGAGCGACGCGATGTTCACCGACAGCGCCTCGTCGAGCCACAGGGGGCTCGTGGTCGTGAACCGGACGACGATGCCGACGATGACGGCGAGCGCGACCCCCGCCACCGCGCCCCGACGGATCCACGCCGGCCCGATTCGCACGGCGGCCGACCCTATCGGGCGGGCTCGGGCCCGCCGAACCACCTCCTCTACACTCGACCGGCCACCGCCCGCGTCACGCCACCCTCCCGGAGCCCTGCCCATCGTGTCCACCGCACCCCCCACCGACCCGTCCCCCGCCCCCGATCGCAGCGTGGTGGTGATCGGGGCCGGTCCGGCCGGCCTCACCGCGGCGTACGAGCTGGGCAAGGCAGGACAGTCGAGCGTCGTGCTCGAGGGCGACGACGTCGTCGGGGGCATCAGCCGCACCGTGGTGCGGGACGGGTACCGCTTCGACATCGGCGGGCACCGGTTCTTCACCAAGGTGCCCGAGGTCGAGGCGCTCTGGCACGAGATCCTCCCCGACGAGGACTTCATGCTCCGCCCTCGGTCGAGCCGCATCTACTACCAGGGCGACTTCTTCGACTACCCGCTGAAGCCCTTCGCCGCCCTGCGCACCCTCGGGGTCATCGAGGCGCTGCGCTGCGGTCTGTCGTTCCTCTGGGTGCGCATCCGACCGCCCAAGGACACCTCCACGCTCGAGGGGTACGTCGTGGCCAACTACGGCTGGCGGCTCTACGGCCACTTCTTCAAGACCTACAGCACCAAGGTCTGGGGCGTGCCGCCCGACAAGATCTCGGCGGAGTGGGGCGCGCAGCGGATCAAGGGCATGACGCTGTGGAGCGCGGTGTGGGAGCCCGTGCGAGCGCGGTTCGCCGGGCGGCGAGGCACGTCGCAGCAGGTCACGAGCCTCATCGAGGAGTTCCAGTACCCGAAGCTCGGGCCCGGGATGATGTGGGAGCGCTGCCACGAGCTCGTCGAGCAGCAGGGGTCGAAGGTGATCTTCGACGCCAAGGTCACCCGCATCGCCCACGGAGGCGGACGTGCCACCTCGGTCACCGCTGGAGATGCCGTCTACGAGGCCGACCACATCATCTCGTCGATGCCGTTCAACGCCCTCCTGCGGGCCATGGACCCGCCGGTCCCCGCCGACGTGCAGGCGGCCGCCGACGCCCTCCACTTCCGCGACTTCCTGTCCGTCGCCCTCGTCGTCCCCGAGGACAAGGTGGCCTGGACCGACAACTGGATCTACATCCACGACCCTGGCGTGAAGACGATGCGCGTCCAGAACTTCGGCTCGTGGTCGCCGTACCTGGTGAAGGACGGGCGCAACGTCCTCGGCCTCGAGTACACCGTGATGGAGGGCGACGAGTGGTGGAACGCCACCGACGCCGAGCTGGTCGAGAAGGGCAAGGCGGAGCTCGAGCAGCTCGGGCTCATGCGCGCTGTCGACGTCGAGGCTGGCTACGTGGTGCGCATGCCGAAGGCGTACCCGGTGTACGACGAGGAGTACGCCGCCAACGTGGACGTGCTCCGCTCCTGGCTCCAGGAGAACACGCCGAACGTCCACCCGATCGGTCGCAACGGCATGCACCGGTACAACAACCAGGACCACTCGATGTACACCGCGATGCTCACCGTGGAGAACATCGTCGAGGGCACCGCCCACGACATCTGGTCGGTGAACGTCGAGGAGGAGTACCACGAGGAGGCGTCGGGCAGCGGCCGCAGCGGCACCGGCCGCGACGCCCCGATCCTCCCCCGCCCCACCACTCAGGCCTGAGGATCGGCCACCCGTCGCAGCCGCAGCACGCAGTTCCAGGTGAGGAGCTCGCGGGCACCGGGGACAGCGAGGATCGGGCGGGCCCAGGGCCAGTAGCGCGGCTCCGCCCGCTCGAGCCGCAACGTGGCGATCTCGTCGACGAGGCGCAGCGTGGGCCCGATGTGCACGGCGAAGAGGCCCTCGCCGTAGCGGTTCTTGCGGGGAGGGCCATGGCGCCGCTCGTACAGGCGCGGCCCGCGCTCCGGGCCGAGCAGGTGCCACGGGGTCATGTCGTGCCCGCCCCAGGGCGAGTACCAGTTGGTCCACGACACGTAGGCCCAGCCGCCGGGGCGCAGCACTCGGCCGATCTCCTCGAGGACGCCTCGCGTGTCGCTGGCGTGCTCGAGCAGGTTCGAGCAGAACACGCCGTCGGCGCAGGCGGTCGGGAACGGGAGCCGGGCAGCGTCGCCCAGGAGGCTCCCCCACGGAGCCCGGCCGCTGGTGAGGAGCTCCTCGGCATCGCCGTCGAGCGGCGTGACGATCGCACCGCGGTCTCGGAGGGCGCGGGCGTACCAGCCGGGCCCACAGCCGAGGTCGAGGACGCGCTGCCCGCGCAGGGGCCCGTGGCGGGCGTCGAGGTCGCGCACCGCCTCGGCGGCGAGGAGCGAGTAGAAGGGCTCCGGGTCGTCCCGCTCGTTCCGGAACAGCGACCACAGGGTCTTCACCCGTGCCAGCCCGGTGAGGGGCGGATCATCGACGGAGGCGGTGGCCACGGAGGTGCTCAGTACGGCCACGTCTCGCCGTCGTGACCGAGCAACCGCGCCACACGACCGAGGTGGGCGACCAACAGGACCTTCACCAGGAGGTTCCGTGCGAACCACGGCAGCTGGGCGACCTGGGCCGCCGTGGACGCCAGGCGGTCGGGGCCGGCGGCGGTCACGGCGCGGTACTCGGCCAGGCTGCGCGATCGCCCGACGTAGCGGAACCGGCGTGTCACGAACATCGTCCGCGCCAGCGCAAGGGTGACGCCCACCGAGCTGAAGGCGTCGTGGATGAGCAGCGTGCCCCCGGGCCGGACCCGCGCCCCCCACCGCTGGAGGTCGTCCCGCGCCGGCGCGTAGCGGTGTGCCCCATCGATGTAGAGCAGGTCGACATCGCCGTCCACGTCGACGAGAGCGTCGTCGGAGCGCTTGCGGACGTGGCGCACCGCGTCGCGCACGCCCGCGCCCTCGAGGTTGGCCAGGAACACGGCGTGGTCCTCGTTGGCCGCTTCGGCGAAGCCGTCGATCTCCTGCGGGCCCCTGTCGTTGCCGGCATGGGGGTCGATGGCGACGACCTCGCCGGCGTGGGGGGCGGAGGCGGCCAGGACGATGGTGGAGCGCCCCCGGAAGCTCCCGATCTCCACGATGCGGCCTCCGGCCGGCACGGCTCGGGCGGCGTCGTGGAGCCGCACGAGCTGGTCATCGGACAGCCACCCCTCGACCGTCGACGTCGCCGCCCGGACCTCGTCGAGGGAAGCGGGTGCGGCGGTCGCCGCAGGGCGGTCGAGCTGGGGTTCGGCGGGGTCCACTGGGTGCTCCGGAAGGGGTCCTTGGGGCCCGATCCCACGAGTTCTAGCATGCGGCGCGCCCATGTCTGAGCCCCGCCGCCCCCCTTCGGACCCCGCGTCGCGGCCAGCCGACGGCCACGTCGCCAAGATCGGCGACCTGGCGGCCGAGGCCGGGATCGAGCGCGTCCACGTGCTCGCGTGGCGCGACCTCGCCGACGTCGAGGCGGGCGGGTCCGAGGTCCACATCGACCACGTGGCTCGCCACTGGGCGGCCGCCGGGGTCGAGGTCACCCTCCGCACGTCGTTCGCTCCGGGACACTCCCCCTTCGGGAGCAGGCACGGCTACGTGGTGGTGCGGCGGGCCGGTCGCTACCTCGTGTTCCCGCGGTCCATCATCAACGAGGCCACCGGGCGCCACGGGCCACGGGACGCCCTGGTCGAGGTGTGGAACGGCGTCCCGTTCCTCTCGCCGCTGTGGGCGCGTGGCCCGCGGCTGGTGTTCGTCCACCACGTGCACAAGGACATGTGGGGGATGACGCTGCCCCCGCGCCTGGCGCGGCTCGGCGACGTCCTCGAACGGCGCATCGCGCCGCCGTTCTACCGGCGCTCCACCATCGCCACGCCGTCGTGGTCCAGCCGCGACGACCTGGTGGAGCTCGGCATCCCCGACGAGCGCATCACCGTCGTGCCGAACGGCATCGACCCGCGGTTCACGCCGGGGGACCCCTCCGAGCGCTCCCCCCACCCGCTCATCGTCGCGGTCGGCCGCCTCGTGCCCGTGAAGCGCTTCCACCTGCTGATCCGAGCGGCCGCCGCCGCCCGCGCCACGATCCCCGACCTCCAGCTGGTGATCGCCGGTGAGGGGTACGAGCGCACGCCGCTCGAGGCGGTGGTGGCCGAGCTCGGCGCCGACGAGTGGGTGTCGCTGCCCGGCCGCCTGCGCGACCACGAGGTGGTCGACCTGTACCGCCGGGCGTGGGTGCTGGCCAGCTCCTCGCTCCGCGAGGGCTGGGGCATGTCGATCACCGAGGCCGCCGCGTGCGGCACCCCCGCGGTCGCCACGGACATCGGCGGCCACCGCGACGTGGTCGTCCACGGCGAGACCGGCGTGCTCACCGCGGACGACGGGCTCCCCGGCGCCCTCACCGACCTCCTCACCGACCATGCGCGCCGTGCGCGGATGGGGAGCGCGGCGCTGGCGGCGAGCAAGCGCTTCGACTGGGGCACCACCGCCACGGAGATGATGCGCCTCCTGGTCGAGGACAGCCGCCGACGCCGCTCGTGAGCGGCACCGACGCGAGCAGCTCGCCCCACCCGCCCGGATCGCCCCCGCGCTGGCCCTGGCGCGCCCTCGCCGCCGCGCTGGCGGCGGTGGCCTACGTGCCCCTGCTGCTCACGGCGCCCAGCCAGATCAGCGCCGACACCAAGTCGTACCTCTACCTCGACCCCGGGCGGCTCGTGGCGCGCGCCACGTCGATGTGGGACCCGAACATCGCGCTCGGCTACGTCCCCCACCAGAACATCGGCTACCTGTGGCCGAGCGGGCCCTGGTACTGGGCGATGGACTCGCTCGGGCTGCCCGACTGGGTCGCCCAGCGCCTGTGGTGGGGCACGCTCCTCTTCACGGCGGGCGCCGGGGTGATGGTGCTCCTCCGCCGACTCGGCTGGCGGGTCGAGAGCGCCGGCGTGGCCGCCGCCACGTACATGCTCACGCCGTACGTGCTGTCGCTGATCGCGCGGTTGAGCGGCATCCTGCTCGCCTACAGCGCGCTCCCCTGGATGGTCCTGCTGACGGCGCTGGCCCTCCGCAGCCGCGGGTGGCGCCACCCGGCCCTCTTCGCCCTCGTGGCGGCGTCGGCCGGCTCCCTCAACCTCACCGCCCTCGTCCTCGTCGGCCTGGCACCGGTGGCGTGGCTGGCCCACGAGGTCTGGGTCGTCCGCACCGCGCGCCTCCGCGACGGCCTGGCCGTGGCGGCGCGCATCGGGGTCCTCACCGCCCTCGTGAGCGCGTGGTGGGCGGCAGGGTTGGCCGTGCAGGCCGGGTACGGGAACAACGTCCTGCGGTACTCCGAGACCGCGGAATCGGTCGCGACCACCTCCACCGCCAACGAGGTGCTCCGCGGGCTCGGGTACTGGTTCTTCTACGGCGAGGATCGGCTCGGGCCGTGGATCGAGCCGAGCGTGGCGTACACGCAGTCGCTGTGGCTGCTGGCCGCGACCTACCTCATCCCGACGCTCGCGCTCACGGCCGCCGCCATCGCACGGTTTCGCCACCGTGCCTACTTCGTGGTGCTCGTCCTGCTCGGCCTGGTGGTCGCGGTCGGCCCCTACCCCTGGGACGACCCGTCACCGCTCGGGCGAGCCATCAAGGCGTTCCTCCTCACCGAGCGAGGCCTCGCCATGCGGTCGCTCCCGCGCGCCGCGCCCCTCCTCGTGCTGGGGCTGGGCGTGTTCCTCGGCGCGGGGGTCGGCGCGCTCCTGCGCCGGTGGCCCGCCGCCGGTCGGGGTGCGGCGGCCGGCATCGCGGTGCTGGTGCTCGTGGCGCAGCCCACGATCCTCACCGGTGACACCGTCCCCGGGAACCTGCGGCGACCCGAGGAGGTCCCCGACTACTGGACCGAAGCCGCCGCCCACCTCGACGCCGGCGACCAGGCCACCCACGTCCTCGAGATCCCCGGGGACGACTTCGCGTCCTACCGGTGGGGCAACACCGTCGACCCCATCACCCCAGGGCTGGTGGAGCGCGACGTCGCCTACCGGGAGCTCATCCCGTTCGGTCCACCCGAGTCCGCCGCGATGCTCGATGCGTTCGACCTGATGCTGCAGGAGCGCACGATGGACGCAGAGGCCATCGCGCCGATCGCACGCCTGATTCGGGCTGGCGACGTCCTCGTGCGCTCCGACCTCGCCTACGAGCGGTTCAACACGCCGAGGCCGAAGAACCTGTGGGCCCTCGTGACGAGCGCGCCGGGCCTCGGCGATCCCGCGGAGTTCGGGCCACCGGCCGACAGCCCCACCGACCCGCGCGCCACGCTCGACGACGAGCTCTGGCTGCTCACCGACGCCGACCTCCCCACCCCTCCGTCGCTCGCCGCCTTTCCCGTCACCGACCCCGTGTCGATGCTGTCAGCCCACAGCCCCGCCGGCCCGGTGCTGGTCGCGGGCGACTCCTTCGGGCTGATCGACGCCGCCGCCGCCGGGCGGCTCGACGGCACCGAGCTGATCCGCTTCTCCTCCACCCTCGACCGGCGCGAGGTGGACGCCGCGCTCGACGACGGCGCCGTGCTGCTCGTCACCGACACCAACCGGCGGCGCGGCGAGCGGTGGCAGACGATCCGCCACACCAAGGGGTACACGGAGCCGGCCGGCCTCGAGCCGCTCGCGGTCGACCACACGGACAACCGCCTCCCGATCCTCGACGGGGCCGGGGACGACGGCCGCACCGTCGCCGTCCATCGAGGTGGCATCACCGCCAACGCCACCTCCTACGGCAACCGGGTCACCTTCGAGCCCGCCACGCGCCCGGCGGCCGCGGTGGACGGTGACCCTCGGACGGCGTGGCGCGCCGCCGGGCTGAGCGACGCTCGAGGTGAGCGCCTCCAGCTCGACCTCGACGACCCCGAGACCACCGACCGCATCCGGTTGCTGCAGCCGCTCGACACCGGGAACCGCCGGCTCACCCGCGTGGAGCTGCGCTTCGACGGGGGCGACCCCACGATGGTGGACCTCGACGCCTCGTCGTTGACCGAGCCCGGGCAGCTCGTGACGTTCCCCACGCGCACGTTCTCGCGCCTCGAGATCGAGGTGGTCGCCGATGACGCCGGATCCCGTGTGCGCTACGCCGGGTACAGCAGCGTGGGCTTCGCCGAGGTGCGCATCGGCGACGACGACCACCTCGTGCTCGACGAGCTCATCCGCGTGCCGGTGGACCTCCTCGACAAGGTCGGCGACCGGGTCGCAGACCACCCGGTGGCGATCGTGCTCTCGCGGCTCCGCCAGGACCCCGCCACCCCGATCCGCGACGACGAAGAGCGATCCCTCGCCCGGCTGTTCGACCTGCCGGCGCCGCTGGGGTTCGGCGTCACCGGCCAGGCGCGCCTCTCGGCACGGGCGTCCGACGACGCCCTCACCGCCCTGGTGCGCCCCCCGTCCGACGTGCACGTGACGAGCACGGGGCGGGTCGCCGGCAGCCGCGCCGAGACGGGCGCCGCCGCGCTCGACGGCGACCTCTCCACCGCGTGGATGTCACCGCGCGGCACGCCCACGGGGCACGGCCTGCGCGTCCAGCGCGAGGCCCCGATCACCCTCGACCACCTCGAGCTCGCCGTGCGGGCGGACGGCCGCCACTCCGTGCCCACCCAGCTCGCCGTCACGGCCGACGGCGCCCCACCGGTGACCGTCGACGTGCCCCCGATCGCAGATGCCACCGACCCGAACGCCACCCACACCGTCACCGTGCCGCTCCCCCGTCCCCTGACCGGGCGCGACATCGGGGTGCTCGTCACCAAGGTGCGGGAGCAGACGGCGGTCGACTGGTACACGCGTGGCCCGGTCGCCCAGCCCGTCGCCATCGCCGAGCTCGGGATCCCGGGGGTGTCGGTGCCCCCCACGACCGAGCGCCTGGACACCGGGTGTCGGGGCGACCTCCTCACCGTCGACGGTCAGCCGGTGCCCATCCGGATCACGGGATCCACCGACCACGCGCTGGCCGGGGACCCGCTCGACGTCGCGATGTGCGGCGAACGGCCGCTCGGCCTGTCGACGGGCGAGCACGAGCTCCGTTCGGCGATGGGCGCCACCGTCGGGCTCGATCTCGATCGCCTCGTCCTGTCCACCCCGAGGGCGCCCGGCCCCGTGCCCGCTCCAGCGTCGCCTGAGGTCCACGTGCGCGACACGTCCTCCACGGGCCACCGTGTCGAGGTGTCCGGCGATCCGGGGAGCACGGCCTGGCTCGTCCTCGGTCAGAGCTACAGCCCCGGCTGGTCCGCCACCGTCGAGGGTGGCAAGGACCTGGGTGCGCCCGTCCTCGTCGACGGGTTCGCCAACGGCTGGCGCGTCCCCCTGGACGGCTCCGGGAAGGCCGTGGTCGACCTCCGGTTCGAGCCGCAGGACGGGGTTCGGGCGTCGCTCGTCATCTCGCTGCTCGGGGCGGCGTTGTGCCTCGTGCTGGCATGGCGAGGCCGGCGCGCGCCCGGGCTGGTGCCGGACGTGCCCCAGCAGATCGACCTGGACGCCGCCCGCTACCAGGGCGACCGACCCTCGACGTGGTCGGTCGCGGTCGGCACCGTGATCGCCGCCACCGCCGGCCTGCTCGTGCTGCCACCGGTTCTGGCCCTGGTGCTCCCGGTCGCCGTCATCGTGCTCACCCGCCGGCCCCGTGGGCGGTGGGTGCTGCTGGCGGCGAGCCCGCTCCTCGCGCTGGCCACCGGCGCCTACGTGGTGCTCCAGCAGGCTCGCCACCACATCGCGCCCGGCACCGAGTGGCCGATGGAGCTCGACCGCGTGCACCACGTCGCGCTCCTCGCGGTGCTCCTGCTCGGCGTCGACGCCCTCGTCGAGCGACTGTGGCTCGCTCCCCCAGCACCGCGTTCCGCACGACCCGAGGCCGACACATGACCCGGGCGGAGCGCCGGGTGCTCTGGGCGATCGTCACGGTGGCGTTCGTGGCGCGCCTGGTGTGGGCGCTGTACGCGCGGCCCGAGGTCCCCACCTCCGCGATCGGGTCGGGCGACCAGTTCTCGTACTACTACTACGGCCGCCAGATCGCGGAGGGCGGCGGGTACCTGAGCTTCGTCCCTCCCCACCCTGCCACCGCGTACTACCCCATCGGCTACCCCGCGCTGCTCGGCTCGCTCTACTTCGTGCTCCTGCACACGCCCATCCCCGACAACCTGCTCTTTGCCACCGCGCTGCTCCACGTCGTGGTGGCGACGGCGTCGGTCGCCCTCGTGTACGTCGTGGGATCCCGCATCGCCAGCGTCCGGGTGGGGCTGCTGGCGGCCGCGATCTACGCCGTGTACCCGAACATGGTGTTCCAGGTCACCACCGTGCAGCTCGAGACGGCGTTCGTGTTCTTCACCCTCGTCGCGCTCAGCGTGATCGTCACCCACGACTGGCAGAGCGGGCCCCCGAGCCGCGGCCGGCTGGTGGCCTTCGGTCTGTCGCTGGGCGTGGCGATCCTCGTGCGACCGTTCGCGTTCGTGCTGCTCATCGGCCTGGTCGGCGCGTTGGTCGCCATCCGTGCCGGGTGGCGGCGCGTGCTCACCGGGACGGCGCTGGCCCTCGTGCTCGCCGCCGCGGTGTCGGTGCCGTGGGCGATGCGCAACTGGGTCGCCATGGACTCGTTCGTGCCGTCCTCGACGAACATGGGCGACACCCTGTGCATCGATCGCAACCTGGACGCCCGCGGCGGGTTCCGGTTCGCCAGCCACGACGGTTGCGTGGACCCCTCGCTGCCCGAGGTCCCGCGGAACCGTGGGAACACGAAGAAGGCGATCCAGTTCGTCCTCCACCACCCGAGCCGCGAGCTCCTCCAGATCTACCGGCGCGGCGACCTCATGCTCGGCAGCGACCGGGACGGGATCGAGGCCACGGAGGACCTAGGAGGTGGGGAGTTCCTCCCCGACGGGTTCGTCGATGTGGCCAAACCGCTCGCCGACTGGTACTTCTTCCTCATCCTGATCCTCACCATCATCGGACTTCCGCAGCTGTTCCGCCCGGAACGACGCCCGCAACGGCTGCTCGTCGCGTCCGGCTTGCTCGGCCTGCTGGCGATCCCGCTTCTCCTGTGGGGGAACCCCCGGTTCCACCTCCCCATCGCCCCGTTCTTCGTGCTCTCGGCGGCGCTCGCCGTCGACTGGGGCTGGCAGCGGCTCCGACGATCGTGACCGAGGCGCCCGATCCCGCCCGACGCTGCCTGTCGGTGGTCATGCCCGCCTTCAACGAGGAGGCGACGCTGGCCATCGCCGCGGCCCGGGTGCTCGCCTCGCCGTGGAGCGCGGAGCTGATCATCGTCGACGACGGTTCCTGCGACGACACCTACCACGTGGCGAAGGAGGTGGAGGCCAGCGACCAGCGCGTCGTGCTCCTGCAGCACGACCTGAACCGTGGCAAGGGCGCGGCGCTGCGCACGGGCTTCGCCGCGGCGCGCTACGAGGTCGTGATCGTGCAGGACGCCGACCTCGAGTACGACCCCGCCGAGTACCCCACCGTCATCGCGCCGATCCTCGCCGGCACCGCCGATGCCGTGTTCGGGTCGCGCTTCATGTCCTCGGGTGCGCACCGGGTCCTCTACTTCTGGCACTACGTGGGCAACCGGGCGCTCACCACGCTCTCCAACGCGTTCACGAACCTGAACCTCACCGACATGGAGACCTGCTACAAGGCCTTCCGCCGGGAGGTCATCCAGTCGATCGAGATCGAGGAGGATCGGTTCGGGTTCGAGCCGGAGATCACCGCCAAGCTGGCGGCGCAGCGGCTCCGCATCTTCGAGGTCGGCATCTCCTACGCCGGACGGACCTACGCCGAGGGGAAGAAGATCGGGTGGCGCGACGGGGTCCACGCCCTCGCGTGCATCATCCGGTACTCCCCGTACGTGCGTCGACGTCGCTGAGGTCGCTCAGAGCCGGTCACGGAGGCGCTCGCACAGCGCGCTGGTGACCGCCGGGCCCGAGGTCTCGATGGGGCTGGTGGACACCACGCTCCCAGGCAGGTACAGCGATCCGCGGCCCACGATCACCGCGAACTCTCCGACCACCGGGTCGACGATGACCCGAGCGGGCACCGAGCCGCCCGGAGCCAGGCGCTCCCACCTGGGGAGCAGCTGGTCGCTCACCTCCCGCCCGTCGCGGTCCGTGACGACGATGCGGGCAGCGTCGCCGTCGCTGAGGACGAGGTCCAGCCGCCAGGTGGTTCCGTGGGCGAGGACGGTTCGGTCGCCGTCGGGCGTGACCGTGGTCGAGAGGTCCCGCGCCGCCCCGCGCTCGATGGGCTGCCAGCGTCCCTGCTCGGCGGTGTAGACGCCCGTGCAGCCGAGGTCGGGGTCCACCTCGATCCCGGTGAGGCCCTCGCGCGCCGCGGGATCGCCCGGAGCGACGCGCACCAGGCCCGGCGAGGGGTCGGGGAACAGCCACCCGTCGACGCGGTAGCGCAGGTCGGTGAACCCCGGTGACCGCTGATCGAGCGACCAGGTGGCCAGGGACGCGTTCACCCAGATCCCCCACACCACGAGCAGGACCCCACCGATGCGGATCGCCCGTCGGGCCGCGCCGCTCCACGAGCGGAGGCTCACCGCCCACACGCCGGTCGCGCCCAGCACGACGAGCGGTGGGAGCAGGTCGATGAGGTACCGGTTGGCGATGAAGCCGATCAGGAGGGTCGGGAGCGCGCCGACGCCCGTGCACAGCGCCACCAACCCCCACGTCCTCGCCCGCTGGCGGACCACCCACACCGCTCCGACCACGGCGAGGAGCAGCAGGAGGGTCGCCGTCACGGTGAGCGACGATGCCGGGGTGTTGCTGAGCAGCGGGTACGTGCCTCGTTCCTCGGCCAGCGGACCGAACCGGATGCCCGGGACCAGACGCTCGAAGCGGATCGCGTCGGGCCGGAGGTAGTGGACGACGGTGGTCGAGAGGAAGCGCGTCGAGAAGAAGCTGTCGCCGTTGCCGGCGAACCAGGCGGCCCGGCTCGGATCGTCGAGCGAGAGCTGCTGCCGCGTCCCCGGGACCGAGAGGAGCGTGCCGAACTTGGCGACGTTGACGGCGGCATGGGCCGCGACGGGAGCCAGGCCACCGGCCATCGCGAGCCATGCCGTCCGGCCGCGCTGCGGGCCGCGTCGCCACGCCAGCACCAGGCCGCACGCGCCGATCGCGAGCGCCACCCCCATGCCGATCGGAGCGCGCGTGAGGGTGGCTCCGCCCGCCGCGAAGATCGCCCCGACGAGCGGGCGCGTGGCGCTGAACCCCGTGGCCGCCCACTCGAGGAGCAGCGTGACGCCGACGACGGCGAGCGCGAACGCCCACAGCTCGGTCTCGTTGTAGACGGTGATCCAGCCGGCGGCGGTGAAGGCGGGCGAGAAGGCGACCGCGGCGGTGAAGATCCCCACGGTCCATCGCTCGGTGCGGACGTCCGGGGCGCTCGCGGCGCCAGGGGCCACCGCCCGCCGCCCCGCCTGCGCGATCCGGGCGGTCCATCGGCACAGCACCACGACGGCGAGCAGCATGGACGCGCGCACGAGCCGGCCCGTGGAGACGTCGCCCAAGAGCTGGAAGGGCAGCCGCGCGATCGCCAGGAAGGGCCCGTAGTACAGGTAGGACCGGCCGTCGATCACGAAGCCTTCGATGCTCGACACGGCCGGATCGACGGCGAGGTGGCCGTGGAGCAGGGCGCGTGCCTGCTCGTCGTAGAAGTCGGCGCTGAACCCGCCCCGGTCGAACAGGTCCCACGGGTGCCACGAGGTCGACACGAGCCAGAACAGGGCGACGGCCGCGACCGTGACGGCGTTCACCACGCCGCGGGTGCCCAGTCGCACGTCCTGAGCCGGCGGGCCGACCGCTGTCACCGGCGGTACACCCAGGTCCGCAGCACCACGAAGCGGAAGACCGCGGCCGCCGTCCAGCTGACGGCGAGGACCACGAGCTCGGCGGTCGGGTTCCCCCGGACGGCAGCCAGCGCGAGGGACGTCCCGAGGAGCGACACCGCGAACACGGCGAGGCTCGTGGCGAGCCGCCACCGCCGGTCCTCCTGGGTGCGCCGCCGGAAGGTCCACCGACTGTGGGCCCAGCTGTTGCCGAGGGCGGTGGACGTGAACGCGATGACGTTGGCCCACACCGCGCCGACCTGGTCGCGCAGGAGCAGGAACAGCACCAGGCTGATGGCCGTGGAGACGAGCCCGATGCTGGCGTAGGTGACCGTCTGGCGCCCGAAGTCGTCGGCGAGGGGCGACCGCTCGTGCTCACCGAGGTCCACGCCGCCCTTGCCGCGCGCGAACCGCCAGGCCATGCGGCGGACGCCGCGCAGGTCGGCCAGCGCGGTGGACCGCACGTCCACGCGGCTGTCGGGGTCGTCGATCCAGTCGACGGGCACCTCGTGGACCCGCAGGCCGTTGTACTCGGCCAGCAGGAGCAGCTCGGTGTCGAAGAACCAGGCCTCGTCCTCCACGGCTGGGAGGAGCCGGCGGACGACGTCGGCCCGACCCGCCTTGAAGCCGCACTGGGCATCGCGGAACCGCACCGCGAACACGACCCGCAGCAAGAGGTTGTAGCAGCGCGAGATGAGCTCTCGCTTCGGCCCGCGTGCCACCACCGAGCTCGAGCTCAGCCGGGAGCCGATCGCCAGGTCCGAGTGGCCCGACACGAGCGGCGCCACGAGGGGCAGCAGCCCGGTGAGCCCGGTCGACAGGTCGACGTCGGTGTAGGCGACGACGTCGGCGTCCGACGCGGACCAGGCCGCCCGCAGGGCGCGCCCTCTGCCCTTCTCGGGCAGGCGCAGGTGGCGGATGCGCTCGTCGGCGGCGGCGAGGCGCGCCGCGATGGCAGGGGTGGCGTCGGTGGAGGCGTTGTCGGCGATGACGATGTGCCAGACGAACGGGAAGGCGTCCTCGAGGTGCGCCCGCAGGCGGACGACGCTCGCCTCGAGGATGTCCTCCTCGTCGTGGACGGGCACGACGATGTCGACGCTCGGGCCGACGAGGGCCGTCACCCGTGCACCTCGCCGTCGCGGCTGAGGAACACGGCGACGGCTCGGTCGGTGACGTCGAGCCGGTTGAACGGCGACCGGTCCCCGTCGTAGAAGGCGATGCGCTCGACCCCCGGCACGTCCTCCAACGCCGCCGGCCCGGCGCGCACGTACACGAGGGGACGGCCGGCGTCGCTCCGATCGGCGAGGCGGTCGGGACCCAGCTGCCGGGAGAGGGCGACGTCGTCCACGGCCAGGTCGACGCCGCTCTCCACCAGCTGGGCCATCACCGGTGACGTGTACGGCTCGGCGAAGCCGATGCCGCTGGCGTCGAACCGCACGGCGTCGGGCGCCGAGCGGTCGTGCGCGAAGTACTCGGCCAGCTGAGATCGGAGGTCACCGACCGACTCGTACGACGCCCGCAGCTCGACCGGTCCGCCCGCCGACGCGTGGAACGGCACGGTCGCGACGACGGCGAGCAGCCCGAGGGCGGTGACCGCCACGAGCGCGACGCGGCGAGCTTTCGGGCGCAGGAGGCTCAGGATCGTCAGCAGGAGGAGGAACGTCGCGAACGCTCCGATGATCCAGAGGTAGCGGATCTTGTGCGGGGTCAGGCCGATCACGTCGATGGGTGTGATCACGAGGGTCACGAGCGCCACCGCCGCGCACAGCGCGAGCACCCAGTAGCCCTGCGCCACGGCCCTGCTCGCGGGGCGGCGGCGGGCGACGAGCCAGCCGACCACCACCACCCCCACGAGCGCTCCCAGCGCGGCGACGGCCGGCCGTGCACCCGTCAGCCCGGGGGCCGAGAGCACCCGGCCGCCGGGCGTGTCGACCCAGGTCGAGGGCGGGATCGACGTGTCGAAGCCTGGCCGCAGCCACCACGGCGGCTGGGCGAGCACGGAGCTGAACAGCCGCACCCCGAGCGACACGCCGGTGTGCGCGGTCGCCTCGCTCGACGACGAACCGCCCGTGCCCGCCGTGAGCAGCCGACCGAGGTTGCCGCGCCCCGGACCGAAGAGCTGCTCCCACACCGGCTGCGCCCAGAGCACCACGCCGACGATCGCGGTGGTGCGGAGCGGCGCCCACAGGTCGTCGAAGCGACCGGATCCACGCGGCCGCCGGCGCAGCACGACCACGCCGAGGGCGAAGGCGAGCAGGATCGGGACGAGGAAGAGGTAGGCCAGGTGGGTCTGCATGCAGAACGACCCCACCAGCACGGCAACGGGCAGCAGCTCGACCCGGTCCACGACGACGGCCCACACGGTGCACAGCAGCAGCCAGAAGGGCAGGACGAGCACGTTCGGCTGCCAGGCGTCGTAGAGCAGCTCGCTGCCGACGGTCCACGCGATCCCGGCGGTGACGACCTGCGCGACCAGCGCGGCGGCGGGGCCCGCTGCCCTCGACGTCACGAAGCCGACCGTCCACACCACGACGACGGCGAGCACGGCGACCGTGATCGCGGTCCCTGTGGCGCCGCCGAGCAGGCGGACTGGTGCGGCGAGGAGGTCGAACAGCAGCGGGCCCGGGTGGTTCACGTCGACGCTGGAGCTGATCGACGCCGACGACCAGGTGCCGAGGAACGGATGGTGCTCGGTGAGGACGTCCCGGGCTCGGAGCTCGATCAGGGCGTTGTCCCCGACCAGCTCGTAGCCGCGCCGGACACCGCGGACCGCGGAGGCGACGATGACGAGGCTCGTGGCGAGGGCGACCACCTTCCACCCCCACCGGAGGAGGGCGTCCTCCTCGTCGAGCGGCTCGTCACCAGAGCCGTCACCAGAGCCGTCGATCATGCCTCGGTGGCGTCCGGAGGCACCACGAACACGGCGAGGGGCCCGCCGATCTCCAGCAGCCGCTCGATGCCTCGCTTCGCCTCAGGGTCGAGGCGCGGGTCGAGGGCAGCGCCGAAGACGTTCGTGTCCAGCTGGTCGGCGACCTCGTCGAGGCCCGCGGCACGGAGGTCCTGGTCGAGCTCGGCTCGCAGGCGCGCCTCCTCGGCCCGCTCCTCGGGGGACCGCAGGTCGCCGTAGGCGACCTCGACCGCACCCTCTCGGGCTCGGTACTCGTCGATGTACGAGCCGGTGGCAAGGACCACGCGCGCCGTGGCGTCGGCGGGGTCCAGGGCGCGGTGCTCGGTGGCCGGCACGTGGAAGAGCGGCTCGAGGTAGGCGTCGATGCCCCGGCGCTCGAGCTCGCTGAGCATGCCGTAGCCCTGGGAGCCGATGTGGAACGCGTCCGCCCAGCTCACCACGTACCTCCCGTCGCCCGGGGTGGCGGCGCCTGCTCCGTCGTCGATCGCGGCGGCGGTGTCGTCGACGACCAGCGCCAGCTGCGCGGCCACCCGGGCGTCGCCGTGGGGGCTGTCCGAGGCGGTGACGGTGAAGCGCACGGTCACCGCCAGAGCGAGGCCTGCCAGCGCGATGGTGGTGATCCGCGCCCATCGCTGCCGCGTGCCGATGGGTTCGCGCGACGACCGCACTGATCCCAGGGTGGCCAGCGCGGCCGCCAGCAGCAGCAGCCCGATCGCCCAGCCCCACAGCGACAGGTAGTACCAGAGGGTCCCGAAGATGCGGCTGAGCGCGAGCACCATCAGGACGAACGACGCTCCAGCCACCGCGTGCAGCGGAAGCAGCGCTCGGCGTTGGCGCAGGCAGAGGACCGCCGCCACCGCCCACGCGCCCAGCAGCACGACCCCGCGCGCCGCGCTCGGCGTGTTGCCGTCAGCGCTGGTGACGAGCCAGCCCGTCTCCTGCCCAGCCGACCGCGCGAGGTGGACGACGTCGAGGTGCTCGAGGGCGGCGCGCGCGCCCGTGCGCAGGCCGGCGGGCTCCTCCGGAGGATCGGAGAAGTGGTCGAGGAGGGTTCGGTAGTTGCCCGGGTCGTGCCGGATCTGGTCGACCGTCGGTGGGAGCCACAGGACGACGCCGAGGGCCAGCGCCGCCCCCAGCCACCGGAGCATCGACGCGCGGTCTCCCGGTTGGGCGCGTGCCCGGAGCAGCACGCTTCCCACCGCCAGCGCGCCGAGCCCGAGCGCCAGGCCGAGGTAGGGCACGTGGGTCTGCGCGCAGAACGACCCGGCCGCCACGAGCGGGATGAGCGCCGCCCGATCGTCCTCGAGGACCGACCAGGTCGCGAGGAGGGTGACGACCCAGCAGAGGAGCGGGAGGTAGGGGTTCCACGGCTCGGTGAGGGCCGCCCCGCCGTAGGCGGCGAGGAGCAGCGCGAGGCCCGCTGCCGTCGCGGCGAGGCCGAGGAGACCCGCTCGGCGTCGTCCGAGCCACAGGGAGGTGCCGATCGCCACCGCGTGGATGACCACGGTGCCCACCTGGAGGGCCCATGCGGTGGACCCGAGGGCGCGGTAGGTGGGCGCCAGCGCGTAGAAGCTCAGCGGCCCCGGGTGGCTCCCCTGCTGCTGCAACGAGGGCCCGATGCGACCGGGCAGGCCGATGAGCGGCGTGTGCGCGCCGCCCACGTCGCGCACGCGCAGCTCGGTCATGGCCAGGTCCAGCACCGGGGTCCACACCGGCCGGCGAAGCCCGGCGAGGGCCACGATCAGGGGGACGCAGAGCCCCGCCGTCGCGAGCGGGATGAGCCACCACGGTCCGAGGCGCCGCCGGCGGGCGTCCGCGTCAGCGGCCTCGGGTTCGGCCGATGGGAGCGCTGACGGTCGATCCGAGACGTCGACCGAGGGCTGCGGCACGGCGTCGGAGCATACAAGTGCCCCCCTGGAGGTCCCGGGTCGCTCAGCGGAGCCGCTTGAGCACCTCGAGCAGGCCGAACCGCACCGGCGACTGGTGGTGCGAGCGCCCGGGGCCGTCGAGCTCGTGGCGGTGGGCCATCCACCACTCGTAGGACTCGATCACCATGTCGGCGTTGCTGTGCACCGGCGCCCACCCGAGCTCGCGGCGCGCCGCCGTGGTGTCGAACCAGAGCGACTCGCCGTAGAGGAGCCAGTGGTAGGGAGCGAAGGGCGCCATCCCCACCGCGGTGGCACCCCGCATGGCGAGGCGGGCGGGCGCCGACGGCACCGACCGGACCCGTGCGCCCGTCCCGGCGTGCCGGCAGAGCGCCTCGAGGGTGTCGCGCATCGTGCCGAAGTCGGTCGCGCCGATGTTGTAGGCGAGCCCGCCGGCGCGCTCACCCGCGCGCAGGCAGGCGTCGGCGAGGTCTTCGGCGTGGACGAGCTGGTACCGGTTGGCGCCGCCGTCGAGCACGGGCACCGCGGCCCCTTCCGCCACCAGCTCGAACAGGATCACCATGATCCCCAGCCGGCCGTGCCCCAGGATCGTGCGCGGACGGATCACGGTGACGTCGAGACCGGACGCGACGGCCTCCGCGCAGAGCGCCTCGGCCTCGAGCTTCGCCCGTCCGTACGCCTCCAGGGGGCGGCGAGGGCTCGTCTCGTCCACGGGGTTGCGCTCGGGGATGCCGTACACCGCGCTCGAGGACGTGGTGACGACCTTGCCGACGTGGGCGTCGCGTGCCGCCAGGAGCACGTTCGCGGTGCCGACGACGTTCACGGTCCAGAACAGCTCACGATCGCGGGCGAGCGGCACCTGGGCGACGTTGTGGTGCACGACGTCGATCCCCTCGCACGCGCGTGCCACGAGGCGCGCGTCACGCACGTCGCCCACCACGACGTCCAGCGCCGCGCCCGGTCGGGGCTCTGGCTGGTTGAGGTCGAGGATGCGCACCTCGTCGCCGCGCGCCAGGGCCTGGTCGACGAGCACCGAACCGAAGTACCCGCTCCCGCCGGTGACCAGGAGCCGGCTCACAGCGCGATGCCCCGCTCCACGCACCATCGGATGCTCTCGCGCATGCCGTCGAGCAGCGTGGTGGGTGGCCGGTAGCCCAGCTCCGCCTCGGCACGAGCGGTGTCGCACGCGATGGTGTCCTTCAGCTCCCCGAGCACGTGGAGGACCTGGCTGTACCGACCACGCCCTTGCAGCAGCGTGTCGGCCCGCTCGGCCAGCACGCCCACGGCACGGGGGGCCCGGGGTCGCGGGCCCCCCGCGGGCGGGAGGCCCTCGGCGGCGAAGGCGGCACGGACGGTGTCGAGCACCTCGTGCATCGTGGGCGGAGGCCCGTCGGCGATCCAGTAGGCGCGCCCTGACGCGCCGTCCGCCAGCTCGGCTCGGAGCACGGCGTGCACGAGGTTGCCGGTGAAGACCATCGACCGGCGGTTGGTGCCGTCGCCGACGACCGGGAAGCGGTTGCGGCGCACGGCCCGCAGCCAGCGGGTCTGCCGCTCGGGCTGGTGTGGGCCGTAGAACCAGGGTGGTCGCAGCACCACGGCCTCGAGGTCGCCCCGGGTGTGGGCGGCCATGACGATCGCCTCGGCCTCGGCCTTCGAGCGGCCGTAGCCCAGGTACGGGTGCATCGGGCTGTCCTCGGTGAAGCGGTGGTCCGGTCCGGGGTTCGCACCGAAGGGCGAGTTCGACGACACGTGGACCAGCCGGCCCGCACCGCTGCGCCGCACGCGGTCCACGAGGAGCTGCGTGCCACCCACGTTCACGTCGTAGAGCTCGCGGATGCCCGCGGTGGGGTGGATCACGGCGGCGGCGTGGACGACGGTGGCGTCGCCGACCCCGTCCAGGAGGCGGTCGAGGGTGTGCGGGTCGCGCACGTCGCCGACGATCGGATCGACGCTCGGGTGCGCGACCGCGAGCAGCGCCGCCTCCTCCGGCGTGCGCACCAGGCAGCGGACGCGCTCGCGCTCCGGGGCGACGGCGCGCACCAGGTTCTGGCCGAGCCACCCCGCCGCGCCGGTGACGACCATGGTCGCGGGAGCGGTGCGATCGTGGTCGATCATCGACGGGTGGTGAGGAAGTGGTCGACGTTCCGCAGCGCGATCGCCATCACACCGGCCTGCGGGTTCACGCCGGGGGCGTCGGGCAGGAGCGACGCGTCGTTCACGTGCAGGCCCTCGATGCCCCACACCCGTCCGTGGGCGTCGGCTCCCGTGCGTGCGGGATCGTGGCTCATGCCGATGCTCGACGTGAGGTGGACGCTCATCAGGCTCGCCCGGCGGCGGTCGATCGCGTCCCACCACGCGCCCAGGTCGGCGACGGTCGTGGCGACGGGAGCGCCGTCCACCGAGGGGTAGAGCGCTTCGGCGCCCGCGGCGAGGAGGGCTTCGCCGAGGAGCACCAGTCCCCGGGCGAGCCGGCTCAGGTCGGCATCCGAGATCGGGTAGGTGACGACCGGGGCGCGCAGCCCGGGGATCGCGAGCACCCGGCCACCACGGTCGCTCTTGATCGCGGCGTAGTACACGAACACGCGGTCCCACGCGTCGCCGAGCTCGTGGACGTCGACGCCGCTGTCCGCGAGCGCCAGACCCACCTGCCCGCGCCGGCTGGCCGAACCGCCGATCGCCAGGTCAGGGGCGAACTCGGTGATGCGGTGCACCGGCACCTCGTCGTGGTCCACGGCTGACGGGAACTGGGCCGCGACCTTGAGGGTGGGGTGCATCCGGAGGCCGCGACCGATCGGCCGCCGGCGGAGGCCGCTGCGCTGGAGCAGGGCTGGCGTCTGGATCGCTCCGCCGCAGACGAACACGCGCTCGGCGCGGATCTCCTGCTCCTCCACGCCATCCGGGTGCGTGGTGCGCACGCGCGCCCCCCATGCCCGGCCTCGATCGAGCAGCAGCTCCGACACGTAGGTGTCGGGCTGGATGTGGGCTCCGAGCCGGACCGCCTCCGGGAGGAGCGTCTGGCTCATCGACTGCTTCGTGCCGCGACCGGCGCCGTCGTAGGTGAAGGCGCGCGGGAACTCCTCGTGGCGCCAGCCCAAGGCGTCGGCGCCGCGGACCAGTGCGGCGGACGAGGGCGGAGCGGCCCCCGGGAGCGGGTGCACGGGCACCCACGACTCGATCCGATCCTCCACCTTCCCGAGGTCCTCGGCGGTGAGGTCCTCGAGGCCGAGTCCGGCACGCCAGGTGTCGACGAGCGGACGAGGCAGGCGAGCCCAGAGCCCGCTGTTGATCTCGGTGCTGCCCCCGACGCACCGCCCTTCGGCGTACGCGATCGGTGGCCGGCCCATCGCCGCGCTCGCCCCGCGGTGGCGGTAGGCGCGGTCCATCTCGGCGAGGCTGAAGGCGGGGACGGCGCCGGGCTCCAGCCACGGGCCCTCCTCCACCACGTGGACGGCGAGGCCTGCCTCGGCCAGCGCCCGCGCCGTGGTCGCTCCCCCGGCACCGGAGCCGATGACGAGGACCTCGGTGTCGATGCCGCTCACGAGACCGACGGTCCGAGCTCGAGCTCGCCGAAGGTGACCAGCGACCGGAACAGCCGTGGGTAGGCCTGCAGGAGCCCGATGGGGCTGCCCTCGAGCCACGAGATGAGCCCGTGCAGGTCTGCCGGGCGGCGGAGGCCCTCCCACGCCGTGAAGAGGCACGACTCGAGCACCACGCCGAGGCGGAGACCGTCGGGCATCCCGTCCAGCGAGCGCTCGACCCACCCCTCCACGTCGGCTCGGACCGCGGGGTCGGGCGAGGTCGTGAGCGTGCGCACGATGCGACGTTCGAGGGGGAGCATGGCCCGGCGATGCTAGCGACGGGCGGACGCCCGCCTCCGCGCGCCCGGCGGGGCCGGCGGCGTCAGGAGGTGAGGGGCGGGGCATCGCCGAGGTACACCCCGGCGGCGAACAGCAGCGCCCAGCAGAGGCCCACCACCTGGAGCGTCCGGTCCCCGAGGATGATCTCCTCCGGGCCGCGCCTGTCCTCCGTCTCCAGGACGAGGGCGTACCGGAGCAGCCCCACGAGGAACGGGAGGATCGACAGCTCGAACCACGGCACGCTCGAGTTCGCCACATCGGCCTTCTCGAAGGCCCACAGGCAGTACGCGAGGAGGGTGACCGTGACGGCGACCGTCCGCACGTGGAGCAGGAACGTCGGGGTGTACGCCGCGAGCGCGGGACGGTGGCGAAGGGCATCAGGGGCGCGGAGCTCGGTGGTGCGCTTGCCCGCGACCAGGAAGAGCGCACCGAAGCTGGCGACGATGAGGTACCAGTCCGAGATGGGCAGGTCGGTGCCGACGACGCCGGCGACGGCCCGCAGCACGAAGAAGGAGGCGATGAGCACGAGGTCGATCACCGCGACCTGCTTCAGCCAGAGCGTGTACACCGTCGTCATGGCGACGTAGAGCGCGGTGACGGCCGAGACCTCCCACTGGCCGACCACGATCCCGAGGCCCATGCCGAGCACCAGGAGCACGACGCCGAGCACGCGCGCTTGCGACGGCGAGACGGCGCCGTTGGCCACCGGTCGGTGGCGCTTGGTGGGGTGCAGTCGGTCGGCCTCGGCATCGGCGGCGTCGTTGATGCAGTAGGTCCCGCTGGCGGCGAGGCAGAAGCTCACGAGCACGAGCAGCGCCTGGCGCACGTAGTGCCACTCGTCCAGCGCGCCTGCGGCGGCCGGGGCGGCGAGCACGAGCAGGTTCTTCACCCACTGGCGCGGACGGACCAGCTGGAGGTACGCGGCGGCGCCGCCCGCCGGCCGCAGCGGGCGATCGACCGCTGCAACGGTCGGCGCGTCGAGGTCGCCCACGGAGGGGACACTACCCGGGCCTGGCGCGGCGCCCGGGACGGCCTTCGGTACCTTCAGGGGCCGATGAGCGACACCACCCTCGAGGCGGACGGCTCCCGCCTCAGCCGGTGGGTGGCGCCGCTCGTGGTCCTCCTGAGCACCTTCCCACCCCTGTACGGGCTGTGGATCACCCAGGGCGCGCCCATGGAGGAGGGGTTCATGCTCGTGTTCCCCGAGATGGTCCTCGACGGGCAGGTGCCCAACCGCGACTTCCTCCACCTCTACGGGCCCGGCAGCCTGTGGGTCCTCGCCGCGGTGTTCGCCGTCGCCGGGGTGAGCCTGGCCTCCGAGCGGGTGGTGGGCTACCTCCAGCACCTGGGCGTGGTGTTCGGCGTCTACCGCCTCCTGCGCCCCTGGGGGCCGTGGATCGCGGCGGGGGGCGGCGTGATCTCGGCGCTGCTGGTCATGACGCCGAGCGGGCTCGCGGCCATGGCCTGGGTCGGCGGCGTCGCCCTCGGTGCCTGGGCCCTCTCGTTCGCCCTCGACGCGTCGCTCGAGGGAAGGGAGGCGTCGTGGCGGCCGGTCGTCGCCGGCGTGCTCGCCGCCGCCGCGCTCCTGTACCGGCCCGACCTCGTGCTGGCCCTCACCGTGGCGGCCGTGGTGGCGATCCCCCCGCTGTCGAGCCGCAACCGACGTCGCGCCCTGCTCGGCTTCGCGGCGGGGTGCGTCCCCTGGCTCGTCCACGTCGCGATGGCGGGTCCGGGCCACGTGATCGAAGGGCTCGTCGTCCAGCCGATCGTCGACCTCCGCGGCGGGCGGCGGCTGCCGATCCCACCCTCCCCCCACCACTTCGACGGGTTCCTCGAGGGCGCGTGGGTGTTCGACCCGCCGCCGTGGCCGCTGCCCGCACCGAGCGGCCCCCGCCAGCTGTGGCTCTGGTTCTTCGCGCTCCTCGCCACGGGGGTGCTCCTCCTCGTCGCCGGCTGGCTGTGCCGCCGCCGCACCGGCGACCACCGCCTCCTCGCCATCGCCGCGTTCAGCGTCGGCCTGTTCCCCCAGGCGATGCAGCGGCCCGACTCCGCCCACCTCGCCTGGGTCGGGTGCATCGGGTTCGCCGTGCTGCCGGCCGCGTTCGTCGAGCTCGGGCGCGCGTGGGCGGCCCGTCGCGAGCGCGGCACGGCTCCACGCGCCAGCACGGCGCGCGCCAGCGCGGGGGCCGGCCTCGCGAGCGTCGGCGCCGTGCTGGTCATCCTGGTCGTCGTCGCTCCGCACTTCACCTATCGCAACTACGCGGAGGTCGCCGCCAAGACGTTCGGCGCGCGCCGCCTCGAGGAGGTGATCCGCCACGACGGCCGCGAGTTCCCCTACAAGCGCGACGACGCCGTCGACGCCGTGCGCGCCCTCCTGGATCGGGTGGACGAGGTGACCGAGCCTGGCGATCGCCTGGTCGTCGGGCCCGGCGACCTGAGCCGCACCACCTACAGCGAGGCGTTCCTCTACCACCTGCTGCCCGACCTCGTGCCCGGCACCAAGTACGTCGAGATGGACCCGGGCGTGGCGGACGCCGACGACTCCGGCCTGGCCGACGAGGTCGCCGACGCCGACGTGGTCATCCTGTCGACCCTCTTCGACGACTGGACCGAGCCCAACGACTCCCGTCGTTCTGGCTCGGACGCACCCAACGAGGTGCTGCGCTCGCAGCTCTGCCTCGACCGGTCGTTCGGCCGGAACCCGATCGACCCCGAACGCGGCCTCTACGAGCTCTACCTGCCCTGCGACCGGCCCTCGCCTGACGAGGCACCTGGCTGACCTAGCCTCGCCGCCGTGCGCACGCTGGTCGTCATCCCCACCTACGACGAGGCCGCCAACATCAACGAGGTCCTCTCGCGGCTGCGGGCGGCGGTGCCGGGTGCCGACGTCCTCGTGGTGGACGACTCGAGCCCGGACGGCACGGCCGACCTGGCGAGGGCGACGGCGGCCGAGCTCGGGCAGATCGACGTCCTCGTCCGTCCGAAGAAGGACGGCCTCGGCAACGCGTACCGCGCCGGCTTCCGACTCGGGTTCGATCGTGGGTACGACCGGCTCGTCCAGATGGACGCCGACCTCTCCCACGACCCTGCCGCGCTCCCCTCCCTCCTCGCCCGCCTCGATGAGGGCGCGGCGGGGGTGATCGGCTCGCGGTACGTGCCCGGCGGCTCGATCCCGCACTGGCCGTGGCACCGGCGGGCCCTGTCGAAGTGGGGCAACCGCTACACGAACCTGCTCCTGCGCACGCACATCCGAGATGCGACGTCCGGCTACCGCGCCTACGACGCCAAGACGCTGGACGGCATCGACATCTTCGAGACCCGCGCCAAGGGGTACGGGTTCCAGATCGAGACGGCGTACCGGATCGCCCGCGACGGCGGTCGCCTCGACGAGGTGCCGATCAGCTTCACCGACCGGGTCCGCGGGCAGTCGAAGATGTCCCTGAGCGTCATGCTCGAGGAGCTCGGGCTCGTCACGTGGTGGGGCATCCGCGACCGGGTGAGGGATCTGCAGGCGCGACGCCACCGGTAGGGTCCCGCCATGAGCGCTCCCGTCGTCCTGCTCCACGGCTTCGCCACGTCGAGCGCGCGCACCTGGGGCGACAACGGCTGGCTCGACCTCCTGGGCGACGTCGGCCGGGTGCCGCTGGCCATCGACCTCCTCGGCCACGGCAACGCCGAGAAGCCGCACGACCCCGAGGCGTACGCCGCCATGGAGGAGCTGGTGCTCGCCCAGCTGCCCGGCGAGCCGGTCGACGGCATCGGCTTCAGCCTCGGCGCGCGCGTGCTCGTCACGCTGGCCAGCGACCACCCCGAGCGCTTCAGCCGCCTGGTGCTCACGGGGGTGGGCGCCAACCTGCTGCGATCCGAGGGCAGCGACCTGATCGTGAAGGCGATCGAGGGCGATGGCGACCCGACCAACCCCGTGGTGCAGTACTTCGCCGGCCTCGCCCAGCACCCGGAGGTCGATCGCGAGGCGCTGTCGGCCTGCATGCGCTCGCCCCGGCCCGTCCTCACACCGGAACGGCTGGCGCGGGTGGACCTGCCCGTGCTCGTCGTGATCGGCGACAAGGACTTCGCCGGCCCCGGAGAGCCGCTGGCCGACGCCCTGCCCCAGTCCGAGCTGGTCACGCTGCGCGGGGTCGACCACTTCGCCACGCCGAAGGACTTCGGGTGCATCGACGCTGCCCTCGACTTCCTCGGCGCCGCGCCGTAGCTCGTGGGCGAGGGCTTCATCCTCGGCGTCGACCTCGACGGCGTGTGCGGGGACTACACCGAGACCTTCCGCCAGGTGGTGGCCGAGGATCGCGGGATCGACCCCGCGGAGCTGAGCCTCACCCGGTCCTGGGACTTCTCCGAGTGGGGCATCGCCGGTCCCGAGGAGTTCGACCGGCTCCACCGCCTCGCCGTCCTCGAGCACCGCATGTTCCGCCACATGCCGGCGATGCCGGGCGTGGCCGAGAGCCTCTGGCGCCTCTCGGACGCCGGCGTCTGGATCCGGATCATCACCCACCGCCTCTACGTCAACTGGGGCCATGCGGTGGCGGTGGCCGACACGGTCGCCTGGCTCGACGACACGGGGATCCCCTACCGCGACATCTGCTTCCTCGGCGCCAAGCCCGAGGTGGAGGCGCACACGTACGTGGACGATGCCGTGCACAACGTCGTCGCGCTGCGAGACGCCGACAACCACGTGATCGTGTACGACGCCCCGTACAACCGCGAGCTGCCCGGTCCGCGCGCCCGGAGCTGGGCCGAGGTCGAGGCCCTGGTCATGGATCGGATCGCCAAGCTCGGCGTGCCGCTGCAACCGCAGCTGCCGGGCCTCGACGATCCCGGCGCCGACCGGCTGTCACGACGGATCAGGCGGGCCTGACGTCCACCGGCGCGCCGCCGTCGGCCGCCGACCGGTACACCGCATCAACCACCACGTGGGCCCGCAGCGCGGTGGCGAAGTCCGGGTGGGGCCCCGGGATCCCCGACGCGGCGGCGTGCACGAACCCGGCGTCCTGGTTGGGCGATCGGCCGTCGTGCCGCTCCGCCACCGCGCTGAACAGCTCACCGCCCTCGACCGAGCCCTGCTCACCGGGACGGGTCCACGTGACCGGGCCCGTCACATCGTGCTCGAGGGTGAAGAACGCGTGCTCGCAGATGACCTCGAGCCGCCGCAGGCTCGGCCGCTCGAGCAGCTGGTGCCACACGCTGGCGAGGCTCACCTGGGCGCCGTCGACGAGCTCCATCGCCACGACGACGGTGTCCTCGATCCCAGGGTTGCCGTGGAAGGTGCTCGACCGAGCGCTCAGGGACGCCACCGGGCCGAGCAGCCACTCGAGCGCGTCCAGGTCGTGGATCGAGTGCTCGAGCATCGTCCCGGCGCCGGCCTTGTCCGGATCCGACCGCCAGGTCGAGCCGTACATCCCCTGCACGGGCAGGAACTGGTCGTCGCGCAGCACCGCCGCCTGGATCCGACCGCTGCGCGGGTCCTCGATCTGGTGCTTGAGCTCGAGGAACGCGGGGCTGCTCCGCAGCACCAGACCGACCTGGTTCACCACGCCAGTGGCCGCGACCCTGTCGGCCATGTCACGAGCGGCGGCGAGAGAGGTGGCCAACGGCTTCTCGCAGAACACCGGCAGGCCGCGGTCCACCGCGGCCGCCACGAGGCGCGGGTGCTCGCTCGTCCAGGTGCACACGTAGACCGCGTCGACGGCGTCGAGCACCGCCTCTTCGCTGTCCGTGGGTTGGGCGCCCGACGCGCGCCCGAACGCCGCAGCGCGCTCCAGGTCGATGTCGTAGACGGCCGCGATCTCGTGGTCCGTGCCCGAGCGGTGGAGCATCTTGCCGTGGTAGCCGGCGATCAGGCCCGCGCCCAGGAACCCGATGCGGACCGTCACGTGTTCTGCACGGTGAGGCCGCCGTCCACGGGGATCACGGCGCCGGTGATGAACGACGCCGCCGGGAGCACGAGCGACAGCGTGATCTGGGCGACCTCCTCGGGATCGCCGTAGCGCCGCATCGGCACGCGCCGGCGCGCGAACTTCACCTTGGCGTCCTCGGGGATGAGCTCGGTCATCCCGGTGCGGATCGGCCCGGGGCAGATGCAGTTGACCGTGACCCCCGTGGGGCCGAGCTCCACGGCCAGGGCCCGGGTGAGGCCCACCACACCGTGCTTCGAGGCGGTGTACGGCGAGATCCGAGCTGTCGCGCCGAGCCCCTCGGTCGACGCCACGTTCACGATGCGCCCGGCGGCGTCCCGCCGGAGGTCTTCCAGCGCGGCGCGGATCGTTCGCGTGTAGGCGGTGAGGTTGATGGCCAGCGTGGTGTCCCACACGTCGCCGAACCCGTCTTGGTCGATGGGTCCGCCGAGGCTCACGCCGGCGTTGTTGATCAGGATGTCGATCGGTCCCAGCGCGTCGCGGGCGGCGGCGATGGCGTCGTCGGTCGCCGCCGCGTCCGAGAGGTCCACGTCGATGGCCGCCACCCTCCCGCCGTTGCCGGCGATGTCGTCGGCCACGACCTGCAGGGCGTCGGGCGTGCGATCGAGCACCGCGACGGCGGCGCCCTCGTCGGCCAGCAGGTGCGCCGTCGCTCGTCCCATGCCGCTGGCGGCTCCGGTGACGACGGCGACCTTGCCATCGATCGAGCGGCTGAGCTGGGTGAGGCGCGGCATGGGCCGTGACCGTAGCCCCGCGGGTAGAACCGACCCCGTGGACCTCTGGGATCTGGCGTGGGCCCTCGTCGTCGCCTGCGTGTTCGCGTTCCCGCTCGCCCTCACGCTGTGGGCGCTGCTCGACGTGGCGCGCCGTCCCCAGTGGGCCTGGGCGCTCGCCGGCCGCCGTCAGGTCGTGTGGATGGCGGCCATCCTGCTCGGCACGTTCACCGTCGTCGGCGGGATCCTGATCTGCACCTGGTACCTGACGCGCGTCCGGTACCAGATCGCCGCCGCTGAGGAGGGCGAGATCCACCACTGATCCGGCGCGCGGGGAGGGACGCCCCACGGGGCGCCCCTCCCCTGCCGGACGTCGGCCTAGAGGTCGGGGAAGGTCCCCTCGTCCAGCAGCAGGTCGACGGCGCAGGATGCTTCGTCGCCGATCGGCTCGAGCGGCGTGTCGGTGAGCGCGTCGCCCAACGGGCCGCTGATGGCACCGTTGCGCTCCGGGTCCTCCGTCAACGGGCTGAGCGCGTCGAGCCCGGAGTCGTACAACGTCTGCCCGAGGGTGTCGTCGGTGAGCAACCCAGGGTCACCGGCCGCGCCGGTGCACAGGTTGACCACCGGAGCCTGGCAGTCCGGGTCGTCGGCGTCGGTGAGGCCGTCACCGTCGTTGTCGACGCCGTCGTCACAGTTCCCGGCGCCCGGGTTCTCCGGCACGGTGTTGCCCTGGCAGTCCGGATCGTCCTCGTCGACGAGGCCGTCGCCGTCGTCGTCGACACCGTTGTCACAGCTCGTCTCCGTGTCGGGTGGCGTCGACTCGTCGCACGTGTTCACCTCGTCGACGACGCAGTCCTCCCCTTGGCAGTCGCTGTCGGCACTGTCGATGTCACCGTCCTCGTCGTCGTCGATGCCGTTGGCGCAGTTGCCCGCTTCGGGAGCTTCACCGCAATCGGGATCCTCCGAGTCGATGAGACCGTCGTTGTCGTTGTCGATCCCATCTGCGCAGTTCCCCGCCTCGGGGTTCTCCGGGCTCACGTCAGCCTCGTCGCACTTCTGCGGCGTCTGGCTCGACGGCAGACAACCCGGCTGCTGGCACGCCGGGTCATCGGCGTCGGTGAGGCCGTCCTGGTCGTTGTCCTGTCCGTCCTCGCACTCACCGTGCTTCGGGCCGCCGTGGTCGCCCGTCTCAGGCGAGCCGTGGCTCGACGTCGTCGCCGCTGCTGATGCTCCACCAAACGCGAGCAGCAGGGCGACCACGACAAACATCAGTCGTGTACGCATAGCTGTCCCCTCCTCGGATCCGACCCCCCCGCCCGAAGCATCGCCCCAGTGATCGCCCGGCTGTGCCGGGTGGCTAGCCGTTCGGCAGCCTCCGTCCACCTTCCCCCAAACGCCGCGAATCGGATACCGGGGAGATGTGACGTTTCCGTTGCGATCTCGGCGAATCGGGCGAAAACGCCACGGTCAGCGGAACCGCGAGCACGAGTCGTAGGGACCGACCGCCTCGGTCGCCCAACGCGTCCTGCTAGCCGCGCGAGGCGCGTCTCTGGATCGCGAGCGGCGGGGCACCGTAGCGACCTCGAGCGTGATCGACGAGCGCCTGCACGCGAGCGGCCGGATCCCAGTACGGACCTCGGCGAGCCGGTGACACGAGGCCACCGACGAGCTGACCGATCGCGAGCAGGAACCGGATCGACGCGTGGTACCGGCCCGAGTGCTCCCGCACCAGGAGCAGCGTGTTGCGGAGCTGCAGGTAGTCGATCACGGACACGCGCGTCCCGAGGTCGGGGTTCACGACGATGGCGCCGCGGATGAGCCCCGTCTCCCAACCCGCGTCGGCCGCCCGCAACGCGAGGTCGGCCTCCTCGCAGTAGGCGAAGTACCGCTCGTCGAAGAGCCCGACCTCGACGAGCAGGTCTCGCCGGGCCAGCAGGAGGGTGCCGTGCGGGTGCCCGGCCGGCTCCCACCCCTCGGCAACGGTGGCGGGCGCGAGGATGCCGCCGAAGTACGGGTCGACGACAGGTGTGGCGCCGTCGCCGAAGTCCGCGCACGCGAGCCCGGCGCGGGGGCGGCGCGCGACCTCGTCGAGCATCCGAGCCAGGCAGCCCGGGGCCGGTTCGGCATCGTGCGGGGCGAGGCCGATCCAGCCGACATCATCCCGCTCCGGGTTGGCCAGGAGGTGGCGGAAGCCCGCGTTCGCCCCCGGGCCGAACCCACGGTTGCGCGGCAGCTCGAGGAGGGTGACGCCGAGGGGCAGGCCCTTGCGGACGGTCGCGACGGCGTCGGCGTCAGAGCCGTTGTCCACGACCACCACCCGTACACCACCTGGGACGTCTTGGTCGAGGAAGCGCCGGACGGTGCCGAGGCAGCGCTCCGGTCGGTTCCAGTGGAGGATCACGACCGGCAGCACGGCCGCCATCTTGGTGTGCGTCAGCGGCTGGACCGCAATGCGTGGAGCACGAGCGCGATCAGCGCGCCCTTCGCATCGGCGCGGGAGCGGGCATCGATCGCGAGGAGCGGAACATCCTCGTCGAGCACCAGCGCGGCGCGGACGTCATCGAGCTCGTGCACCAACCCCCCGTCGAAGCGGTTCAGCGCGACCACGAACGGGATCCCCCTCGTCTCGCAGAAGTCGACGGACGGGAACGCATCGTCGATGCGGCGGCTGTCGGCGAGGATCACGGCGCCGATGGCGCCACGGGTGACCTCGTCCCACGCGAAGCGGAACCGCGACTGCCCTGGTGTGCCGAACAGGTAGAGCACGAGGCTCGAGTCGAGCGAGATCCGGCCGAAGTCGAGCGCCACCGTCGTCGCCAGCTTCGTCGCCACCGCACCCTCGTCGGTGCCGATGCTGAGCTCGGTGAGGGGTGCCTCCGTGGTGATGGGGACGATCTCGGAGATCGCGCCCACGAAGGTGGTCTTGCCCGCGCCGTACCCGCCGCACACGACGAGCTTCACGGGCATCGCCCCCTCGCGCTCGTCGAAGGGGTCGGGCACGGAGATCCAGGTCACGGCCTACAGCGCCTCGAGCCCGGCGAGGACGCGTTCGAGCAGCACCCGGTCGACGGTTCCATCGGCCCGCGGGTCCACGGGGCGGTTCACCTCCACGTAGCCCTCGGCAGCGAGGTCGGCGACGAGGACCCGGACGACGCCGACCGGCAAGGACAGGCGCGCCGAGATCTCGGCCACGCTGAGGGCGCGGCGGCACAACCGCACGATCGCGGCCGGCTCGAGCTGGAGGCCGGCGGCGTCGACCGCCAGCTTCGTGAGGATCACGGTCTCGACGGGCAGGGGCGCGGCCGAGCCTCGGCGGGTACGCCCTCGGACGAGCGCGTACGGCCGGACCAGAGACGGCTCAGCGGCCGCATCGAGCTCGATCCCCTCGTCGCTCACCGCAGGAGCGCCCCCTGCAGCTCGGCGCGGAGCTCGGGCGTGAGCACGGAGCCCGCTCGCTCGACGAACACCGCCATCTCGTAGCCGACCATCCCGATGTCACAACCGCCCTCCGCCACGGCAGCGAGGACGGAGCCATCGCTGATGCCGGTGACGAACAGGAACGCGTGCTCCATCTCGACGATCACCTCGTTCACCCGCCCGCCACCGAAGCGGCCGGCCGCGCCGTAGGCGAGGCCGATCAGACCGGAGGCGACGGCGGCGAAGCGCTCGGCCGACTCGCGATCCAGGCCCTCGGACACCGCCATCGGCAGACCGTCCGCAGACAGGACCACCGCCTCGGTCATCCCGGGCACCTTGCGGACGAGGCCGTTCAGCAACCAGCTCAGGTTCCGTGCTTCGAAGCTGAGCTCGTTGGCACCGTGGGCGCCGGTCGTGGCGTGGTCGGTCATGGCGTCACCTCCTCAGAGGGGTCATCGGACGTCCGTCCGGCCTGCAGGCCGGATCGGTAGCGGGACAGGAGGGCACGGACCTCGTCGGGGCTGCGACGCACCGGCGGATCGATGCGCGGAGGGGGCAGCGCCTCCGTCGTCGCACCCGGGATCCGGCGCGTCAACGTGGAGGCGCCGGGCATCGAGGCCGACGGGGGCTCCGGTGGGGTGGGCTCGGGCACCACCGTCGTCGGCTCGGGCCCGTCGGTCGACGGCCCGGGCATCGCAGCCTCGGGGACCGCGTCAGCGACGGCGGGCGACCGCACGTCGAGCTCGGCCTCGGGTTCCGAGGCGAGGAGCGCCTGGAGGCTCGCGTCGAAGTCGGCCCGTGGGAGCGCGTCGGCGAGGGACCCCGGCAGAGACGTCGCTGGTGCGGGCGGGACCAGCGCTCGCGGAGTGGGGACCGAGGGTGCCGGGTCGGGCGGCGCCGCGACGTCCATCGCCAGGAGGTGGCGCGGCACGATCACGTACGCCGCGATCCCCTCCCCCTCCGCGGGCCGGAGGCGCACCGTGATCCCGTGGCGGGCCGCCAGGCGGGCCGCCACCAGGCAGCCCAGCGACCGCCCGAGGGCGAGACCGGTGACGGGCGGGTCACGGAGGATCGCGTTCAGGTCGTCGAGCTGCTCGGCGCGCATGCCCACGCCCCGGTCGGTGACCACCAGCTGGTAGCTGCCGCCCGTGCGCGAGCCCTCCACGCGGACGGTGGTCTCGGGCGGAGAGAAGTGGGTCGCGTTCTCCAAGAGCTCCGACACGAGGTGGGCCACGTCGCTCACGGCCGGACCCTGCAAGGTCGCGTCGGCGAGGCCACCGAGCTCCACCCGCTCGTACTCCTCCACCTCGCTCACCGCGGCGCGGACGACGTCGACGAGCGGCACGGGCGTGGCGCGACGAGGCCCGGACTCAGCGCCGGCGAGGATCAGGAGGCTCTCGGCGTTGCGGCGCATCCGGGTGGCGAGGTGGTCGAGGAGGTAGAGGTGCTCGAGGACCTCGGGGTCCTGCTCCTCGCGCTCCAGCTCGTCGAGGTGCTGGATCTGGCGGTCGATGAGCGCCTGGTTGCGGCGCGCCAGGTTCACGTACAGGTCGCTGATGCCCTTCTTGAGCAGGCTCGCCTGCTCGGCCGCCACGTCGACGGCCACCGACTGCACCGTGTTGAAGGCTGCCGCCAGGTGTCCGAGCTCGTCGTCCGAGCGGACCTCGATCGGCTCCATGGCTGCGCTCAGGTAGTGCTCGTCGTCGTCGGCCGGGTGGCGCAGCGCGTCCACGAGCTGGGGCAGCCGTTCCTGGGCGAGGCGGTCAGCGGCGACGGTGAGCTCGCGCAGCGGCCGGGTGATCGACCGTGCCGCAGCGAGCGCCAGCGCGAAGGCCACGAGCAACCCCGCGCCGGCGAGGAGCAGGTACCCCTGGCTGGCCGTGGTCGAGGTCGAGGCCACCAGCTCGGCGGTGGCGCCCGCGCCGATGGCGCGCTCGGCCTCGACGCCGCGCAGCGCCTCCTGGCGGGCGTCGCTGAGGTCGAGCCAGCTCGACAATGTCGGGACGTCGGTCCCGTTGACGGCCCGGTCCACGATCCGACCCGCGGTCGTCGCCTCCGGGGTCAGGAGCTCCTCACGCCGCTCGTCGCGGACCGCGGTGGGCGAGGTGCCCAGGTAGGCGGCGCGGTAGGCGGCCTCGTCGGCCCGGAGGCCGGTGAGGATCCGGTTCTGATCGCCCCGCAGCTCGCCCCAGGTCGTGGCCGCAGCCATCTGCGCCCCTTGGGTGGCGGTGGCGTCCTTCATCCGGGCGAGCAGCGCGACCGAGGAGAGTCCTTCGCCCACGCCGAGGTCGTCGGTGACGGCGGCCGCGTCCTCCTGCACCTGCAGGAGCGCACCGATCATCCCGGCGAAGGGATCGTTCCAGGGGACCTCGGAGACCGCGGTGTCGATCTCGGCGCGGATCTGGTCCAGCTCGTCGAGCTGGCCGGCCGCCGCGCTCGCGCTGGCCCGCAAGCCGTCGTGGTCCGCGGCGAGGGCGGCGAGCGCGACGGACGCGCGCTCGACGGCGCCGTCCGTGGTCGCGCGCTGGTCGTCCAGCGCACGGGCCACGCTCGGGCCAGCGCCGGCACGCAGCGCCGCCGAGACCGTGCGCTCGCCCTGCAGGGCATCGGCCGCCGCGGCGACGTCGTCGATCGCGGTCGTGATGTCGGCGGCTTGGCTCGCGTCCCCGGCTCGTTCCCGGCGCTCGAGCACGGCCGGCACCGTCACGGCGAGGAGCAGCACCAGGGGGAGCAGGATGACCGCGACCAGCCGCGTCCGGACGTTGAGCCTTCGCAACATGGGGTCCTTCCCGCCGCGCCGCGACCGTGCGAGCGCGCCCGTTGTCCGATCTGATCGGCTCGTGCCACGGCGACCTTGAGCCGCCTGGCAGGCTCTGCCGATGGACGTTCGCCGGATGCTGGCCTTCATCGACGCCTCGCCCTCGCCGTTCCACGCCTGCGAGGAGACCGCCACGCAGCTCGAGGCCGCCGGCTTCGCTCGCTTGTCCGAATCCGACCCCTGGCCGAGCGGACCCGGACGCCACTACGTCCGTCGGGGCGGGAGCCTCGTGGCCTGGGCCACGAACGCCCGGCACCGTGCCAGCGATCCGTTCCGGATCATCGGGGCCCACACCGACAGCCCGAACCTGCGCGTGAAGCCGCTCCCGGACACCGGGCGGGCGGGCTACCGCCAGCTGGCCGTCGAGGTGTACGGCGGTGCCCTGCTGAACTCGTGGCTCGACCGCGACCTCGGCCTGTCCGGCCGGGTGGTCCTTCGGGGCGATCAGGGCCCCCACGAGCGCCTGCTCCGGGTCGACCGGCCGATCCTCCGCGTGCCGCAGCTCGCCATCCACCTCGACCGGGAGATCTCGACCAACGGCCTCCTGCTCAACCCCCAGCAGCACCTGAGCCCCGTGTGGGGCATCGGCGACGTCACCCCCGGCGCCTTCACGGCGTTCCTGGGGGACGAGCTGGAGGTGGCGCCCGCCGACGTGCTGGCCTGGGATCTGATGGTCCACGACGTCACCCCGAGCACCCTCGCCGGCGCCGAGGACGAGCTCGTCTCCGCCCCGCGCCTCGACAACCTCTGCTCGAGCTGGGCCGGCCTCGAGGCGCTTCTCGCCGTCGCGGCCGACAGCAACGTCGACGGTCCGATCCCGCTGCTCGTGCTGTTCGACCACGAGGAGATCGGCTCGACCTCCGATCGAGGCGCGGCCTCGACCCTGCTGCCGACCATCACCGAGCGGATCGCGCTGTCGCTCGGTGGCGGGCGCGACGAGCACCTGCGCGCGCGAGCGCGGTCGCTGTGCTGCTCGGCGGACATGGCCCACGCCACCCACCCCAACTACGCCGACAAGCACGAGCCCGGTCACCAGATCGCGATCAACGGCGGCCCGGTCCTCAAGGTGAACAGCAACGTGCGCTACGCGAGCGACGCCGCCAGCGCCGCGGCACTCGTGCTCGCCTGCGAGCAGGCTGCTGTCCCGCTGCAGCGCTACGCCCACCGCAGCGACCTCCCGTGCGGGTCCACCATCGGTCCGATCACCGCGGCCGGGATGGGGATCAGCACCGTCGACGTGGGCGCGCCGCAGCTGGCGATGCACGCCGCGCGCGAGCTGTGCGGTGCCCTGGACCCACCCCGGTACGCCGCGATGATGGCGGCGTTCCTCTCCCCTGCCGACTGACCGTGGACGTCGCCGTCGCGCGCCAGGAGCTGGGCCTCGGGCCGGCGCCGTCGTGGACGGAGGTCCGGATCGCGTACCGAGCCCAGATCGCCGCGAGCCACCCCGACCGTGCCGGCGGTGATCCCGCTCGTGCCGCGATGGTCACCGAGGCCTACGCCACCCTCGAGCGCGCCCACCGACAGGGACGGCTCGCGGAGCGCCCGCCGACGCCGTCTGCTCCGCCGCCGCCGGAACCGGCCGCGGCGCGAGAGCCGCTGCACGAGCCACCGGAGGTCCTCGACGGCGACACCGTGCACCTGGCGGTCCCACCCGACGAGGCGTTCGCCCGGCTCGTCGACGCCTGCCACCGCATCGGCGACGTCACGTACATCGATCGGTCGTGCGCCATCCTCGAAGCGCTGCTGCCCGTGGAGGGCGAGGGCGTGTGCAGCCTGGTGATCTCGTTGCAGGGGCGGGCTCACGGCACCGATGCGTTCTGCACGCTGGAGGCGATCGAGCACGTGGCGACGCCCCCGGTGCGACCTGTGGTCGAACGGCTCGTGTGGGCCCTGCGGCACCAGTCGGCCTGATCGCGGGCAGACTGGTCCCATGAGCGACGAGGCCGAGCTCCCGACCGATGACGAGCTGCGCGAGCGGCTCAGCGACCTGCAGTACGAGGTGACCCAGAAGGGCGGCACGGAGCGGGCGTTCACCGGCGTGTACTGGAACACGAAGGAACCCGGCACGTACCGGTGCGTCGTGTGCGACACCGAGCTGTTCCGCAGCGACACCAAGTACGACTCCGGCAGCGGCTGGCCGAGCTTCACGGAGCCGATGGCGATGGAACGGGTCCGCCTGGTCACGGACTCGAGCCACGGCATGGCGCGCACCGAGGTGCGCTGCGCCCGCTGCGACGCCCACCTCGGGCACGTGTTCCCGGACGGGCCCGGCCCCACCGGCGAGCGCTACTGCATGAACTCCGCGTCGCTCCAGCTCCAGCCCGACGCCGAGTAGCGGACCCGCGCTGCGAACCGCGCTACGAACCGCTCTACGAACGACCCCAGCGGCTGATCCCCGGCCGCAAGGCGGCCTCCAGCGCGTCGAGCCGGCGCGCCTCGGCCAACCCCACCTCACGGTTGTGGCGGAGGTCGTCGGGGGTGAGCTTCAGCAGGGCCAGGCCGTTGCGGAGGAGCTGGTCGGGGTCGACGGGCTTCGTGACGTACTCGTCGGCGCCCAGCTCCCAGCACCACACGGCATCCTTGGTGTCGAGCTTGGCGGTGAGGATGAGCACGCGCGTCTCTGGCGCCAACGCCTCGGCCTCGCGCCGACGCAGCACCTCGACGCCGTCGATGCCCGGCATCATCAGGTCCAGCACCATCAGGGCCGGCGGCGAGCCGCGCAGCGCCTCGAGGGCCTCGGCGCCGTCCGCCGCCTCCACCACCGTGTAGCCGGCGTCGTCGAACACGAAGCCCAGCATCGCTCGGATGCTGGCGTCGTCGTCGACGATGAGGATCTCGCTGGACGCTCCGGGGTCGGGCCAGTCGTCCTCGTCGATCTCCCAGCTTGACATCAGCTGGAGTCTCGCACGGAAGTACCCTCATCTTCCCGTGGTCGACCCCTCCCCCCGGCGCGACGAGCGCAAGGTCCACATCCCGGCGCCCGACTCCGGCGCGGCCGCCGGCCGGACCGCCGCGCCGCGGCGCGCCTCCGTGGCCGCCGACCCTCGCCCCGGCTCGTCGGTGTACGACGCCCCCGCCCGCCCGCAGGCGGCGCCCAAGCCCGCCCCCAAGCCCACGCCGGCGTCGCGGCCCCCGAACCGGCCGGCGAGCGCACCGGCGAAGCCGCGGCCCACGTCGTCTCCGAAGAAGAGCCGCAAGCGCCCGAAGCTCCGCCGCATCCTGCTCCTCACCGGCCTCCTCCTCCCGGTGCTCCTCCTCGCCGCCGCCGTCGGTGGCTACCTCTATGCGAAGTCGGTGTACGACCGCATCGAGAAGATCCCGCTCGCCGACGTGCTCAGCGCGAGCAGTGGCAGCGGCACGAACTACCTGATCGTCGGCTCGGACTCCCGCGACCTCGAGGACCTGGTGGACGCCGGCCTCGATCCCGCCGCGTTCGCCGACGGCGGCGGGCAGCGCTCCGACACGATGATGCTGCTCCGCTTCGTCGACGGCGAGGCGAAGATGATGTCGATCCCCCGCGACCTGTACCTCCCCATCGCCGACACCGGCGGCTCGCAGAAGATCAACGCCGCCTACAACGGCGGCCCCAGCCGGCTCGTCAAGACGGTGCAGCAGTCGCTGGGCGTCCCCGTGCACCAGTACCTCGAGGTCGACTTCGTGAGCTTCGCGAAGCTCGTCGACGCCCTGGGGGGCATCACGATCGGGTTCGAGCACCCGGCCTTCGACCGGAACTCCGGCCTCGACGTGAAGCAGGCCGGTCCGGTCCACCTCGACGGCCCGCAAGCCCTCGCCTACGTGCGGTCGCGCCACTACGTCGAGGTCATCGACGGCCGGGAGGTGCCCGACGCCACGGGCGACCTGGGCCGCGTGAAGCGGCAGCAGCAGTTCCTGAAGGCCGTCTTCAGCGAGCTCGGCGACGTGAAGAACCCGGTCACCCTGGCCCGGGCGGCGGGCGACGCAGCCGGGGGCCTGCGCGTCGACGACACCCTCGGGTTCTGGGAGGCGCTCAAGTTCGCCTGGCGGCTCCGTGCGCTGGACCCGGCGCCGGTCGAGCTGCCGACCCGGCTGGGCAGCAACCAAGCCGGGTCCGTGCTGTTCCTCGAGCCCGAGGCGGATGCGGCGCTGGCCCAGTTCAAATAGCCCGGGCCGGGGTTATCGTGCTCGCGACCGATGCAACACCACGGCCCCGAGGGGGGACAGAAGGGCGGACCGGGCGGGCGCTGGCGACTCGAGCGACGCCCAGGTCTCGATGGCCTGCGGGCTGTCGCCGTCGCGGCCGTGGTCGCCTTCCACCTTGACCGTCTCCCGGGCGGGAACCTCGGCGTCGACGCCTTCTTCGTGATCTCCGGGTGGGTGATCACGCGGTCGCTCCTGGCCGCCACCGACACCGACCGCAGGACGATCGACCTCTCCTCCTTCTGGTCCGCACGGGTGCGCCGGCTCCTGCCGGCCAGCGCGGTCACGATCGTCGTGATCACGGTGCTGTGGACCGCGCTGCGGATCGACGTGGCCGGCTCGCTGCAGCGGGACGTGCTCTTCGCCCTGGGCTGGGCGGCCAACTGGGGGATCATCTCCAGCGGCGGGGACTACTGGGCCCGGTTCGGCGAGGCATCACCGGTGGCCCACTTCTGGTCGCTCGCGGTGGAGGAGCAGTTCTACCTGGTGTGGCCGCTCGTGCTGCTCCTCGTCGTGCGCCTGGGCGGACGCGCCCGTGCCATCGCCGCCGTCGCCCTCGGTCTGGCCGCCGCGTCGGTCGTCACGATGATCGTGCTGTTCGACCCGGCGAGCCTCACCGACACCTACGTGCACACCGGTGCGCGGGCCCACAGCCTCCTGTTCGGTGCCGCGGCCGCGGTGGCGTCGATCGCGGCGGCGGAGCGCCCCTGGATCGGCCGGGTCGTCCGTCTCGCGGCCGCACCGGCAGCCGCGACGGCCGCGGCCATCGTGCTGCTCAGCGACGAGGGTTCGACCTGGCTGTACTGGTGGGGCTTCCCCACCTTCGCCGTCGCGATGGCGGTGGTGGTGATGTGGGTCGCCCAGCAACCGGACGGGGGACGGCTCGCCCACCCGGCACTGCGGTGGGTCGGCGACCGGAGCTACGGGATCTACCTCTGGCACTGGCCGGTGATCCTCCTGCTCGCTCCCCCGCGGTTCGGGCTGGTCGGCCCCGCCCGTGACGCCCTGTGCGTGCTGGTCGCCGTCGGGCTCGCCGCCGTGTCGCACCACTGGCTCGAGCAGCCCATCCGGCGTTCACCGCGCGTCACCTGGCGATGGGCACCGGCGATGGTCGTCGCCACCCTGCTCCTGTGCGCGCTCGTCCTCACCGGTGGCCACGCCCCCACCACCGAACGGGTGGCCGAGGCATCCGTGGTGACCCTTCCGCCCCCTCCGACCACGCTCAACCGGGTCGTGCCGGGCGACGACCTCGACGCCCGCGCCGCGCGGTCCGCTGGCTCCACCGCCATCGGCGGCTCCCGGCGGGCGCGCGCCCTCGCCCGACCGTCGACCGTGAGGGCCGCCGCCGGTCCGGAGCGGGTGCTGGTCCTCGGCGACAGCACGGCGGTGCAGCTCGCCGACACGCTCATCGGCCAGGCGGCGGTTCGTCCCACCGAGCTGGCCGTCGCGAGCGCTGCCTTCGGCGGCTGCGGCCTCTCGGCCGGTTCGGACGGCCGCATGCACGAGAGCGCGACGGCAGACGGGGGCACGGCGATGACCGACCTCAGCGGTTGCGTGGCGCAGTGGCAGTCGGCGCGGGAGCGGGTGACGGCCGAGCAGATCGACGTCGTCCTCGTCAGCATCGGCGCGTGGGACGGCACCGACATCCACCTCCCTGATGGTCACGTCGTCTCGGTCCTGGACCCGGAGGGCCGCGAGCTGATCGGCGATGCCTACCGAGCCTTCGCCGCGGACGTGGAGGACCGCGGCGCCCGCGTCGTGTGGATCCTGCCCGCCGACCTCCACCTGGGCTGGGGTCGCTTCCCCACCGACCTCAACGATCCGCGTCGGTGGGTCGCGCTGCGGGAGCTGGTCCGCTCCCTCGGCGTCGACCACGTCGACCTGCAGCCATGGCTCGTCGGGCTGCACCTCGAGGGTGCCGACGGCCGCCCCGACGGCGTGCACCTCGCCCCGAAGGTGCGCGAGCGGTTCGCGAGCGAGGTCGTGCTCCCGGAGCTGCTGGGCACCTGATCCGGTCAGACCGGGTACGCCGTCACCTCGGTCGCCTTCACGCTGGCCCACACCGGAGCACCGGGCGCGAGCCCGAGTGCGGTCGCCGCGTCGATGGTGACCTCGGCGACGATCGGGATGCGCCCGTCGAGCCGGATCCTCCTGCGCTCCCCGAACCCCTCCACCTCGGCCACGGTCGCCTGCCAGACGTTGCGGGGCGAGCCCTCCGGGCAGCCGGCATGGAGCGCGACCGAGGAGGGACGCACCGCCACGAGCACCGGCCCGTCGCCGGGTGGTTCGGCCGCCACCAGGGCCCCTCCGGAACGGATCCGCAGCTCGATGCCGACCGCGGTCGCTTCGAGCAGGTTCACGCCGGCGAGCTCGGCCGCCCAGCGTGAGCGGGGGTGCGCCACCAGGTCTGCGAGCTGCCCGTCGGCCGTGATCGCCCCCTGCTCGAGGACCACCACCCGGTCAGCCAGAACCGCCGCGTCGAGGGGGTCGTGGGTGACGAGGATCCGTGGGCCCTCGTGGTGGCGCAGGTGGTCGCGCAGATCCCGCCGCACGGTGGCGCGCACGTCGGCATCCAGCGCCGACAGGGGTTCGTCGAGCAGCAGTGCCTTGGGAGCGGCGGCCAGCGCCCGGGCGAGCGCCACCCGCTGGGCCTCCCCGCCCGAGAGGTCCCGTACGGCGTCGTGGCTGCGGTCGCCCAGGCCGAGCCGGTCGAGCCACCCCTGTGCCTCTCGTCGGGCGGGGGCGCGGCGCGCGCCGCGGGCCCGTCGCCCGAACGCGACGTTGTCGAGGACGTCGAGCCCGGGGAACAGCAGCAGGTCCTGGAACACCACCGCGATGGCGCGGTCCTCGGCGGGGACGAACACGTCGCGCGACGGGTCGTCCAGCACGCGACCCTCGAGCGTGATGGTGCCCCGGGTGAGCGGCACCAGTCCGGCGACGGCGCGCAGGAGCGTGGTCTTGCCCGCGCCGTTCGGTCCGAGCACCGCCAGCGTCTCGCCCGACGCGACCGAGAGGTCGACGGTGACCTCAAGCGCACCGACGCGGGTGGCGCCCTTGACCGTCAGCGCCGTCACGGCGCGCCCAGCCAACGGTCACGGAGCAGCGCCAGCACCGCGACCGACACCGCCAGCAGCAGCAGGCTGAGCAGGATCGCGGCGTGCACGTCGGAGTCCAAGAGGTCGTAGATCGCCAAGGGCATCGTCTGCGTCGTCCCGGCGAAGCTGCCGGCGAAGGTGACCGTGGCCCCGAACTCGCCGAGCGCCCGCGCCCAGGCCAGCGCTGCACCTGCCCCGATCGCACCTCGGATCGACGGGAGGGTGATGTGGCGCAGCACGAACCCGGGTGACGCGCCGAGGGTGCGCGCCGCATCCTCGTAGCGCCGATCGCCCCCGCGCAGCGCCGCCTCCACCGTCACCACGAAGAACGGGAGGCTCACGAAGGTGGCCGCCAGGATGGCCGCGGTGCGGGTGTACGCCAGCCGCACGTCGAACCACTCGTCGAGGTGCTGGCCGATGACGCCCCGGCGGCCGAAGGCGACGAGGAGCGCGACGCCACCGATCACCGGCGGCACGACCATCGGGAGCAGGACGAGGGCTCGGAGCAACGATCGACCCGGGAAGGTGGACCGGGCGAGGACCCACGCCATCGGGAACCCGAACAGCACGGCCAGGCCGAGGGCCCACAGCGACACGATGAGCGAGAGGCCCAGCGCGTCCCGGACCTCCTCCGTGGTGAGCACGTCGATCGCCTCGCCCCACGGTGCCCGGATCACGAGGGCGAGCAACGGGAGGACGATGAGGACGGCGAGGGCGAGGGCGCCGGCGACGCCGAGGGCCAGGGGCAAGGCGCGACCGCGGCGCCTGCTCACGGGACCTCGAAGCCGTACCGCTCGAAGATCTCCTGCGCATCGGCGCCGGAGAGGTAGGCCACGAAGGCCCGAGCCGCCGTGGGGTTCGGTGCATCCGAGAGCACCGAGGCCGGGTAGGTGGCCGTCACCTGCTCGTCGTCGGCGAGGTCGACGCCATCCACGTCGTCGTCGGCCGCCAGCACGTCGGTGACGTACACGATGCCGGCGTCCGCTTCCCCCAGGGCAACCTTCCGGACCACACCCGAGACCTTGTCCTCCTCACCAGCGGGCGGGACGGCGAGGCCGGCGGCGGCGAACGCCGCCTCGGCGTACCTGCCGCACGGCACGTCGGGCTGGCACAGCGACACCGAGACGTCCGGGTCGGTGAGGTCCTCGAGGGACTCGATCCCGAGCGGGTTGCCCTCCTCCACCACGATCTGCAGACGGTTCGCGACGAAGGCCTCGGCGGCCCCCTCCTCGGCGAGCCCGGCGTCGACCACCCGCTCGAGGTTCTGCTCGTCGGCGGATGCGAACACGTCGGCGGGGACGCCCCCCTCGATGATCGCGGTGGCGAGGTTGGCGGACCCGTCCGTGCTGACCTGGACGTCCACGTCCGGGTGCGCATCCTCGAACGCCGCCTCGATGTCCGCGAAGGCGCCCTGCAACGAGGTGGCGGCGAGCACGGTGAGCGTGCCGTCGAGCTCCTGCGTCGACGCCGTGGCCGGGGTGGAGCCCTCGCTGTCGGTCTCGGTGTCGTCGCCGCCGCACGACACGAGCAGGGCGACGGCCACGAGCACGGCGAGAGCCCGCGGGGCGCGCATCGCCGCAGAGTAGTCACTCGCTGACTACCAGGCGGGCATGATCGAATGCACCCATGCCGTCCGAGCGCGAGCGACCCCTCACCGAGTGGGTCGTGCTGGGGCTCCTCGCTGAAGCGCCCGCCCACGGGTTCGCGATCGCTCGCCTCCTCGCCCCCGGTGGTGAGGTGGGCCGGGTGTGGTCCGCCAGCCGGCCCCTCACCTACCGGGCCATCGACCAGCTGGCCCTCGAGGGGCTCGTGGCACCCGTGCGCACCGAACCCGGCCGTGGGCCGCAGCGGACGGTCCACGAGCTCACCGACGACGGACGCACCGCGCTCGCGGGGTGGCTGCGGACACCGGTCCCCCGCTTCCGTGACGTGCGGGCGGTGCTGCTCGCCAAGCTGCTGCTCCTCGAGCGGGCCGGGCGCTCCACCCGTCGGCTCCGGGCCGCCCAGCAGAAGGCCTTCGCTCCGCTGCTGGCGGAGGTCCGGTCGCTCCCACCGGGCGACGCCGTCGCCCGGTGGCGGCTCGCCCAGGCCGAGGCGATCGCCCGGTTCCTCGACCAGGGCTAGGGCGCGTCCGGCAGGAGCACGCCGGGGTTCAGGATGCCATCGGGGTCGAGCGCCGCCTTCACGGCGCGCATGGCGGCGACCACGGAGGCGCCCCGCTGTCGCTCGAGCCATGCCCGCTTCGCCGTGCCGATGCCGTGCTCGGCGCTCACGCTGCCGCCCAGCTCGAGCACCAGCTCGAGCACCGCGTCGACCGGACGCTCGTCGTCGGTGGTCGGTCCCACGATGTTCACGTGGAGGTTGCCGTCGGCCAGGTGCCCGTACACGATCGTGCGCGCGCCGGGGGCGACGCGTTCGACCACCGCGTCCACCCGTCCGCTGAGCGCGGCAAGGCCGTCGACGGGCACCGTGACGTCGGCCTTGTGCACCACGCCATGCGCGGCCGCCGCCTCCGGGTGCGCTTCCCGCCAGCGCCACAGCGCCGCCTGCCCCACCGCATCGGTCGCCACCGCCGTCGCCGCATCCACGACACCGGCCGTCGCCACCAGCGCGGCGAGATCGGCCTCGGTGTGGTCGCCGACCAGCTCGACCAGCAGGGTGCACGGAGGGACCGGCTGGAGCGGGAAGGTCGCTCCCAGGTGCTCGGCGACCAGGGCGACACCGTCGCCCCGCATCATCTCCACGGCGGCGAGCCCGGCTCGCGCCCGGAGCCGCGGGAGCACGGCCACGGCGTCCTCGACCGACGCGAACCCGACCAGCAGCACGACTCGCTCGGCGGGAGCGACCGCCAACCGCAGCCGCGCGCGGGTGACGATCCCGAGCGTGCCCTCGCTGCCGCACAGCAGGCCGGCGAGGTCGTAGCCGGTGTTGTCCTTCAGGAGGCCAGCGAGGTTGGACCGGACGACGTCGCCGTTGCCGAGCACGGCCTCCAGGCCGAGGAGCTGGGCCCGCATCGACCCATGGCGGATCACGTGGGTGCCGCCGGCGTTGGTGGCGACCATCCCGCCGATCGTGGCGGTGTCGCGCGCGGCGAGGTCGACCGGAACCTCGAGCCCGTGCGGTGCGACGTGCGCCTGGAGCCGTGCCAGCGCCACGCCTGCGCCCACCGTCACCTGGGCGGCGGCGACGTCCACCGGCTCGAGGTCATCGAGGCCACGGAGGTCGACGACGACCGCGCCGCCGGTCGGCACCGCCCCGCCCACGAGCCCGGTGTTGCCACCCTGCGGGACGAGCGCGAACCGGTGGCGGCGAGCGGCCTGGATGACGGCCTGGACCTCCGCCGTCGTGGCCGGACGGACCACCGCACCGGCGTCGCCCCGCCACCGCCGGGTCCAGTCCGTCTCGTGGGTCGCCCGCTGGTCTGGGTCCGTCACGACGCGCGGCGCGCCGACAGCACCACGGAGCGCGTCGAGCGCGGCTGGGCCGAGCATCACACCGGTTCGAGGACGACGGACCGGGTGGACGCGTCAGCGGCGACGACCCGCACCTCGACGTCCTCGCCCAGCGGCAGCTCCTGGGCGATCTCCGTCTGGACGGCAGGGTCGGGCAGGACGAGGGTGGATCGGCCCTCGCCCGTGGCGACCACCGTGCCGCGGAGCGACGACCCGACGCTCGATCGGAGGAGGAGCGCTTCGACGAGGTCGATCACGGCGCGGGCGACGGCCCCTTCGCGCCCGTTCGCCTTCGCCATCGCCTTCGGCAGGTCGGGGAGGCGCTCGCTGATCTCGGGCGCGACGCCCCGCCCGGCGAAGAGGGCGACGCACACCTCGTTCGCGTAGCGGTCCGCCAGGCGCCGCAGGGGTGCGGTCACGTGGGCGTAGGTCGCGGCGATGGCGGCGTGCCGCGCCTCGTCGCCGGCGGGCGGCGGCTCGCCCGGGACGAGGGCGAGGTAGCCGGCGCCACGGAGGCCCCGGGCGGCGAGGAGCAGCAGCGCCGCCTCCTCGGGGACGTCGCTGTCCAGCGTGCGCACGCGCTCCTGGTAGGTCGTGCCGTCGGGCCAGTCGACGCCCAAGGCGCGGGCCGTTCGGCGCACCGTTCGCAGCACCTCGTCGTGCGGTGGCGGCAGCGTGCGCAGCAGGCCCACCCCGGCGCGGAGCATCGTGTCGCCGGCAGTCATCCCCGCGAGCAGCGAGAGCTGGGCGTTCCAGCCCATCGCCGGGACCACGTGCTCTCGCTCGAGTCGGTACCCGCCGTCGTCGGTGGTGACGCGCTGGGTCGGCAGGTCGAGGCTCACGCCTCCGCGCGCCGCTTCGATCTCCTGCCGCCGCGGACCGACCTCGGCCAACAGCTTCTCCACGGAGCTGGCCGTGCCCGCGTCGACGGCACCCTGCACGTCCGCGTAGGTGCGCTGGGCGCGGCTGCGGACCACGGCCCGCTCGAGTCGGGCCTCGCCCGTGACGGCTCCAGCATCGTCGAGCTCGATCGTCCAGAGCAGCGCGGGGCGGTCCTCGTCCGGGAGCAGGCTCGCCGCACCCTCACCGAGCAGCGGCGGGTGCAGGGGCGCGCGCCCATCGGGGAGGTAGAAGGTGACCCCCCGCTCCCACACCTCCAGGTCGAGCGGGCCCCCGGGGACCACGAAGGCGGCGACGTCGGCGATGGCGTACCGCACGCGGCAGCCGCCACCGCGCCGACGCTCGAGGTGGAGGGCCTGGTCGAGGTCACGGCTCCCGGGCGGGTCGATGGTGATGAGCTCCCACTGGCGGGCGTCCACCCGCTCCCGTCCGATGCTCTGGTCGAGGCCGGCGAGGACGCGGCCGGCCGCCGCCTCCGCCTCGGCCAGCGCGGGCGCCGGCGGCGGTCCGGGCACGTCGAGCTCCTCCCGGATGCGTGCCAGCCCCGCCACGAGCTCGGGAGCCTGCGCGTCGATGACGTAGCGAGGAAGCGGCACCCGGCCGTTCTACCCTGCCGGCATGGTCGCGCTCCCCGACCCCGCCCGTGAGGTCCTCGACGGCCCCCACCTCGCCCACGTCGTCACCATGAACGCCGACGGCTCCCCGCACGTCACCTGCGTGTGGGTGAAGACCGACGGCGACGACGTCGTGTTCGGGTCGCTCGGCCCGTGGCGCAAGCTGCGCAACCTCGAGCGAGACCCGCGGATCGCGCTGTCGGTCGAGGCGCCGGGTGCCAACGCCATCGGCATGCGCGAGTACCTCGTGATCCAGGGCACCGCCACCGTGGAGACCGGAGGCGCGGCTGAGCTCCTCCAGGAGCTCGCCCACGTGCACCTCGGGCCCGACGTGAAGTTCCCACCCGTCGACGACCCGCCGCCCGGGTCGGTCGTGCGCATCAAGGTGGAGAGCATCACGGGCGTCGGCCCGTGGAACGACTGACGGCTCGGCGCGCCGCGGCTCAGGCGGCGCTGGTGACCTGCAGGACGCGGTCGACGAAGTCGGCCACGCCCTCGTCGAGCTTGTCCCGCCGGATCAGCTGGCCGCCGAGCACCTCGGCGCCCCGTGCCGTCACCGCGTCTGACATCTTCTGGAGCGCCTTGCCGGCGTCGATGGCGTAGGTGAGGTACACCACGGCCCGCTTGCCGGCGAGGGCGGGCATCCCCTTGATGCGCCCGAGGCGGCCCGGCCGCTGGCCCACGAGCACCAGCCCGTCCACCCAGCTCCCCACGATCACCAGCTCGGCCCGGGACAGCGCCTGGTAGTCGATGTCCTTGATCGGGAACGCCTGGGTGGGCAGGCCCTCGGCGGTGAGGGCGGCGGCGATCGCCTTGCCCGCCTTCGCCGTGTTCCCGGTGAGGCTCTCGTAGATCAGGACAGCATCCACGGGTGAGGTTCTAGCGGAACCGACCCCCTACCTTCGTACCTCATGGTCTCCGAGCTGTTCGACGCCGAGGCGTGGGATCCCGTGCCGGGGTTCGACCTCGAGGACATCACCTACCACCGCGCCAAGGCCCACGGCACGGTGCGCGTCGCCTTCGACCGGCCGGAGGTCCGCAACGCCTTCCGCCCGAGCACGGTCGACGAGCTCTACCGGGTGCTCGACCACGCCCGGCAGACCACCGACGTGGGGTGCGTGCTCCTCACCGGCAACGGCCCGTCGCCCCGGGACGGCGGTTGGGCGTTCTGCTCCGGCGGCGACCAGCGCTTCCGCGGCAAGGACGGCTACCGGTACGCCGAGGGCGACACTGCCGACACGATCGATCCGGGCAAGACCGGTCGGCTCCACATCCTCGAGGTGCAGCGCCTCATCCGCTTCATGCCCAAGGTGGTGATCTGCGTGGTCCCGGGATGGGCGGCGGGCGGTGGCCACAGCCTCCACGTGGTGTCCGACCTCACCCTGGCGTCGGCTGAGCACGCCCGCTTCAAGCAGACCGACGCCGACGTCGGCTCGTTCGACGGGGGCTTCGGCTCTGCGTACCTGGCTCGCCAGGTCGGTCAGAAGTTCGCGCGGCAGATCTTCTTCCTCGGGCAGGAGTACTCCGCCGCGGAGGGCTTCCAGATGGGAGTCGTCAACGCGGCGGTCCCGCACACCGAGCTCGAGGGCACTGCCCTCGAGTGGGCGCGGCTGATCAACGCCAAGAGCCCGACGGCCCAGCGGATGCTGAAGTACTCCTTCAACCTCATCGACGACGGCTTGGTGGGCCAGCAGGTGTTCGCCGGCGAGGCCACCCGCCTGGCGTACATGACCGACGAGGCCCAGGAGGGCCGCGACGCCTTCCTCGAGAAGCGCGACCCCGACTTCTCCGAGTTCCCCTGGTACTTCTAGGTCGCCGTCTTCGAACGCTTCGCCGACCTTGCTCTCGTCGTCTGGTCGAGCACGACCTTGCGGAGACGGACGCTGCTGGGGGTGACCTCGACGCACTCGTCCTCGGCGATCATCTCGAGTGCTTGCTCGAGTGACAGCGTGCGCGGCGGGATGAGCTTCTCGAAGGCCTCCGCGGTGGACGAGCGGATGTTGTTGAGCTTCTTCTCCTTGGTGGGGTTGATGTCCATGTCGTCGGCGCGGCTGTTCTCGCCGACGATCATCCCCTCGTAGACGGGCACGCCGGGTCCCACGAACATCACGCCGCGGTCTTGGAGCGCCGTGAGCGCGAACCCGGTCGTGGGGCCGATCCGGTCGGCGACCAGCGAGCCGTTGGGTCGACCCTTGATCTCCCCGGCCCACGGCTCCATGCGCTCGAACACGTGGTGGAGGAGTCCGGTGCCACGGGTCTCGGTGACGAACTCGGTGCGGAACCCGATGAGACCGCGAGCCGGGATGAGGTACTCCATCCGCACCCAGCCGGTGCCGTGGTTGATGATCTGCTCCATGCGGCCCTTGCGCAGCGCGAGGAGCTGCGTGACGACACCGAGGTAGTCCTCGGGCACGTCGATGGTGAGGCGATCGACGGGCTCGTGCACCTTGCCGTCGACCTCCTTCGTGAGCACCTGTGGCTTGCCGACCGTGAGCTCGAACCCCTCGCGCCGCATCATCTCGACCAGCACCGCGAGCTGGAGCTCGCCGCGGCCCTGCACCTCCCAGGTGTCGGGCCGCTCGGTCGGGAGCACGCGGATGGACACGTTGCCCACCAGCTCGCGGTCCAGGCGCGCCTTCACGAGCCGTGCCGTCAGCTGCGTCCCCTCCTTGCCCGCGAGCGGCGAGGTGTTGATGCCGATGGTCATCGACAGGCTCGGCTCGTCGATGTGGATCACCGGGAGCGGCTGCGGGTCGTCGGGGTCGGCGAGGGTCTCGCCGATCGTGATCTCCGGGATGCCGGCGATGGCGACGATCTCGCCGGGCCCGGCCTCCTCGGCGGGGACGCGCTCGAGCTCCTCGGTGAGGTACAGCTCGGTGAGCTTGGCCCGCTCGATCGTGCCGTCGGTGCGGCACCACGCCACCGGTTGGCCCTTGCGGAGGGTGCCGTTGACGACCCGGCAGAGCGCGAGCCGGCCGACGTACGGCGAGGCGTCGAGGTTGGTGACGAGCGCCTGGAGCGGCACGTCGGGGTCGTACGTCGGGGCCGGGATCCGAGACAGGAGCAGCTCGAACAGCGGGGTGAGGGTGTCGCCCTCGGGCAGCCCGGCACCGTCGGCGGGCCGCTCGAGCGACGCCCGCCCCTCCCGCGACACGCAGTACACGATCGGGAAGTCGAGCTGGTGCACCTCGGCGTCGAGGTCGAGGAACAGCTCCTCGACCTCATGGACCACTTCGGCGATGCGGGCATCGGGGCGGTCCACCTTGTTCACCACCAGCACCACGGGCAGGTCGGCCTCGAGCGCCTTGCGGAGCACGAACCGCGTCTGGGGCAACGGCCCCTCCGATGCGTCGACGAGCAGCAGCACGCCGTCGACCATCGACAGCCCGCGCTCCACCTCGCCGCCGAAGTCGGCGTGGCCCGGCGTGTCGATGATGTTGATTCGCACGTCGCCGTAGGTGACCGACGTGTTCTTGGCGAGGATGGTGATGCCCTTCTCGCGCTCGAGGTCCATCGAGTCCATGACGCGGTCGGCCACGTCCTGGTTGGCACGGAACGCCCCCGACTGCCAGAGCATCTGGTCGACGAGCGTGGTCTTGCCGTGGTCGACGTGGGCCACGATCGCCACGTTGCGGAGGTCCTCGCGGACGGCCAATGGGGTTCCTTCGGGTTGTGGGGGGCGCGACAGCCTACGGCGGGAGGCGGATCATCGTACGAACCCGGCCGGTGGTGCATGCTTCGGCGGATGGCGACCGAGTGGGACGACGCGGTGGCCGCCGTCCACGCAGGCGAGGACGTGGTCATCCGGGCCGCCGCCCTGGTGGCCCAGATGACCGACGACGAGCGCCGCTGGTGCCTCGACGGCGACATCCCCTTCTGGGCGGGGATGGCCGACCTGGGGACGGGCGGGTACCACCGCCGTCCCTTCCTGGCTGCTCGGGTGGAACGGTTGGGGGTCCCGGGGTTCCGGTTCAGCGACGGGCCCCGCGGGGTCGTCGTCGGGAACGCCACCGCCTTCCCCGTCACGATGGCCCGCGGCGCGACGTGGGACGTCGACCTCGAGGAGCGCATCGGCGACGCGATCGGGCTCGAGCTGCGCGCCGTCGGCGCCGACCTGTACGGGGGCGTGTGCGTGAACGCCCTGCGCCATCCGGCGTGGGGTCGAGCGCAGGAGACCTACGGCGAGGACCCCCACCACCTCGGGGAGATGGGCGCCGCGCTCACCCGTGGCGTGCAGCGCCACGTGATGGCCACCGTGAAGCACTTCGCCTGCAACTCGATGGAGAACGCCCGCTTCCAGGTGGACGTGCGCGTCGATGAGGCCGCCCTCCACGAGGTGTACCTGCCGCACTTCAAGCGCATCGTCGACGAGGGCGTCGCGTGCGTGATGAGCGCGTACAACGCCGTGAACGGGGAGTGGTGTGGTGAGAGCCCGACGTTGCTCACCGAGATCCTCCGTGACCGTTGGCACTTCGACGGCTTCGTGATCAGCGACTGGATCTTCGGGCTTCGGGACGCGGCGGCGTCCGTGAACGCCGGCCTCGACGTCGAGATGCCCGCGCGCATGGTCCGCTACGAGAACCTGGCAGCGGCGATGGAGCGCGGCGAGGTGGACGCGGGGGCGGTGGAGCGGGCCGCGGGCCACACGGTGGCCGCGATGCTGCGCCACGCCACCGACCCGACCCGAGACCGGTCGCCGGTGAGCGAGGACGTCCTCGCCTCGACCGAGCACCGGGCGCTGGCCCGCGAGGCCGCCACCAAGGCCATCGTGCTGCTCCGCAACGAGCCCGTCGACGGCCACCTGCTCCTGCCGCTCGATGCCACCTCGCTCGCGCGGGTGGCCGTGATCGGGCACCTGGCCGACGCGCGCAACCTCGGCGACGGCGGCTCGAGCGACGTGTACGCCCCGAGCGTGGTCACCCACCTCGCTGGCCTGCGGGCCGCGCTGCCCCACGCCGAGGTCGGGTTCGCTGACGGAGCCGATCTCGAGGCCGCCAAGGAGCTCGCCGCCGCGGCCGATGTGGCGATCGTCGTGGTGGGTTACACCAGGGCCGACGAGGGCGAGTACATCGGCCAGGCCGGCACCTCGCACCTCGCCGCCCTCATGCCGGAGGCGGACGAGCTGGACGTGGTCGAGGCGTTCCACGCTCGCCTCGCCGACGACCACGTCCCGCGCCCCGACACCATCCCCGGCGGCGACGCCTTGGGCTTCTCCACCGGTGGCGACCGGGAGCGCCTCACGCTGCACGACGCCGACGAAGCCCTCATCGCGGCGGTCGCGTCAGCCACCCCGCGATCGGTGGTCGCCCTCGTGGCCGGGAGCGCCGTGCTCACCGAAGGATGGCGGCAGACGGTCCCCGCGATGCTCCAGGTCTGGTACTCGGGGATGGAGGGCGGCCACGGGTTCGCCGACGTGCTCCTGGGCCGTGTGGACGCGACTGGGCGGCTGCCGTTCTCGGTGCCCACCGACTCCGCCCACCTCCCCGACTTCGACAGGGACGCCGAGGCGGCGGTCTACGACCGGTGGCACGGCTACTGGCGGCTCGCCCGCGACCGCCGTGCTCCCGCCTTCCCGTTCGGCTTCGGGCTGTCGTACACGAGCTGGGTGCTCGGGGCCACGACGGCCGACGCCGACGCGACCACCGTCACCGTCACCGCCCGCCTCTCCAACACCGGCGAGCGCCCGGGCGCGGACGTCCTCCAGGTGTACGCCGGCCGCAAGGCGGACCCGGACCGCCCGGCGCGGCGGCTGGTCGGCTTCCGCCGCGTCGAGCTCGACGCCGGGCAGAGCGCCGACGTCGTCGTGGAGGTCCCGTGGGACCGTCTGCGGGTGTGGGAGGACGGCGGCTGGGCGCTGCCGGCAGGGACCTACACCTTCGAGGTCGGCCGCCACAGCGCCGACGTGCTGTCCGTGGACCTGGTGGTGGAGCGCGCGTGAGGCGGGCTTACAGTTGGGCCACGCCGAGCACAGGGGGCACCCGTTGACTGAGGTCTCGACCACCGACCAGGTCACCTTCACCGAGGCCGAGCTGCTGGCCGACCACACCATGGCCGAGCCGCTCATCGTCGGCGGCGTGCGGTGCCATGGCGGCTTCGACGAGGACGGCGCCTACGTCTCCCCCCGCACCAAGTTCCGCGTGCCCGGCATCGAGGCGTGGCAAGCCCAGCACCAGGCCCTGTTCGGCGAGGAGATGCTGGACATCCCCCTCGACACCTGGCCCGAGCACATGCCCAACGTCGCCCAGGCCCGCCACCTCATCACCGCCGGCGTCCCCGAGCCGCTGATCGCCACCCTCACCCGCATCGGCACCGTGGAGGGCTACGGCGCCAACATCCGGCTCCTCCAGCCGGGCGACATGCAGCGGCACTTCCAGGAGGACGTCCGGGGCACGGCCATCGACCACCTGGGCACGGGCCTCTTCGAGGCGCACGGCCGCGACGAGGCCGGCTGGGAGGAGGAGGCCGGCCACAAGGACATGTGGTTCGCCGCTCGCGACGTCGCCTTCGAGAACCCCACCGCCAAGATCGACATCGACGCCATGCTCGCCCGCATGGGCTTCGGTCAGCCCGGCGGCCCAGGAGGCATCGACGTGGCCCGGGCCCTGCCCGACGACATCGACGTCAACCTCGAGCTGATCGCCAACCTCATGATCCGGGTCCTCCTCATCGAGATCCAGGCGTTCCACACCTTCGCCTGGGCCGAGGAGTGGCTGGCCGACCCCGAACTCGTCGCCGGCGACGGCGAGGCGGCGCAGCTCGTCTCCTACATCCGGGCCGACGAGACCCCGCACGTGGAGTACCTCAAGACCGCCCTCACCGAGATGCGGGATCGCACCTGGGTCGGCGCCTCCGGCACCACGTACTCGGGCGCCGACATGATCGGCACGCTCTGGGCCCGGGGCCTCGAGCAGTCGCTCGGCGACGGCCGCCAGCAGACCCGCAAGGCGGTGCTGGGCGAGGTGGAGCACTGGTGCCTGCAGCACGAGGGCGGCGCCGACGTCCTCGCCGAGTTCTACTCGCTGGCCTCGTCCCCCGAGGTGGGCTCGGCGGCGTAGCTGCGCTCCTCCGCCACCGCCGCTGTGGGGAGCGGCGTGGTCGTCACCAGCTCGACGACCCCCAGCGGCCCCTCGATCGTGAGGGTGTGGACGGTGAGCTGGAAGGGGCACATGCCCGCGAGGGACTGCACCAGCCGGTGCTCCTGCTCCATCTGGCCCGGGTCGCCGCTCCGGCGCGTGGTGGCCAGCGGTCCGAACGTGAGGTAGTCGGCGGTGAGGCTGTAGCTGGCGGTGAGCTGGTTCACGCCGGTGGTGCCCGACACGCGCCCGTCGTGACCGAAGGAGAGGAGGAGCGGGCCGTGGCTGGCGTCGGCGGGCTCGTCGGCCACGCGCACGATCTCCCACTGCGTGCCGGCCAGCGCGTCGGTGGTCGCGTTGGGCCCGTTGCCGTCCGCGTCGCTCATCGCCGCGAAAACTACGGCAAAACGGGGGTGACCCCGGGCGCCTTCCTGCCGGAGCAGGGAGGCGGCGCCGGGGCCACCAGTCGGCCGAGCATCCACCAAGCGATCTTCGCCCGGCGTTAGCCTGGCTCTGATCACCCACATCGCCCGTCGGAGCCGAAGCTCTGGCGGGCGATGTCCTGTTTCCAGGACCCTCGCACCGAGGTGCTCAGGTCTCAGATCCCGCTGGTTCTTGGGGTTCCCCCCACCACCATGGCGGACCGTTCGTTCCGGTTCGCTTGCGCTCCCCCTCCCGAACGGACGGTGTCTGCTCGTCCTCCCGAGGCGGTGGTGTCGGTTCTCCTCCGAGGGTCCTCCGTCGGCCGAAGCCTCTGGTTCTTCTCGGTGTCGATCCGCTCCGTTCCGCTGCGGTGAAGGCGACTCTGGACCTCGCCGAAACCTCCGTCAATAGCCAGTCGCGAGATCCCCAGGCTTATCCACCAACCTTTTCCGTTGTCCCCAGATCGCGCGAGGTTGTCCACCACCTGACCACAGGTCCGTGCACAACCTGCCGTGGTGGAGACTGGCCGCGATGACCTCCTACGACCTCCTGCAGGTGGACCGCGACCACGAGCTCGCGGGCTTGCTCACCATCACCCTCGACCGCCCCGACAAGCTCAACGCGCTGAGCATCGCCGTGCACGACGAGCTCCAGCACCTCTGCGCCGCCCTCGAGACCGACCACGAGATCCGGGTGGTGCTCCTCACCGGGGCGGGCCGGGCCTTCAGCGCCGGCGCGCAGCTCGGTGACCGGCGGGACACGCCGCCGGTCAACGACATCGACCGGCGGGCTCGCGCCCACCTCGGCGGTCGCACGTGCGAGATGCTCGACCGGCTCCCCCAGGTCACGATCGGGGTGGCGAACGGGCTCGCCATCGGCGGCGCCGTCGTCCTCCTGTCGTGCTGCGACCTTCGGCTCGCCGCCGAGTCGGCCTGGTTCTCGATCCCGGAGGTGGAGCTCGACCTCCCCCTCACCTGGCAGGCGCTGCCTCGCCTGATGCGTGAGCTGGGCCCCGCACGCACCAAGGAGCTCACGATGGCCTGCGAGCGCTTCACGGCGCAGCAGGCGGCGACCTGGGGCTTCCTGAACCACGTGCACCCCGATGACGAGCTGCTCCCTGCGGCACGACGGTTGGCGGCGCGCCTCCTCTCCATGGACCCGCTGTCGCTCGCGATGACCACCAGCGCCTGCCGGGCGCTCGAGAACACCATGGTCCCCAAGGAGGTCACCTGGAGCGACCCGGAGCTCATGCTCCTCGCCTACCGGCAGGCCGCCCTCCGCCAACGCCGGGAGGAGTAGATCCGGAAGGGTTACATGCAGCGCGCGATCGGCCGAAGATCGTCACATCGCCGCGGAATGTTCATGTAGCCCCGGCGGGGAACGCCGGTCTGATCGGGTGAGCGTCGGAGAACCAAGGATGTTCCTCGATCCCCCCGCTCCAGGAGGTTCACCATGTACCACTTCGCTCTCGTCGCCCTCATGGCCCTTGCGGTCCTGAAGGTCGTCGATGTCCTCACTGACAACGTCGAGGCGTTGCAGCGGTTCCGTTCGCTGCTCACCATCGCCCTCGGCGTGGGCATCGTGCTCTGGCTCGACTACTCGATCTTCGACGGCTGGAACATCGCCATCGAAGACCGGGACACCGGCCTCTGGCTCACGGGCTTCATGGTCGCCGGCATGACCGTCCCCTGGCGGGCGGCGTTCGGCTTCCTCACCCACGACCGGGCGGCTGGCGACGAGACCCTCGGGCACCACACCCCCGTGATCAAGCGCGCCGCCTAGGCACGCTCGACCAGCTCAGCAGAGCATCCTTCGGTGGGCCTCGGAGCACGCTCCGGGGCCCACCGTCGCGTCCGGGCTCAGGGCGCCAGGCCCGCCCAGAACGCCTCGAGCAGCTCGGCCGCCGGCTCCGGTGCCTGGTACGGCCAGAAGTGCCCCGCCCCCTCGAGGCGCGCGAGCTCGGCCCCCAAGGCCGTCGCGACCTCCCGCGCCTGCGCCTCGTCGGAGAAGGGGTCGTCGCTGGCGTGGACGACGAGCCCCGTGGCCGGCGACGGTGCAAGGGGACCCCAGTCGGCGTGCACGTTGGGCGTGGCCGAGCGGTAGAGGTCGAGGATGCAGCTCCCCATGTCGGCGTCGGCGGCGGCGGCCATCTCCCTCGCCCCCTCGATCGGCACGCCGAGGGCGGTCAGCCCGTTGGCCCGGTCCTCCACCGCCGCGGTGGCCTGGCTCTCGAAGAACGCCTCTCCCTCCCCCGGCGTCTGCCAGATCTGGGCGAAGGCGTGCCACGTGTACGAGGGGTGCGACACGTTGCCCACGTCGAACACGTACGAGCGGACCCGGTCGCCGTGGGCGCAGGCGACTCGGGCGGCGAGGATCGCGCCCCAGTCGTGCCCGACGAGGTCGACGGGTGGCTCGAGAGACGCCAGCTCGTCCAGCAGCCAACGGAGGTAGTCGTCCTTCGTGGCGCCGAAGCCCGCCGGGCGCGGGTTGCCGAACCCGGGGAGCGGCAGCGCGACGGACGGCCCCTGGATGCGACCCCGGATGCCGTCCCAGATCGCCGCCGTCTCCGGGACGCCGTGCACGAAGGCGATCACGGGTCAGCCTTCGGGGTGGTATCGACGGCTCGGGGTGCCGGGCGGGTTCAGCACGCCGGGCACCGCGTCGGGGTTGGGGACGCACACCTCGCCCTCGAGGCCGTCGGGGTCCCGGAAGAACACGCTGAGGCCGGGTCCGAAGTCGGTGACGAAGCCGTCGGTGGCGCCCGCCGCCATCAGGCGCTCACGGATCGTGTCGAACGCTGCCAGCGAGCTCGCCTGCAGCCCCATGTGGTCGAGACGACCGCGGCCGAACATCGGCACCTGCCTGGCCGCCTCGTCGTTGCCCGCGATCTGGAACACGTTGAGCTCCGAGTGCGGGCCCACGCTCACGAAGGTGAGCCGGACGCCGTCCTCCTCGGGCAGCTCGGCGTCGACGGTCGCACCGAAGATGTCGCCGTAGAAGGCGACGAACCGCTCGGTGTCGGCGGTGAGGAGGGCGACGTGGTTGATGCCGTCGAGGAGCATCGGGTCAGTCTGCCCCGCTCACGCGGAGCACGCCTTCTCATCCCGACCGCCACCTTCGGCCGGGATGAGAAGGCTGCGTCCTGATCAGCGCTTGGTGCTGATCGACAGGCGCCGGCTCGCGAAGCGGGCCAGCGATCCGGCGAGCAGGAGCGCCGCGCCAGCCATCGCGTAGTACGGCGTCATCTCGCTCGGGCCGGTCTTCGGCAGCGCCGCCGCCTTGACCACGGGAGCCGGAGCCTTCTCGATCACCTTGCCCTCGACCTGGTTCTCGGGAACGGGCTCGGGGTAGGCGTTGGTCGCCAGGACTGCCGAGTCGGCGCCGACGGCGACCGTCACGGAGCTCGCCGTCGAGGAGTCCTTGGTGCCCCCGGTGACGCTGAAGCTGATCGTCTCAGCCCCGTTGCTGCCGGTCTCGGTGATGGTGCAGAGATCGTCCTCGGCGACGCCGGTGGCGACGCTCACGGGATCGTCCGCCGGCGCGATGCTCACCGGCGAGGTGACGTCACCCGACTCGCACTCCACCGTGAAGGTGAACTCGGTGTCAGCTGTCGGAGCGGTGCCACCGGTCGTCGCCTTGTCGAGCGTCACGCCATGCGTGGGCACGACGGGCGGCTCAGCCGCATGGCAGCCCCGGTCGATGAACGCCTGCCCTTCTCCGGCCTGCTGCTCTTCCAGCTCCTGGTAGGCCTGGCTGCCCTTGGACTCGTCGACGTCGGGCGTGGACGGGTCATCGGACACTCCAGCGATCGGCGCGATGACGTCGCCCCACTCGATCTTCTGCTTCTTGAGCGTGGGGTCCCACAGCGGCCCTTGATGCTCCTGCAGGTGATCGGCCGCGCCGTTCTGCCCTTGCACGCTCGGGCTCTCCACGACGTACGGGTTGTGGTTCGAGTTCGTGCGATGGCAGATCGTCACGCTTCCCTCTTGACCGGCGCCGGCGACGGCGCCGCCGAGCCCCAGGAGGGTGAAGATGGTGAGCAGCGCGACGGCCGCCCGCATGGATGTGCGCATGGAGGTCCTTCCGGTCCTGAGCAGGGGCCGGTTTCGCCCTGGCTCCCCGTGGGCGCTGCGACCATGCCAGCCCACGGATCGTTGCCTCCCGCGCTCTTGATTGGTTTGTCTTCCGCTCGCCCGGCGCTGTCAGTCGCCGCGCTCCGTGGTGAAGATACACCACGGAGAGTGACCAGTCGACATGGTCTTTTTCGGTCACCGATGTGCACCACCCGCACCGTTTGCCCGAATGGGCCGTTCGGCCCAGGCGCGACGAAGGGGGCCCGCAGGCCCCCTTCGTCCCAAACGCTGTTCGGGCTACGGCTGGCCGTGCTCGCCGGCGTTGTCTGCGCCCAGCTCGGACTCCTCGGCGCGGTGCGAGTCACCGGCCTCGCCGGCATCCTCACCGTGCCCGTCACGGGCGACCTCGGACACGGCCTCGCCGTGCTCGACGCCCTCGGTGGCATCGGACGTGGCGACCGCCGAGACCTCGGCGCCGTGGTTGTCGCTCGGCCCGCCCGACGACTCGGGTTCGACCGAGTCCTCGACGTCGGGCGACTCGTCGTCGCCGTCGGCATGGTCGTCGCCGGTGGGATGCTCGCCGTCGGCGCCGACGGGCACGACGACCCCTGAGTGGTCCTCGGCGGTCGAGAGCCCGTCGGCGGCCTGCTCCGGGGCGTCCACCGCCGCAGCCGTGACACCCCCTGCGAGCAGGAGCCCAGCCGCCCCAGCGGCGATCTTGATGGTGGTCCTACGAACCAGTGTGATCAGTCCCTTCAATGGTCAGTCGGTAGAAACCGCCCGAAGGGTCATCGTCCGCACCCGCCGCCGAGATACGGCCTCAGGCGGAAAATGGACCTGCCAGCGTGGTCAGGCGGGCCAGCCCCTGCTCGGCGTGGCCGGCCAGGCGGGCGGCGGCGGCCTGCACGGCCGGGTCCTCTCGTTGCGACGGGAGCACGCGCGCCGGGTTGAGGGCGCACCCGTTCGCCCACGCCGCGATGTCGGGTTCGGCGCCGAAGGTCCGCGCCGCGACCGTGCCCCGCGCCTGCATCCTCGCCCACTCGGCCAGGCTGTTCCCGTAGAGGTTCGGCGGGCAGAGGCGGTTTCGCTCGCGGTCGTCGTCGCGGGTGGCCTCCACGTAGCCGATGAGCGCGGCGTTGAAGCACGGGAAGCCGACCCGGCTCGTCTGCAGGCGGATCAGGTCGTCCCCCCAGATCGGCACGAGCGGCGGGTACGCCAGGCCCGACGCCGCGCAGTGCACCACGAGCGCCCCCGGCGCCATCGCCACCGCCCCGCCGTCGAACACGATCTCGGAGGAGGTCACCTCGCGGATGTGGCCCATGCGAACCACGTTCTCGATGCTGCGCAGCAGCTCGAGCTCCCACTGGCCGAGGGTGGGCGTCTTCGCCATGGTGGGGAACACGTCGCGATCGACCCGGAGCATCACCCCGGCCGCCTCGAGGCGGAGGAAGAGGTCCTCGAGGGAGGTGGCTTCGCTCGCGGCCGCCATCGTGTCGGCCGCCATGCCGATGGCGACGACCGGGTCGGGCTGCACCATGGCGCGGTCGAGCATCCACGGGTCGCGTGGCCGGACCCACAGGACGCGGTCGGGGTCCACGCCGTTGCGGAGCAACCAGACGATGGCGTCGGTGGCCGTCTTGCCCGCGCCGACCACCACGTACTGGCTCGGTGCGTCGACCACGTGCGCCAGGTCGTTGATGGGACGCACGTCGGCGCCGACGGTGACGCCGAACGGGGGTGGTGTGGTGGCCGGGATCGAGGGGGCGAGGTAGGTGGCGTCGACGACGCGGCGCCGCACGTTCACCTCCACCGTCTCGCCGCTCAGGCGCGACGTCACCAGGTGCGTCGAGCCGTCGTGGTGGTGCTCGCTGCCCGAGAGGAACGTGACGCGTCCCGTCGCCAGGAAGCGGCGGTGGAGGACGTCGTCGTAGTAGGCGCGGATCTCGGGCTGCCGCGCTCGCTCCTGCAGCCCGGCCTCGGGTCCCTGCTCCTGGATGGCGCCGGTGCCGAGGACCGTGGACGCCACGCCGTAGAAGAGCGACGCCTGGTGGAGCTGGACGAACGGGTACGCGTCGACCCAGTGACCTCCCGGCGCGTGGCGGCGGTCGACGATCGTGACGTGGACGTCGGCGTGGTCGATGAGCGCATCGGTGAAGGCCATGCCCATGGCCCCTGCGCCGACGACGAGGTAGTCGGTGTCCAGCGCGCTACCAGTCGAGGTTGAGGACCGCTCGCATGCCGGCGACGAACTCGTCGTAGCCGGTGCCCGTGCGGGCTGCCGCGATCATCTCGGCGTCCGGGCCGACGGGCCACCGCAGCTGGGTGCCGTCGGACTCGAGGGCCGTCGCGATCGCGTTGGCGACGAGGCCGGGCCCCGGGGGCACCTCTCCCCCGCCCAGCGTCTCCATGGCCTTCGCCCACAGCGTGCCGAGCTCCTCGTACGGCCCGGGTTCGCCGCGGTGGTCCAGGGCGTTGTCCCCGAAGCTCGTCTCGATCACGCCCGGCTCGATGGCGAACACCTGGATGCCGAAGTGGCCGACCTCCAGCTTCAGCGCCTCGGAGATCGCCTCCATGGCGAACTTCGTCGCGGCGTAGAAGCCGCCGAGGGGCGGTGCGGCGATGCCCGCGGTGGAGGTGACGTTCACGATGGCTCCGCCGCCACGCTCCCGCATGTCGGGGAGCACCGCCTGGATCATCCGGATCGATCCGAACACGTTGGTCTCGAACATGCGGCGCACCTCGTCGAGCGGGACCGACTCGATCGGGCCCTCGACCCCGAACCCGGCGTTGTTCACGAGCACGTCGACCGGTCCGGCCTCGGCGACGGCCTGGGCGACCGACACGTCGGAGTCCACGTCGAGGGCCACGGAGAGCGCCACATCGAGGTCAGCGAGCGTCTCGGGACGCCGAGCGGTGGCGATCACCTCGTACCCCCGCGTGGTGAGCTCGACTGCGGTCGCCCGTCCGATGCCCGTGGAACAACCGGTGATGAGTGCCCGCTTGGAGGTCATGGCGCCGACCGTACCGCCGCCCGCCCGTGAGGGCGGCGCCGCTCAGAAGTTGGAGATGACGGCAGCGAGCACCCGGTCGATCTTCGACGCATCCTCAGCGTCGTAGAACGCCGAGTCGGACGCCTCGGCGATCAGCCTCAACGTCCCCCTGTCGGCTTCGGACCCGTAGATGATGGGGAACACACGGACCGGGTGGGCCTCCGCTCCCTCGTCGCCCCTCAGGGTGCGCAGCAGCTCGTCGAGCTGCGCCTTGTCGTCGGTCTTCTCACCATCGTCGTTGACACCGTCGCTCAGGAGGACGACGGCATTGATGCTGCCTGGGTCGTATGCCGCGGTCACATCCTCGAAGGCCTGCTGCGTCGCCGAGTACAAGGGTGTCGCGTTCGTCGGCTGGACCAAGCCGTTCAGCGCCTCCTTCAGCGCTCCACGCTGCACCTCGTCGACCACCCCGGGCGCGACGAGCTGGACCACGTCCTGATCCCCCGTTGGCCCGAGCTTCGTCGAGAAGACGCGCAGCCCCACGACGTCGTTGGGGCCGAACTGGTCGATCGCTCCGAGCGCCGCGTCGACCGCCAGCTCCAGCTTCGTCGCGCCTGAGTCGAAGTCCGCGGTGTCGCGCATCGAGCCCGAGATGTCGATGACGAGCTCGACCCGTGCCGGCTTCCGCTGCGCGTCCCAGTGCTTCACCAGGTCCGCCAACACCGCGGGCTCAGGCAGGCTGAGGAGCGCGGGCTCAGCGGGATCGACCCCGTTCTCCTTCGTGATGGGCGAACCCACCGCCACCTCGGGGTTGCCCGGCCGGAACCCGTACTCCAGGACGCGCTCCTGGTTGGGCCGTTCCTGGACGAAGTCCTCGAACCGCTGGGCTCCCTCGCGTTCGAGGTCGGACACCCACTCGGCGTCGAGCAGGAAGAAGGGGTTGTCCGACATGACCGTGCCCTCCTCCGGGTAGATCGCCACCAGCGGCACGCGCGGCTTCGTGGCCTTCTCACCGTCGTCCGCGATCCCGTCGGGGTTCCCGAGGTTGTAGTCGATCACCGACTTCTCCTCGACGGCGACGGCCGACGCATAGCTCAGAGCCGCTCCGCGCCCGTCGGCCCGGTACAGGTTGTCGAGGAACGTGAGGGTCGTGTCGCCGTAGTGAACGACCGCTGACTCGACTCCGGTGGCGAACGCCACGGCACCCGGTTCGTCGAGGTCGTCGCTGGTCAGGCCCTCCGTCTTCCCGGTGGCGGCATAGGACTGGGCGACGAGCGCCGACAGGCCGCTGGTGGAGAAGTTGGGGTTGGTCTTCCCGAGGCGGAACGGCCCCCACTCCTGGTGCCCGCGCGAGGCCCACCCCTCCGCGTTCGTGGCGAGCTCGAAGACGTCGGACCACCCGATGGGCGCCTCCGGCCACCCGAGCGCCTTCGCCATGGGTTCCGGCATGGCGATGACCAGGGGCGTCCTCATGAAGGGCGTGCCCTTCCCGGCGATCGGGTCCTTGCCCTTCTCGTCGAGGCGGTGGTCGACGATCGCTCCCCAGGCGCTGGAGGCCGGCGACCAGATGACCGGCTTCGGTCCCTCGGCGGCCTCGTCCCAGCCCTCCACCAGCAACCGTGCTCCCAGGCCTGATGCCTGCCGGTACGGCACGACCTCGACGCACGAGTCGTCGACCTGCGCCCGATCGGACGTGTTGAACGTGTTGGCGAGGTCCGTCAGCAGCTCGAGCTTCTCCGGAGACACCGCCATGTCGACCGCCGCGCACGGCCCGTCTGCGATCTCGTCATCGTCGGCGACGTCGTCATCGCCCCAGATCATGGCCATGACGAAGAGCACGCCGACGGTTCCGACCGCCGCCCAGACGAGCCGGCGCCCACGACGCCTCGGGCGGTGGTAGAGCGGCTCCCACGGCGGCACGTCGCCGGGCGGCATCGGTTCCCGCGGCGGCAGCCCCGAGCCCGCAGAGGAGGGTGGACCGTGCGTCGCCTGCACCCGATCGGCGACGGCTTCGCCAGGCGCGGCCTCGAGCGGGGAGGACCCTTCGGAGAGGAACGGGGACAACGCATCGATCAGTCCCTGGATGTCGCGGCTGAACCCGGAGTGGGTGAGGCCGATGGCGTGACGGCGAGCGAGCGGGCCCAGTCGGGCCGGCAGCTGCTCGGCGGTCGGCATGGAGGCGTTGTCGACCAGCACGGGGATCACCCGGCGGCCCTGCTCGAGCGCCTGGGCGATCTCGAGGGCGACGAAGTCGTCGTCGAGGTCGAGGCGTCGTTGGCCCTCGCCGTTGACCGCGTCCAGCCAGCGCGGGCCGATGACCACGAGCATCACGTCGGTCGCCGCGATGTACCGCTCGATCACCTCGAGGAAGTCCTCCCCGAGGTTGAGGGAGTCGACGTCCATGAAGACGCGCGCCGACCCGAACGCCCCCTTCAGGTGCTCCCAGACGCGCCCCGCCCAAGCGGCCGCGTCCTCCCGTCGGTAGCTGATGAAGATCCCACCCATGTCGCCCTCTTCCCGTTGCGTGGTCACCGTCGCCCGATCGCCATCCCCGCGGCAGCGAGCACCTCGGGGATGGCTCGCACCGCCTCGCGGTCGAGCTCTCGGCGTGGTTCGTCGAGGTCGTCCCATCCCACGAGGTCCGGCGTGCTGCGCGGGCCCCGTGGGCCGCGCCGGTACCCCGCCGCCAGGCGTTCGTCGACCCATCGGTCGTGCTCCTGGCGGGACAGCTCCTCGAGCTCGGTTGCCGTGAAGCCGCTGAACCCGGGCGACGCGTCGGACTCGATGACGCGGCACCCGATCGACGCCAGCTTCCGCGAGATGTCCGCGGCCTGCGCTCGGTTCGAGGACCTGAGCACATCGCTCAGGTCCTCCCAGGGCAACGCCGAGTCCGGCGAGCCCTGTCCGTCGTCGTCGCGCCGGACCAGGTACCGCTCGTGGATCGCCCTGGCGACCGGTTCCATCCATCGACGGTCCGGATCCAGGGCGTTCAGACGGACGATCCGATAGCCGGCCTCCTCGACGAGCCTCGGGAGGTTCGCGATCATCCGACGGGTGGTGGCCCGCGCCTCGTCAGGGAGATCCTCCCACCCGACGAGGAGCGGAGACCGTCTCCGCTCGTCGTCGCGCACGGACCCGAGCTTCCAGCCCTGGTCCTCCCGCTCTCGCTTCCACCGAGCGTGCTCGAAGCGAGCGAGTCGAGCGACCTCGCTCTCCGTGAACGAGAACGAGCTCGGGGCGTGCTGCGGGATGAGATCGCACCCGATCAGCCGGATCATCTCCCCGATCGACGCCGCTTGGCTGCGACAGGACTCCTGGCGATCGGGACTCAGATCGGACCACCGGGCCACTCGCGGATCAGCCGGCGAGGTGCCCGCCGCGAGCTCCTCCTGGCGGTAGCGGGCGTGAAGCGCTTCGGCGACGCCCTCCTTCGTCCCGACGAGCAGCGCGTCAGGGTGACAGGTCCGCTCGAGGAGGGCGAAGGGCGCCAGCAGGTGCAGGCCGGGAGGTCCGGCCACGAAGCGCTGCTCCAGCAGCCGAACGATCCCTTCGCTGTGGGCGAGGCTCACCACGACCGGCGTCGCCGGCAAGCACGTTCGGAGCATCTGCGCGACGACCACGGCTGTCTTGTCCGACTCCACGCAGACGTACGCGATGTCGACGTCCCCCAGCGTCTCCGTCGCTTCCACGCCGCCGCGGGTCAACGGCGCATCGATGGCGCGCAGGCACAGGTCACCGTCGAGCTCGGCGAGGAGCGCCGCTCGCATGCCGGTGGCGCCCGGCCCCAGCAGCGTCGTCTCGGGCGGTGGGGACGCGGATGAGGCGGCGCACGACCGGCGGACGACCTGCACCACCAGCCGGGCGGTCAACGGGCCGTCACCCACGACGAGCACCGTCGACGGCCGGCCGAGCGCCGGCGCCGGAGGCGGGTGATCGGCGAGGAGGGCTCGCGCACCGTGCTCGTAGATGTTGAAGCAGTCGATGCGGATGGAGCCCGCCGCGTCCGACGTCAGCTCGTTGGCCCGAAGCAGCTGCCACAGGTCGGGATCCACGATGTGGGCCAGGCACCTCAGCGGTCGGCCAACCCGACGGCGGACGCTGCGGGCGTTCACGACGACCTCGACGTTCGTTCCGTCGTCGCCGCTCACGGCGACGAGGTGATCGGCGGCGCCGAGCCCCGCTTGCACGAGGCTCTCCGGGTGCCGGGCGTCGGCCTCGAGCACCAGCGCGCCGAGCTCACGGCACGCCGCGGCGATCGGATCGGACCCGTTCCCGTCCACGAGGACGACTCGTCGCCCGTCGGCGCGCAGCGAGCGGACGAAGGCGAGGCCGGTCGGGGTGGCGCCGATCACCACGGCATGTCGGCGGCTGAAGCGAGCGCGGGACTGGTCGAACCGGTCGCGGAAGAGCCGAAGGATCCCGACCAGGGCGCCGTAGCCGGCGACCAGGGGCGCCATGAAGCGAGCGACCTGGAGCGTCCAGGGCAGCGCGGCCGAGGGATCGGAGGCGCTGCGGGTGTTGAAGGTCAGGAGCTGGAGGTCGTAGTAGAGGAGGTCGTACCAAGGACGGGGTTCACCGGCGGCGGCGAAGTACGCCCGATAGCCCACGTACCCGAGTCCGAGCGCGACCACGAGGAGCACCAGAGGGGTGATGCCTCGGTACGACGCCCAGGTCAGGCGCGCCCACCGTCGAACACCCGCCCATGCCCGCACCGGCGGGAGCGTACGTGACCGCACGAGGAGTGGTAGGTCGGTGTCTCTCCGTGCCGGATCTGCTGGTTTGCTCCCGGTCCACGGTGTCCGAAAACCGCCTCGCTACGCTCCGCTGGTGCCCGTCGAGGAGGAGCCGACGTCGGTGGATCGGCGGTTGCCGGGATGGGTCGTCCCCGCGGTCGTCGTCTTCTGGAGCGGGTTCCTCGTGGCGATGGCCCTGCAGTTCTTCTGGGGCAAGCTCAGCGGGCTCGTCGTGCTCCTGGCCATCGCCGTCTTCCTGGCCCTCGCCATCGAGCCAGGCGTGAACCGCCTGGCGCGACGCGGCTGGCAGCGCGGTCGCGCCACCGCCCTGATCCTGTTCGGTGTCCTGGCGATGTTCCTCGTGTTCGTCGGCGCGATCGGGACGCTCGTGGGCTCGCAGATCGCCGACCTCCTCCAGGACTCGGAGACGTACATCACCGACACCGTCGACACGATCAACGACACGTTCGGCACCAACCTGGAAGCGCAGGAGGTGATCGACGACTTCAACGACCCCGACGGCGCCGTCCAACAGTTCATCGCCGATCAGCAGGACAAGGCCGTGCAGCTGTCGGTCGCCGCGCTCGCCGGCTTGCTGCAGCTGTTCTCCGTGCTGCTCTTCACCTTCTACCTCGTCGCCGACGGACCGAAGCTCCGCCGGGCGATCTGCAGCCGCCTCACACCCGCGCGCCAGGAGCGCGTCCTGGGGGTCTGGGAGCTGGCCGGGACGAAGACGGGCGGCTACCTCTACAGCCGGGGTCTCCTGGCACTCCTCTCGGCGCTCTTCCACTGGATCGTGTTCCAGTCGCTCGGGACCGCCGCACCGGTCGCCCTGGCCCTGTGGGTGGGCATCGTCAGCCAGTTCCTCCCGGTGGTGGGCACCTACCTCGCCGGCGTGCTGCCCGTCCTGTTGACGTTCCTCGACTCTCCCGAGAAGGCGTTGATCGTGCTCATCGCCATCGTCATCTACCAGCAGATCGAGAACTACCTGTTGTCGCCGCGCATCACCGCGCACACCATGGAGCTCCACCCGGCCCTGGCCTTCGGGGCCGCCTTGGGCGGAGCCGCCGTGCTCGGTGCCGTCGGCGCCGTGCTGGCGCTCCCCGCCGCGGCGATGGGCCAGGCGATCGTCAGCGAGTGGGGTGACCGCCACGAGGTGATCCCGAGCGAGCTCACCGAGGTCCGTCACCCACGGGTCTGGAAGCCATGGTCGAGGACGGGCGGGGCGGGCGAGGGAAGCGCCGACGAGACCTGAAGCGGCGCCAGCTGGTCTAGGGCTCGATCGGCAGGAACCCGTCCACGCCCGCGATCTTCAGGACCTGCGCGACCATCGAGGGAACCGCCGCCAGCGTGAGGTCCTGGCCCGTCTCCTCGAGCGCCCGCTTGGCTGACACGAGCGCCGAGATGCCCATCGAGTCCAGGAAGGTGACACCCGCCAGGTCGGCCACGACGTGAGCCACGCCGTCACGCTGCGATGCTGCGACCAGGGTGTCGGTGACCTCGCTGGCGCAGGCCATGTCGATCTCGCCCTCGACCACGACTCGGATGACGGGTCCGCCAGCCGACTCGTCGATGCTGCAGCTGTGGCCCACCGCGGTGAGGCTAGAGCGCCAGCCGCTGTGCGTGGAGCTGCTCGTAGAACGGCAGGTGGTGGGCGGCGAAGCGCGCCAGCTCGTCGGAGGTCTCGACGGTGTGAGGGTAGGTGCGGTCTCGCGCTGCGAAGCCGGAGCTGGCGCTCACGTCGACGTGCCAACGGGCGGACCGTCGCCACTCGTGTCGTTCGCCCGGCTCCCACGTGAGCGCCTCCGGCAGGAACGGCAGCTCGACAGCCGCGCAGTACGCCGCCATCGTCGCCGCCGGTCGTGCGACGAGATCGTCGCTGTCGATGACGACAGGGCGGTGCCCGCCGGCGTCCTGCACCGCGAGGTAGAGCGTGTGGAGGAGCTCCAGCCCGATCGCGTCGATGCCCATGTCGGGCACGATCGCGAACAACGACGCTGCGATCTCCTCGGGACGGCGGATGAGGAACGCGTGTCGCCCCTCGGCGAGGAAGCGCCGATCGGCGAGCAGCTCGTGGTGGCGAGCGTTGGGCGTGTCCTTCAGGAACACGTTCAGGTCATGGGTCTCGTCAGCCAGCCAGGCGAGGAGCGAGACCGGGGAGTCGAACGGCCGCCCGTCCACGTCGGTCTCACCCAAGCCCGCCAGGTCCGAGAACGGTTCATGCACGGCGACCATGTCGCCCCGCTCGAGCATCGACCGGAAGAAGGCGGTGGAGCGGGACCGTGGCGCGCTCCACAACGCGAACACCGGCACCGGCGCAACGTACCCCTGACGGCCAGGAGCGGCCGTCCCAGCCGGCTGTGACAACCCACCGGGCGACTCGGATGAAGTGCGTGTCGGAGGGGGGACTTGAACCCCCACGTCCTTGCGGACACCAGCCCCTCAAGCTGGCGCGTCTGCCAATTCCGCCACTCCGACGTGGCCCCCAGGTGCCCCCTGGGGACTGGTCACCGTACACGCCTTCCGCGAACACCGGCCAGCCCGTCGCGGGCCGCCGGAGCCCGTCAAGCGGACAGCGACACCTTGCTCCAGTCGATGGTCCCGTCGACGGCGTGGGCCATGCCCTGGACCCGGTCGGCGACCACCACCTGGGTGCGGAACTGGGCGATGGGAACGACCACGTCCGCCTCGAGCACCGTCTTCTCCACGCTCGCCCAGTCGCTCGCCTGCTTCTTGGCATCGGTGGTCCGGCGGGCGTCGGCCAGCAGGAGGTCCACCGCGGGCGACCGGTAGTTCGTCAGGTTGTCGTTGGCCGACGAGCCGAACAGCGGCGCCAGGTAGGCGTCCGGCGAGCGATAGGCGCCGATCCACCCGAAGCTGAAGAGCTCCTGGTCACCGGACACGACGAACGACTTGTACTCCTGGAGCGACTTCGACCGCAGCTCTGTGGGGATCCCCACGGCATCGAGGTCGTCGGCGACGATGTCGGCCATCGCCTGCTGCACGGGCGACTCGTCGAAGTCGATGTGCACCGTGGGGATCTTCCCGTCGGGGAAGCCGACCTTGAGGACGTCCTTGGCCCGCTTCGGATCGAAGGTGCAGTCGCCGCAGCGCTTCGGGTCGTGGCCCCCGATGCCCGCGGGCACGACCGTCGTCAGCGGGTCGGCGAGCTCGGCGTACACCTCGTCCACGATCGACTGCCGGTCGATGGCGAACGCGATGGCCTGGCGGAGCGGCGCCGACGCGAGCGCCGGCGACTTGATGTTCATCCCGAAGAACAGCTCGGCCTGGAAGGCCGCGAACGCCTCGTCGCCGTGCGCCTGCACGGCGTCGTCGTAGCGGTCGGACGGGACCTCGGCCCAGTCGACCTTGCCGTCCTCGAACGCCTCGTAGGCCTCCCCGGCGTCGTCGTGGCCCCGCAGCTCGACCCGCCGCAGGGCTGACGCGTCGTCGCGCGCCTCGAGCCCGAGGACGCCGTCGTCGCCCGACGTCACCGCCCACCGCCCGCTCAGGTCGAGGTCGGCCGGGTCACCGCTGATGGTGTCGGCGTCGACGATCGACAGCACGGGGCTCGACAGCACGGCGGGCAGCACCGACAGCGGGGTGGCCAGCTCGATCCGGACCTTGGTGGGGCTGTGCACGGACAGGCCGCTCACGTGCTTGGCCTTGCCGCTGGCGAAGTCGGCGAAGCCCTTCACCGCCTCCAACGACAGCGCCGCCAGCGACGAGTCGCCGGCGGCCATGACCCGCTCGAGCGACGCGATGACGTCCTGTGGGGTGATCTTGCGTCCGCTGCTGAAGGTCGCCTGCGGCGAGAGCGCGAACTGGAACGCGGTGGCCGTGGGGTTCGAGGTCCAGGTGGCGGCCAGGGCGGGATGCGGCACGCCGGCGTCGTCGAGCCGCGTGAGCCCGTCGTGCAGCAGGTCGAGCACCATGAGGTCGCTGGCCGACGCCAGCGACGCCTCGGCCGGGTCGACCACCAGGTCGCCGCCGATCCCGAGGCGGAGCGTGTCGGTGGGCGCCGTGACCTCGGGGCCGTCGTCGGCGCCATCGCCATCGTCGCCGCCGCCGATGCAGGCGGTGGCGAGCAGCGCGAACGCTGCGACGGCCGCCGCCGCCCTCCGCCCTGGTCGGCCCCGTCCGGCGCGCACGGCGTCAGTCGAGGAGGAAGGCGAGGCCGGTGGTGGTGAAGACGAAGATGAGGGCGACGACCACCGTGATGCGATCGAGGTTTCGCTCCGCCGCCGCGGATCCCAGGGCCGTCGCTCCCACGCTGCCGCCGAACATGTCGGACAGGCCGCCGCCCTTGCCGCTGTGCAGCAGCACGAGCCCGACGAGGAGCCCGGACACGATCAGGTGGATGCCGATGACGATGGGGGTGAGCACGGGTTCTCCTGGGTGGGGGGCGCCCCGTAGGGCCCTCGCGACGCTAGACGACCTCGCGGAGGCCGGCGAAGTGGCAGGCGACCGGGTGTCCCACGGCGGACGGGTCGAGCAGCGGCTCCTGCTCCGAGCAGGCCGACGTGTCGACGCCGCCGGCCTCGAGCTCGAGCTTCTTCCAGCAGCGCGTGCGGAACCGGCAGCCGCTGGGCGGGTTGGCCGGTGACGGGACGTCGCCCTGGAGCAGGATCCGCTCGCGGGCCTGCTCTCGGTTGGGGTCGGGCAGCGGGACGGCCGACAGCAGCGCCTGGGTGTACGGGTGCCCGGGCTTCCCGTAGATCTCGTCGCGCGTGCCCTCCTCGACGATCTTGCCGAGGTACATCACCGCCACCCGGTCGGAGATGTGGCGCACCACCGACAGGTCGTGGGCGATGAACACGTAGGCGAGGCCCAGCTGGTCCTGCAGCAGCTCGAGCAGGTTCACCACGCCCGCTTGGATCGACACGTCGAGGGCGGACACCGGCTCGTCGAGCACGATCAGCTCGGGTTCGAGGGCGAGGGCTCGAGCGATGCCGACGCGCTGGCGCTGGCCGCCGGAGAACTCGTGGGGGAACCGGTTGGCGTGCTCCGGTGACAGGCCCACGATCGTGAGCAGCTCCTGCACCCGAGCGGTGACCTTCTCGTCGCGCCAGTTGAAGTGCACCTTCAGCGGCTCGGCCAACGTGGAGCCGATCGTCATGCGCGGGTTCAGCGACGCGTAGGGGTCCTGGAACACGATCTGGAACCGGCGGCGCATCCGCGCCAGCTCCTTGCCCTTCACCTTGTTGAGCGACTGCCCGTCGAACAGGACCTCGCCCGCCGTGGGCTGGATGAGGTCGAGGAGCAGCCGGCCGGTGGTGGACTTGCCGCAGCCGGACTCGCCGACCAGCCCGAGCGTCTCGCGGCGGTGCACCTGGAGGGAGACGCCGGCCACCGCCGACACGACACCGACGGTGCGGCTCATCACGCCGGCGCGGATGGGGAAGTCCTTCACCAGGTCCTTGGCGACGAGGAGCGGCGCCTCCGCTCCCCCGCCCGCCTCGGTGGGCTGGGTGTCGAGGTCGGTCACGAGGCGTCCTCTGCGGGATCAGCGGGAGCGGTGACGTCGGGACTTGATGGGGCGCCCAGGTCGACGGCGCCGACCTCGGCCGCCACGAGCTCGGCCTCCTCCGCCGAGGACCGCAGGGAGTCGACGGTGACGCCCTCGAGGGTCTCGGCGTAGTGGCACGCGGCCCGGTGGGCGTCGCCGGTGACGAGGCGGAGCGCCGGCACCTCGGTGTTGCAGAGGCCGGGCAGCTGGGCGAAGCGGCAGCGAGGGTGGAAGGCACAGCCGGGCGGGCGCCGGATCAGCGACGGCGGGGACCCGGTGATCGGGAGCAGCGGGTCGTCGCCGGTGTCGTCGAGGCGCGGGAGGCTGGCGAGCAGGCCGAGCGTGTAGGGGTGGCGTGACTCGTAGAAGATCTCCGAGGTCGTCCCCATCTCCACCTGGCGACCCGCGTACATCACCATCACCTCGTCGGCCAGGCCCGCCACCACGCCCAGGTCGTGGGTGATGAGGATGATGGCCGAGTCGATCTCGTCCTTGATGCCGATGAGGACGTCGAGCACCTGCGCCTGCACCGTCACGTCGAGGGCCGTGGTGGGCTCGTCGGCGATCAGCAGGTCGGGGTTGCAGGTGATCGCCATGGCGATCATCGCCCGCTGCCGCATCCCGCCCGAGAACTCGTGCGGGTACATCGCGGCGCGCTTCTCGGCCTCGGGGATGCCGACGAGGTTGAGCATGTCGACGGCGCGCTTCTCGGCCTCCTTCTTGCCGAGGTCTTCGTGGATCCGAGCCATCTCGCCGATCTGCCGGCCGATGGTGTGCACCGGGTTCAGCGCGGTGAGCGGATCCTGGAAGATCATCGCGATCTCGCCGCCGCGGATCTTGCGGCGCTCCTCCTCGTTCATGGCGAGGAGGTCGCGGCCCTTCCAGAGGATCTCCCCCTCGTCCACCTCGATGGTGGGGAGGAGCCCGAGGATGGTCATGGCGGTGACCGACTTGCCCGAGCCCGACTCGCCGACGATCGAGAACACCTCACCGCGGTGCACGTCGAAGCTGACGCCGTCGACGGCGCGGACGACCCCGTCGTCGGTGGTGAACTTGGCGGTGAGGTCGCGGACCGAGAGCAGGAGCTCGCTGGACCCAGGTGTGGTGAGGCTCACTTCAGCTTCGGGTCCAGTGCGTCTCGGAGGCCGTCGCCGATGAACACGAAGGCGAGGACCGTGAGGATGATGGCCATCCCGGGGAAGATCATCATGTGCGGGGCGACCGAGATCACGCCCTTGCCCTCGCTGACCATCAGCCCCCACGACGGGGTGGGGTACACCGGTCCCACCTGCAGGAACGCGAGCGCGGCCTCGGCCAGGATCACGGAGCCCACGGTGATCGTGCCGTACACGATGATCGGCTGGAGGGCGTTGGGGAGGATGTGCCGGAACATCACGCGCGTGCGCGAGTAGCCGAGCGCGTGGGCAGCCTCCACGTACTCGAGCTGTTTGAGCGAGAGGAAGCTCGATCTCACGATCCGGGCGATGCCCAGCCACCCCGTGATGCCGATCACGAGGATCACCGTGTTGACCCCCTTGCCCATCACCGATGCCAGCGCGGCCGCCAGCACGATGTACGGGATGGCGAGCCCGATGTCGGTGGTCCTCATGATGAGGGTGTCGGTGCCACCGCCGAAGAAGCCGGCGATGGCGCCGAAGAGCAAGCCGATCACCAGCGACATCACGGTGGCGATCACGCCGATCTTCAGCGAGATCCGCGCGCCGTAGACGACCCGGCTGAACACGTCGAGGCCGATGGTGTCCGTGCCGAACCAGTGGTCGGCCGACGGGCCCTGGCGGAACGCGGTGGGGTCCCGGCCGGTCTCGGGGTCGTAGGGCGCGATGGCGGGCGCGAACACCGCGGTGAGCACCAGGAGGACCACGAGCGCCACGCCGACCATCGCCAGCTTGTTGCGCTTGAAGCGCTTCCACACGTCCTTGCGCAGCGGCCGGGCCGCGGCGAGGTCGGCGACGTCGGACACACCCCCACCGGGCTCGGTGACCTCCAGGCCCGTGCTGGGCCCCGTGGGGCTGTCGATGGTGGTCACGAGGCACCGCCCTTTCCGAGACGGATCCGCGGATCGAACCACGCGTAGGAGACGTCGACGAGCAGGTTGATCAAGGAGAACGCGATCACGACGGCCAGCGTGAGCCCGAGGGTGATCGGGAGGTCGCGCTGCTCGAGCGACTCGGCGATGGCGGAGCCGAGTCCGGGCCACGAGAACGCCGTCTCGGTGAGCACCGCCGAACCGATGACGGTGCCGAAGTCGATGCCGATCAGGGTGATGACGGGCAGCATCGCGTTCCGGAGGCCATGGCGCATGACGACGTCGCGCTCGCGCAGGCCCTTGGCCATCGCGGTGCGCATGTAGTCAGCGCGCATCACCTCGAGCATCGAGCCGCGCGTCATCCGGGCGGCGAGCGCCGTGGACACCGACGCGAGCGTGATGGCGGGCAGGATCAGGTAGCGCCACTGCTCGCCGGTGGGGATGAAGAAGAGGGTCCACGTGTTCGGACCGATGAAGGAGGTGCGCAGCTGCGCCCACTCGGGCCAGCCCCAGTAGTTGGGGCCCGGCAGGACGGCGAAGAAGTACTGGAGGAGGAACCCCAGCACGAACACGGGTATCGCCGAGGCCGCGGCGGTGCCGATCGTGGTGAGCCGATCGGACAGTGAATATCTTCGGATCGCAGACAGGATCCCGATGCTGATCCCGAAGATGATCTCGATGATGATCGCCCAGATGGCGAGGCGGACGCTGGCCACGGCCCGCTCGCCGAAGATCTCGTTGACGCTGCGGTTCGTCTGGAACGACTCCCCGAGGTCCCAGTGGAGCGTGCGCTCCCAGTAGTGGCCGAACTGCACGTAGAGCGGATCGTCGAACCCGTAGCGCTCTCGCACCTGCTCGAGCGTCGTCTCGTCCGGGACCTTGTCGGCACCCCCGGCCAGCAGCGTGACCGGGTCTCCCGGCAACGTGAAGAAGAGGACGAACAGGAACGAGATGGCGAAGAACACCGTCGGGATGATGAGCAGCATCCGACGGATCAGGTAGCTCGACATGCGTGCAGCGGCCTCCAGAGGTAGGTCGGGGGGCGCCGAAGCGCCCCCCGACCGGGTGTCACCTCACTGACGAGGGTCTACTTGAACTTCACCTGCTCCCACGTGATGAGTCCGAAGTTGGACTGCGGGAACGCAACGATGTCGTCGCTGTAGACGTAGTCGCCCTTGTACCAGTTCATCGGGACGACCCCGGTGTCGTCGTTGAGAAGGATCTTCTCAGCGTCCTGGAACAGCTTGGCCTGGGCGTCGGTGTCGACGGTCTTCTTGGCCTCGTCCACCTTGGCGTCGAACTCCTCGTTGGAGAACGGGCCGAGGTTGTTGCCACCGATCGAGTCGGTGTGGAAGAGGTCGAACATGAAGTTGTCGTACGTCGGGTAGTCGGCGAACCAACCGGCCCGGCAGATGGCCTTGCACGCACCGTCGGCCAGGTCGGAGAAGTAGGTCTCCCCGTTCATCGGCTCGGCGACGGCGTCGATGCCGATGGCCTTCAGGTTGTCGACGACGATGGCCGCCACGGGCTCGTGGCCCGCGTCAGCGTTGAACTGGAGCGGGATCGGGGCCGTGAGCTTGCCGCCCGCGTCCGTCCACTCCTTGAACAGGCTCTTGGCCTGGTCCTCGTCGTAGGTGCAGTACTCGCACAGGTCGGGCGCCCAACCGGGGATGCCCTCGGGGGTGACGCCGGTGGAGTTCGTGCGGCTGTCGTTGTAGACGGCCGTGTTGATCTCGTCCCGGTTGATCGCCGCCGAGATGGCCTGGCGGAGCTTGATGTTCTCGTCACCGGCCAGGACACCCTTCTCGGTGTTCATGACCCAGTGGTACGAGCCGAGGATGGAGACGTCGAGGGTGCTCTGGTACTTCGCCTCCACGTCGGCGACGCGCGCCGGCGGGATGTTGGCGTTGTTGCCCTCACCAGCCTCGAAGCTGTTGTACGAGGTGTCGGGGTCGGCCGACGTCTTGAACGTGATGGTGTCCAGACGGTCGTCCCACTTCTCGCCGTTGAAGTCGCCGGTCCACTCGTCGTTCTTGACGAGCTTGATCTCCTGGTCCGTGCGCTTCGACTCCATCTTGTAGGGGCCGTTGCCGAACATGACCTGGTTCTCCCAGTCCTTGCCGGCATCGACGGCTTCCTTCGGGGTCGGCATGAACAGCTGGAAGCCGGCCACCGCGGGGAAGTTGGAGTACGGGGCGGACAGCGTGACCGTGAGGGTCATCGCGTCGTCGTCGGCCTCGACGCCGGAGAGCGTGTGATCGCTCTCGGGCTTCAGGGCCTCGTCGCCACCCTTGATGAAGCCGAGGAGGTAGCTGTAGTCACCAGCCAGCGCCGCAGCGCGCTCCCACGACCGCTTGAAGGTGCTCGGCTTGATCTCCTCGCCACCGGCGAAGGTCATGCCGTCCTTGATGGTGAAGGTCCACACCGATGCGTCGTCGTTGGCCTCGAACTTCTCAGCGACGTGCGGGACGATCTCCGGGTTGTCGGGATCGCTCGAATCGATGTCGGTGAGGCCGTCGTACATGGCGTTGATGACCTGGTAGCTGTCGAGCGTGGAGTTCAGCGCCGGGTCGAGGTGCTCGGGCGGGTCACCAACGAAGGTGCCCAGATCGATGAAATCACCCCCCGGGGAGCCTTCAGCTTGTTGATCTCCGTCTGTTCCGCCCCCGCTGCCCCCGTCGTCATCACTGCCGCAACCGGCGGCGACGATCGAGAGCCCGAGGAAGACTGCAAGGAGCTTCAGGCCCTTGCGCTTGAGTCTCACGTGGTGGACCTCCCTATGGCATGGTCAGAGTTGCCGAGGGGGCGGGCCCCCGTGCGGCTCGTTCGCGCGTCGTTCCGTACGTGACAACGGACACCGAGCGAACGGCGAATGACCGTAGCAGGGTCGATCGGCGGTGTCGTGACATCGGCGCGCTGACGGTCAACGAATCGGCCACACGGTAGTCATCCGGTGCAGTCGGTAACGCAAACGTCACGGACTTCTGGCCCCTCAGCGCCATTTGTCCTAGACGATTCGCACAAGCAGGCCGGGGCTGAGCAGCGGATCGCGCAGTGACCCCTGGCACTGTGACGGTTCAGAGGCGGTACTGGACGATCCGCGCGAAGTCGTCGGCCTCGAGGCTGGCACCGCCCACGAGCGCGCCGTCGATGTCGGGCTGCGCCATGAGCTCCTTGGCGTTGGTCGGCTTCACCGACCCCCCGTACTGCACGCGCACGGACTCGGCCGCCTCGCTGCCCGCGGCGCGGGCGACGGTGGCCCGCACCAGGCTGCACACCGCCTGGGCGTCCTCGGCGCTGGCGGTGCGGCCGGTGCCGATGGCCCAGATCGGTTCGTAGGCGATCACGAGCCCGGCGACCTGCGCGGGCGTGACCTTGGCCAGCGCGGCCTGCACCTGGCGGGTGACCTTCTCCTCGGTGCCGCCCGCCTCGCGCTCCTCCAGCGTCTCGCCGCAGCACACGATCGGCGTCATCCCCGCCTTGAAGATGGCGTGCACCTTCCCGTTCACCAGCTCGTCGCTCTCGCCGAAGATCTCCCGACGCTCGGAGTGCCCGGCGATCACGTAGCGCACGTCCAGCTTGGCGAGCATCGGCGCCGCGATCTCGCCGGTGAACGCGCCCTTCTCGTCGGTGTGGCAGTTCTGGGCGCCCAGGGCGATCGGGATCGGCTCCTTCTCGCTGATGAAGTAGGTCTGCACGGTGCGCAGGTCGGTGAAGGGCGGGTGCACCGAGACGTCGACGGCGTCGTAGTCCGCCTTGGTGAGGGCGTAGCTCAGCTTCTGCACCAGCTGCAGCGCCTCGAAGTGGTTGTGGTGCATCTTCCAGTTGCCGCTGATGAGCGGCTTGCGGTCGGTCACTCGTGCTCCTGGGTCGATCGCGAGGTGCGGAGGGCTTCCAAGCCCGGCAGGTCGCCCTGCTCGAGGAGCTCGAGGGAGGCACCGCCGCCGGTGCTGATGTGGTCGATTCGGTCGGCGAGGCCGAACTCCGCCACCGCCGCGGCCGAGTCTCCCCCGCCGACGACGGTGAAGGCGCTCGAGTCGGCGACGGCCTCGGCGAGGGTGCGGGTGCCGGCCGCGAACCGCGGGTCCTCGAACACGCCCATGGGGCCGTTCCAGAACACCGTCCGGGCGTCGAGGACGGCGTCGGCGAACTCGGCCGACGTGCCGGGCCCGATGTCGAGGCCCATCCAGCCCTCGGGGATGGTGGTGCCGAGCTGGCGCACCTCGCCGCCCGCCGAGGGGTCGCCGATCGTGCCCCCGGGGCCCATGGCGGTGACGTCGGAGGGGAGCCGGATGGCCGCGCCGCGGTCGAGGAGCGCCTTGCAGGTGGCGACCATGTCGTCCTCGCACAGTGACGCGCCGACCTGGTGCCCCTGCGCCTTCAGGAAGGTGAAGCACATGCCGCCGCCGATGAGGAGCTCGTCGGCCACCTCGAGGAGGGCGTCGATCACCTTGAGCTTGTCGCTCACCTTGGAGCCGCCGAGCACGGCCACGAACGGCCGGGTGGGGTGCTCGCGCAGCCCGACCAGCACCTCCACCTCCTTCTCGAGCAGGCGGCCGGCGGCGCTGGGGAGGTGCTGGGGCGGTCCGACGATGGAGGCGTGGGCGCGGTGCGACGCGCCGAAGGCGTCGTTCACGTAGGCGTCGAACCCCTGCACCAGCTGGTCCACGAACGCGGCGTCGTTGCCCTCTTCGCCCGGGTCGAAGCGCAGGTTCTCGAGGAGCTCCACGCCGGGCGCCAGCTCAGCGAGGCGAGCGCGGATCGGCGCCACGGAGTAGCGCTCGTCGACCTTGCCCTTGGGGCGGCCGAAGTGCGTGGCCGCCACGACCGTCGCCCCCTGCGCCTGGAGCCACTCGATGGTGGGGAGCGCGGCTCGGATGCGGAGGTCGTCGGTGATCGCCCCGTCGTGCAACGGAACGTTGAAGTCGGCGCGCAGCAGCACGCGCTTGCCGTCGAGCGGCGGGAGGTCCTCCAGGGTGGGGACGCCGAACGCGGCCACCCCTAGCCCTTGAGCTTGGTACCGGTGATCTCGATGAGGTCGACGAGGCGGTTCGAGTAGCCCCACTCGTTGTCGTACCAGCCCATCACCTTCACGAGGTTGCCGTTCGCCATCGTGATCGGAGCGTCGAAGGTGCACGACGCCGGCGAGCCCACGATGTCGGAGCTCACGATGGGCTCCTCGTTGTACACGAGCACCTTGGAGAGCGGTCCGCTCTCGGCGGCGGCCTTGAACGCCGCGTTCACCTCGTCCACCGTGACCTCCTTGCTGAGGACGCCGGTGAAGTCGGTGATGGAGCCGTCGGGCACGGGCACGCGGAGCGAGGTGCCGTCGAGCTTCCCCTTCATGGACTCGAGCACGAGGCTGGTGGCTCGGGCGGCGCCGGTGGAGCTCGGGATGATGTTGACGGCGGCGGCTCGGGCCTCGCGCAGGTCCTTGGACGGACCGTCCACGATCGACTGCGTACCCGTGTAGGCGTGCACCGTGGTCATCAGGCCGTTCTCCACGCCGAAGGCGTCGTCGAGCACCTTCACCATCGGCACGAAGCAGTTGGTGGTGCAGGACGCGTTGGACACGACCTTGTGGTTCGCCGGGTCGAAGGTGTCGTCGTTCACGCCCACCACGAAGGTGGCGTCAGCCCCCGCGGACGGAGCGGAGACGATCACGAACGGGGCGCCGGCGTCGAGGTGCATCGACGCCTGCTCCTTGCTGGAGAAGATGCCGGTGGACTCGATCACCATGTCGAGGCCGAGGTCGGACCACGGCAGCGCCTTCGGGTCGCGCTCGGCGAGGATCTGGATCTCGTCGCCGTCCACCTCGATGCCGGCGTCGGTGACGCGCACCTGGGCATCCCAGGTGCCGAGGATCGTGTCGTAGCGGAGCAGGTGGGCCATCAGCTCCTTGGAGCCGAGGTCGTTGGCGGCCACGAACTCGATGTCGGCGCCCCGCTGCTTGGCCGCTCGGAAGAAGTTGCGGCCGATCCGGCCGAACCCGTTGATGCCGACACGGATGCTCATGTTCTGGCGTGCTCCTCTTCGAGGGGGATGGCGTGCTCTCCGGCCAATCCGAGCAGATCGGCCCGTCCCGTTCCAGTTCGCCGCGCCGAGGACCGCCTCACTTCTCCAGGTCCCGGTGCACGATCACGGGTGGGAGGCCCCGGGCTCGGAGGACGTCGGCCACAGCCTCGGCGATCACCACCGACCGGTGGCGACCGCCGGTGCACCCGAACGCGATGGTGAGGTAGGCCTTCCCCTCGGCCACGTAGGCCGGCAGCAGGAGGTCCAGGAGCTCCTCGAGGTGGCGGAGGAAGCCGGTGGCCGCCTCGTTGCCGAGCACGTGGTCCCGCACCTCGGGGTCGAGCCCGGTCTGCGGGCGCAGCTCCTCCACCCAGTGCGGGTTCGGCAGGAACCGGCAGTCGAGGACCATGTCCACGTCGACCGGCAGGCCGTGCTTGTAGCCGAAGGACACCACCCGGGTCTGCATCCCGGCGTCGAGCTCGGCCTCGCCGAAGAGCCCCACGATCCGGTCGTGGAGCTCGTGGACGTTGAGGTTCGACGTGTCGACCACCACGTCGGCCTGCTCGCGGACGGGCTCGAGCAGGACGCGCTCGCGCTCGATCGCCTCGGCCAGCCCCTCCCCCGCCGCCAGCAGCGGGTGTCGACGACGGCTGCTCTCGTACCGCCGCACGAGCACGTCCGTGCTCGCCTCCAGGTACAGCTGGCGCACCCGCGCGCCCGAGGCCCGCAGCGCGTTGAGGTTGGGGAGGAGCTCGGCGTGGTGCGCGCCGGCGCCGACCACGAGCGCGACCCGCGGCGTCTCGGTGCTCGGTGCGCGCACCAGCTCCACCACCTTGGGGATGAGCTCGGTGGGCAGGTTGTCGATCACGAACCACCCGAGGTCCTCGAGGTCGTCGGCCGCCTGCGACCGCCCGGCCCCCGACAACCCGGTGATGATCACGAACTCGCTCATGCCCTATCGCCCTTCACGCAGCGCAGGAAGAGGAGCCTCGGGATGGACGCTGCCGCTTCGTACTCTGCCGCACGGGCGAGGAACCCGGGTGGAGGGGCGGGCTCCTCCATGCGCTCGAGCGTGAGCCCGGCATCGGCCAGGGCGTTCACGTAGCGCGAGAGCGGGCGGTGGATGAACGGGATGAACACCCCCTTCTCCACCTCCTCGACGGTCTCGTCCTCCACCAGGTACGGGCCGATCCGCCAGTACTGCTCGGGCGGGTCGAGCACCTGGTCGTCGATCCAGCCGCTGTTGGGCGTCTGCAGCAGCGGGTGGTTCAGGAAGAAGAGGAACCGCCCCCCGGGTCGCAGGACGCGGGCGACCTCGGCGATGGCGGCGTCGACCTCGGTGATGTGCTCGAACACCAGGCAGGCGACCACGGCGTCGACGACCCCCGACCGCAACGGCAGCGCACTGGCACCGGCGCGGGCGTAGGCCGGTCCCCCACCGCGCTGGTGGGCCGCGGCGATCTGCGCCGCCGTGGGGTCGACACCGATGGCGGAGGCACCGCGCGCGGCAGCGAGCCGGGCCACCTGTCCCTCGCCGCACCCGACGTCGAGCACCAGCCGCGCCCCCTCGAGGTGCTCGGCGGCGAGCGGGAGGATCTGCTCCTCGTACTCCGGGTCGGCCCCCTCGGTGAACCCCGCCTGCCACCAGCCGGCGTGCTCCTCCCACAGGTCGTCGTCGCCAGGGGCGGCACCGGTCACGGCGCCAGCATCGCATCGGGAGCCTCCGCCAGCGCCCGATGGGCCGGGGATACCGTGTCGCCGTGGCAGCGCAGCCCGGCGAGGGCCGGTGGAGCCGTGCCGCCGCGATGGGGGCGCGGACCGCGGTCGTCGGGTTCGTGCTCGCCGGCGTGCTCTTCGCCGCTGGGGCCTTGGAGCCGTGGCGGCTGTTGGCGGCCGGTGAGACCGGGCCCTCCCGCGCCGTCGTCGTCCGGGACTTCCCCGACGCGGAGCTCGTCGACGGGCCCGGCTACGACGGCCAGCAGTTCTACGCCATCGCCGCCGAGCTGCCGGACCTGAAGGCCGCTGAACGCAACGTCGACGAGCCGCGCTACCGGCTGCTGCGGATCCTGGCCCCGCTGATCGCGAGCGCGGCGCCCGACGGCGACGCGACGGTGCTCGCCCTCCTGGCGCTCAACATCGTCGGCCTGGCGCTGAGCGTGTGGGGCCTCGCTGCCCTCTGCGAGTCGACCGGCCGCCGGCCGTCCCTCGGCTGGCTGGCGCTGGTGCCGATCTTCCTGCCGACCTTCCTGACGGTCGCCGATCCCCTGGCGACGGGGCTCGCCCTCGCCGGGCTGGCCCTCGTGGTGCGGGGCGACCTGTGGCCCGGTGTCGCTGTCCTCGCCGCCGGCTGCCTCACCCGGGAAGGCACGGCGGCGCTGGTCATCGGAGCGGGCGCCGGCCTGCTGCTGACCCGGCGACGGATCGGTCCACCCGCAGCCCTCGCCCTGTCGCTCGTGCCCCTGGCCGGCTGGTTCCTCTACCTGTCGCGGACCGTCGACGGGGCGGTGACGAACCGCTGGGTCGTCCTCGGGTTCCTCGATGCCAGCCCCGGGTTGATCGCGCTCGGCGCCGCGTGCTTCCTGATCGGCGTGGCGGCGGCGTGGGGGTGGCGCGATCAGCCACCGGTCGCGCTGGCGGCCGCCGCCGTCGCCGTCCAGATCCCGTTCTTCCTCCACACCATCTTCCTGCCGCTCAACATCAGCAGGGTCACGGCGCCGATGCTCGCGCTCGGCCTGGCCATCGTCGTGGGCGAGGCACTGGAGCGTCGGGCCGCGCCGCCACGGCCGGCGGCCGCCTAGCGCACGGCCGGCTTGTGCACCTTGTCGTGCACGGCCTGCGCCACCGAGTCCGGCAGCCAGGCCAGCGCCTGCAGGTCCTCGAGCGTCGCCGCCTTCACGCCCCGCACGCCGCCCATCTCCTTCACCAGCCGCTTCCTGCGCACCTCGCCCAGGCCGGGGATCCCGTCGAGCACGCTCCGCGTCATGCGCTTCCCCCGCAGCTCGCGGTGGAACGTGATGGCGAAGCGGTGGGCCTCGTCGCGGATGCGCTGGAGGAGGTAGAGCGCCTCGGACTGGCGGGGCAGGCGGATCGGATCGGCCTCGCCCGGCACGTAGATCTCCTCGAAGCGCTTGGCCAGCGCTGCCACCGGGATCTCGTCGGCGAGGCCCAGCTCCTCGAGCACGCGGACGGCGACGGCGAGCTGGCCCTTGCCGCCGTCGACGAGGAGCAGCTGGGGCGGGTACTTGAACTTGGCCGTCGTGTCCACGGGCTGCCGCCGTTCGGCGAGGTACGCGGTGAGGCGGCGGGTCAGCACCTGCTCCATGGCGGCGAAGTCGTCGTTGCCCTGCTCGCCCTTGATCTTGAAGCGGCGGTAGTCGGACTTCTTCGGGAGCCCGTCCTCCACCACCACCATCGACCCGACGTAGTCGCTGCCCTGGATGTGGCTCATGTCGTAGCACTCGATCCGCAGCGGAGCGTCGGGGAGGCCGAGCTTCTCCTGGAGCTCGTTGAGGGCGCGAGCGCGGCTGTTGTGGTCGGTGGCGCGGCGGAGCCGGTGGCGCACGAACTCCTCGCGCGCGTTCCGCGTCACGGTCTCCTGGAGCTCGCGCTTCGTGCCCCGGAACGGCACCCGCACCGACACCTTCGACCCGCGGATCGAGCTGAGCCACTCCTCGTAGAGCTCGGGGTCGTCGACGTCCACCGGGACGTACACGGTCTTCGGGATGCCCTGGGGCGAGTCGTCGTAGAGGCGCTCGACCACGTTGCTCATGAGCTCGGCCGGCGTGAGGTCCTCCACCTTGTCGACGATGAAGCCCTTCCGCCCCACGACCCGCCCCTTGCGCACGAAGAAGACCTGCACCGCCGCCTCGAGCTCGTCGTCGGCCAGGCCGAGCACGTCGAAGTCCTCCGAGCGCTCGGCGACCATCTGCTGCTTCTCGACGGCCTTGCGCACGCTCGTGAGCCGGTCGCGCAGCCGGGCCGCCTGCTCGAACTCGAGGTCGCCGGCGGCTTCGTGCATGCGGGTCTCGAGCTCCTGCACGACCGAGTCGGTGTCGCCGTCGAGGAACTGGAGGAGCGCCTGCACGTGGTCGTCGTAGACCTCCTTGGACACCTCCCCCACGCACGGGCCCGAGCACTTCTCGATGTGGAACAGGAGGCAGGGGCGGCCCAGCCGGTGGTGCTGGTTGAACTTGTTGTCCGAGCACGTCCGCAGGGGGAACGTGCGCAGCAGCAGGTCGAGGGTCTCCCGGATGGCGTAGGCGTGGGCGAAGGGGCCGTAGTAGCGGACGCCCTTGCGCTTGGCCCCCCGCATGACCATCGGTCGGGGCCAGTCGTCACCGACCGTCACCGCCAGGAACGGATAGCTCTTGTCGTCCACCAGGCGGACGTTGAAGCGGGGCCGGTGCTGCTTGATGAGGTTGTACTCGAGCATCAAGGCCTCGACCTCGTTGGCGACCTCGATCCACTCCACCGACTCCGCCGCGGCGACCATCTGCGCGGTGCGCGCGTGCAGGTTCCGCGGGTTCTGGAAGTAGTTCGACAGCCGCTGGCGAAGGCTCGACGCCTTGCCGACGTAGATCACACGGCCCTGGGCGTCCTTGAACTGGTACGAGCCG
>JBJMHD010000124.1:0-24272 GCA_045807565.1 Acidimicrobiales bacterium | reverse complement strand
TCGACGACACCGACTGGGTCCAGATCGTCGAGTGGTACGACCAGCTGCTCCGCTTCGCCGACACGCCGATCGTGCGCCTAAACCGGGCCGTCGCGGTGGGCGAGGCGGACGGCGCTCCCGCCGGGCTGGCGGCCCTGGGCCAGGTCCCTGACGACGTGCCCCGGTGGGAGGCGGTCGCCGCCCACCTCCACGAGAGCAACGGGGACCTCGCGCGCGCTGCTCGCCTGTACGCCGCCGCCGCTCGCAACGCCCCCAACCTGGCGGAGCGCGATCACCAGGTGCGTCAGGCGGCGCGGCTGAACGAGCGCCTGCGCCACCCGAGCTGAGCTCGCCGCGCACTACGGTCACCTCGCATCCAGCGAGGAGGGCGCGCATGCCGGTGGCCGACCACCGTGTGACCGTCGTGATCGTCGGCGGCGGTCACAGCGGGTTGGCGATGAGCAAGCAGCTCAGCGACCGCGGCGTCGACCACGTCGTCCTCGAGCGGGGCGAGGTCGCCGACTCGTGGCGGAACCAGCGCTGGGACTCCTTCACGCTCCTCACGCCGAGCTGGCAGACGCAGCTTCCCGGGGCGCGCTACGAGGGAGACGACCCGGACGGCTTCATGGATCGCGCCCAGATCGTCGCGTTCATCGAGGCCTACGCCGGGCGGGTCGACGCGCCGGTGCGGGCCGGCACCACGGTGGAGTCGGTGCGGCCGGCGGACGGCGGGTACGAGGTCATCACCGACGACGGGACGTGGCGGTGCCGCTGCGTGGTGATCGCGTCGGGGTGCCACCGCCTCGCCGCCGTGCCGGCGTTCGCCGAGGCGCTTCCCGAAGGCGTCTCCTCGGTGAACCCGCTGGCCTATCGCCACCCGGACGAGCTGCCCGAGGGCGGGGTCCTCGTCGTCGGCGCAGCCTCGACGGGCATCCAGCTGGCGGAGGAGATCCACGCCTCCGGTCGTCCCGTCACCATCTCGGTCGGCGAGCACGTGCGCATGCCGCGCACCTACCGGGGCCGCGACATCCAGCACTGGATGCACGCCATCGGTCGGCTCGACGAACGCTACGACGACGTGGACGAGATCCTCCGGGCGCGGGGGGTGGCATCACCGCAGCTCGTCGGGACGGCCGATGGGCGCACCCTCGACCTCAACCGCCTCAGCGACGCCGGCGTCCAGCTGCGCGGGCGCGTCGGTGCCATCCGCGACGGCGTCGCCCTGTTCTCCGGAGGGCTCACCAACCACTGCGCCCTCGCCGACCAGAAGCTCGATCGGTTGCTCGACGAGATCGACGAGTGGATCGACGAGCACGATCTGACAGGCGACGTCGGTCCCGCCGAGCGGTTCGACCGCACCCGCCTCGCCCCGGACACCCCGCTGATGCTCGACCTGAACCGAGGCGAGATCAGCTCGGTCGTGTGGGCGACGGGCTTCCGGCCCGACCTCTCCTGGCTCGATGTGCCCGTGGTCGACGGCGCCGGGCGCCTACGCCACGACGGTGGTGTGGTCGACGCGCCGGGCCTCTACCACCTCGGCGCCACGTTCCTCCGCCGGCGCAAGTCGAGCTTCATCCACGGCGCCGAGGACGACACCGCCGACCTGGCCGACCACCTGCTGGAGCACCTCCGCGACGCGGACGGTCAGCGCTTGGTGCCCATGTAGCCGAACTCCTCGATCGCAGCGCGGAGCGGCAAGCCGTCGCGGACCCGCCCTTCGGCGAGGGCTCGTGCCCGGGCGAGGAACTCCTCCTCGCCGATGCTCTGCATCGACTCGTACGAAGGTCCGACGGACGCGATGGCGCGGGCATAGGTCTGCGGGTCGGCGTACTCGAGCACGAACGGGATCTCGAACCGCTCGCCCACCTCGAACCCCGCGTCGGCCAGGAACGCCTCGCCCACCCCGGGCTTGCCGAGGGTGTTCATCTCGGCCTGGTGCTGCACCTTCGACTCCGTCGCCCACAGGAACGGCTCGAACGCCCACACACCTGGCGAGCGCTTCACGTTCCCCCACGCCGTGACGGCCACGCGCCCGCCCGGCACCAGCACGCGGTGCGCCTCGCGCACCGCCTCGGGTGTGGTGCCCCAGATGCCGCGGAAGCTCGTGACGACGTCGAAGGTCGCGTCCGGCCACGGCAGCGCGCCCATGTCGCCCACCCGGATGTCGCAGCCCGGGTTGCGATCGAGGGCGACGGCGACCAAGCGGGGCGACGCGTCGATCCCCGACACGGTCGCGCCTCGCACCCGGGCGAGCTCGAGGGCCAGGCCCGAGCCGCAGGCCATGTCGAGCAACCGGTCGCCAGGAGCCACCCCGACGCGCTGGTGCACGGCGACGTACTCGCGGCACGCGGTGGGCTCCGACAGCGTCGCGAAGTCGACCGCCTTGCGCCCCCAGCCGTCGTCCACCATCTGCCAGCTCATGCCGTGCCCTCCGCCTTCCGTTGCGGTCGGAAGGGGTCGAGCGTAGGTTGCGCGCCACGCTCACGACGGAGGCGACCACATGGCAGACGAGATCAACGGAGTCCCGTGCGACAAGATGTTCGGCGCGATCGCGCGGTTCCGCGACGACGGCGATCTGGCGCAGTTCCGCTTCTCGGCTCGCAACGAGTGGGTCGAGGGCACGGCCTCGCAGTCCACCATCCACGAGTGGTACGGCGTTGGCGGCGATCAGGTGCACGTCGAGGAGTTCGCCTACACGGCGGACCACCCCACGCTGGGCCACGGCCACGGGCCGACGCCGCAGGAGTACGTGCTCCACGCGCTGGCAGCGTGCGTCACCGCCGGCATCATCACCGGCGCGGCGGCGCGCGACATCAAGGTGAACAAGGTGTCCGCCACGGCAACGGGCCACATCGACGTACGGGGCGTGCTCGGCATCGACCCGGACGTCCGCAAGGGGTTCAACCAGGTCACCGTCGAGTACGACATCGACGCCGATTGCGACGACACGGCCAAGGACGCGCTGCTCGCCGGTGGTGCCAAGTACTCGGCCGTGTTCGACATGCTCTCCAACCCCACCGAGGTCTCCGTCACCCGACGCTGAGCCCGACGCCGCCCGAACGTTGCGATCCCGTTACGTTCGAGCGCCGGGTCCCGCGCGCCTGGAATCATCTGGCCCGGTTCTGTTGTTCGAGCGGGCAACAACAGTGAACCGGTCATGGGGGGCGAGGCGCTGTGACCACAGATCGGGCGATCGCAGAGAGACCTGAGCTGGTCTCGCTAGACGACACGACAGCCGCTCCTTCCGCGCTCGGCGCCAAGGCGGCGAACCTCGCCGCGGCCCGGGCGGCCGGGCTCCCGGTCATCGACGGCTTCGTGATCCCCCCGCCGCTCGCAGCCCTCCTCGCCTCGGCGCCACGAGGTCGCCAGACCGCGGAGGTCGACCTCGTCCGCCGAGCCTGGGCATCGCTCAGCCGTCACGGCAGCGACCCCGTGGTGGTGCGGTCGTCGTCGCTGGCGGAGGACACCGCGAGCTCGTCCCAAGCCGGCGTCTTCGAGTCGGTGGTCGACGTGCGCGGCTGGGACCACTTCCTCGACGCCGTCCGCGCCGTCGCGCGGTCGGCCACGCGACAGGGCTCCGACGCGCCCGCATCCCCCCTCGCCGTGCTCGTCCAACGCCACATCGATCCGGCGCGCAGCGGTGTCCTGTTCACCGTCGATCCCGTCAGCGGCTCAACCGACCGGATGGTCCTCGCCGTCGTCGAGGGCGGCCCCCAAGGGCTCGTGTCGGGCCTGGAGTCGGGGACGAGGCTCGTGCTGGATCGGCACGCGAAGGTCCTCGAGGGGCCGCGCCGCGCTGACCTCTTGGCGAGGGAGGAGCGTCGCGCCCTGGTCCGGCTGGCCCGGCGAGCCGAGGCGCTCTTCGGCGGCCCGCAGGACATCGAGTGGGCCATCGAGGTCGACGGCGGCCCTGTGCTCCTCCAGAGCCGACCCGTGACGGCCGTGAGCGCGAGGGCCGAAGGTCCCGTGTTCAGCCCCGGACCGATCGCAGAGACGTTCCCGGATGCGTTGCAGCCGCTCGAAGAGGACCTCTGGATCGCGCCCCTCCGCGCCGCCCTCCGCATCAGCCTCGAGCTCACGGGGAGCGCCTCCCGGCGCGCCGTCGACCGCTCACCGATCGTCGTCGTCATCGATGGGAGGCCCGCCGTCGACCTCGACCTCCTCGAGGGGGGGCGAGCACGGCGACGCGGCCTCGCGCTCCTCGACCCTCGACAGCCCGCCCGCCGGCTTCGGGTGGCGTGGCAGGTAGGCCGCCTCCGGGCTGGCCTCCCCGGTCTCATCGACGATCTCGTGGCCGCCCTCGACCGCGACCTCGCCGGCGTCCCGGCCCTCGACACCCTGTCCGACGACACCCTGCTGCACCTCCTCGACCGAGCCCGCGTCTCCCTCCGCGCCGCCCACGGCTACGAGCTCCTTGCCGGCACCCTCACCAGCGAGGACGGGAGCACCGGCGCCGAACACGCGCTGGCGCGGCTCCACCACGGGCGACGCGCCGGCCGATCCGACGGTGAGATCGTCGCGTCCGACCCGATCGTGCTGGCGCTCATCCCGCCGTCCATCGGGCCGCCCGCTCCGCTGCCGTCCGCCGAAGGCACCCGCGCGTCGGCGACCGACGGGGACCCGGCCGAGCTCGCTCACCGAGAGGCGCTGAGGGTACGGATCCGGTGGCTCCACGAGCTCTCCGCGCGCGCCGCCTTCATCCTCGGCGAGCGCCTCGCCCGTGCGGGGATCCTCGTCGGACCAGCGTCGGTCGCGGGCCTGCCCCTCGAGTCGCTGCGCCGCGCCGTTCGCGGGGCGGATGTCGTGGACGCAGACGCACCGCGGGCAGCGGGTCCGCCCCTGCCGTCCCGCTTCCGTCTGGCTTCGGACGGGACCGTGGTCGCCGTGCGAGGCAGCGCACCTGGCGGCACCGGCGCGAGCGGTGGCCGGGCAGTGGGGATCGTGGCGCACGGGCTCCGCCCGCCGCCCGGGTCGGTGCTCGTCGTCGACACGCTCGATCCGCGGCTGGCGCCGGTGCTCGGCGGGCTCGCTGGCCTTGTGGCCGCGACGGGGAGCCCCCTCTCGCACCTGGCGATCCTCGCCCGCGAGCACGGCGTGCCCGCCGTGGTCGGCGTCGATGACGCGACCCGGCGCTTCCCGCCCGGCACCGAGCTGCTGGTGGATGGCACCTCCGGCGAGGTCACCATGCTCTCGCGGCCGACTGGTGCAGAGGCGACGCCGTGATCCGCCGAGCGTCACTCGTGGGGATCGTGGCGGTGCTGGCCGCGTCGGGGATCTACGCGCTGATCTACCTGTTCCGCTGGGAGTGGCATCGAGCCATCATCACCGCGCTGTTCTTCGTGGCTGCCGAGATCGGACTGGGCCTGGCGCTCATCATGCGACGGCTCGCCCGCCTCGAGGAGCACGTGGACGAGCTCGCCCGTCGCCCGGTGCCAGGCGCGATCGACCCGTCCGTCCTCGCGCGGATCCAGGAGGCCGCACCCCCCGCTCGCAAGCCCTTCGAGTGGCTCGAGTCGACCAGCACGAGCCTGAGCGTGTTCCTGCCGTTCCTGCTCGGCGTCGGCGCGCTGGCGTCGGGACTGGCCTGGGTGGTCGAGCAGGTCGCCCGCCGCACCTCCACCCCGACCCTCGAGCGCAGCCTGGCCTCGCGGCTGTCGGCGCTCGCCCTCCCCGAGGGCGGCCTCGTGGGGCCGGCCCTCGAGGTGCACCCGAAGCGGGAGCGCACCGCGGTGGGACGCACCGTTCTGCTCCCGGTGGCCACCGTGGTCCTCGTCACGTTGATCGCCGCCGCCGGGATCGATCGGCTCGGTGACGCGATCCAGACCCGCCCCGAGGTCCGCCACGAGGGGGTGGTGACCCGGGTCGAGCTCGACCTCCGGGGCGCGCGGTCTGCCGCCCGCCCCGAGCAGTCGGCCGCGATCCTCTGGGGGACGTGCAGCCACGTGCTCCGCGGGACCGTCGGCCAGGAGACCATCCGGCCCCTCGGCGGCGGCCGCCTCGAGCTGCTGGTCCCTGCCGACATCACGCCGGGCGCCGAACAGCGGCTGCGCGGGTGCCTGCAGGATGCGGTCGTGGACCGGGTGCAGGCGTCGGTGATCTCCGTCGAGCCGACGACGGAGCACTGAACCCCAGAGTCAGAGCCCTTCGACGACCTTCCAGAGCCGGCGGGGCGCGTCGAGGGTCCGGCTCACCGCGACGATGGCGGGGTTGGGCCGGCTGGCCGGCTCGCCGACGTCGAGCGACGCCGCGAACGCGAGCTGCTCCAACGAGGGCGGACCGACCGCGAGGTTCGCTCGCATCGCGTCCCACCCTGTGGCCCCGTGCGACACGGAGTACACCGCGGCCATCGTGCCCGTCCGGCCGACGCCCGCCCCGCAGTGGAGGTACACGCGCCCCGTGCTCGCGTCCACGGCATCCAGGAAGCGCTGCACCTGCACCGGGGTGGGGGTCTGCCCGTCGCGGATCGGGATGGACACATGCCTGATCCCGAGCTCCGCCAGGAGGTCGTCGGGGACGTGCACACCGTGCTCGGCTCGGAGGTCGACCACGGTGGTGACCCCGGCCTCGGCGAGCGAGCGGTACTCGGCGTCGGTCGGCGCTCCGCCCCGCCACAGGGTGGCATCGACCACCTCGAAGTTGCGGATGGCGGCGACGTCGGCGGTGACGGCGTTGGCGGCGATCGGTGCGTTGCTCCTCGCGTACGCGTGGGCCACGAGGATGCCGATGTTGCCGATGACGAGGACAGCGACGAAACCGACGATCAGGCGAAGGAGCCTACGGCCCCAACCCCGCGAGCGGGCCGGCGAGGGCGGGTCCTCGGGGTGGTCAGGGTGGCCAACGAGGTCGGCGGCGAGGGTGTGGGTCATGGGTCGGCGACTCCGGTGCGGACCGTGCCGGGGTAACCACTACCCATCGACACCTGGCGGCCAGCACCTTGAGCGTCCAACCAGTGGGTTCGCCGCTCGTGGGGGGAGGTCCTGTCCCACCACTGTGGCCGAGCGCGCCGGCGGACTCCAATCAGCCCGCGGATGGGGTCCCGGCGAACTCCTCCCCGCGAGCAGGGAACATGGGGTGATGGAGTCGCGCACCGACGCCCAGGTCATCGCGTCGTCGCTCGACTCGCCCGCCTGCTTCGCCGAGCTCTTCGACCGGCACGCCACCACGCTGTTCCGGTACCTCGTGCGCCGCGTCGGGCCCGATGACGCCGACTCGCTCCTCGGCGAGCTCTTCCGCATCGCGTTCGAACGGCGGGCCACGTTCGACACGAGTCGCCCGGAGGCGCGCCCGTGGCTCTACGGGATCGCCAGCAACCTGCTCGCCCGTCATCGCCAGGGCGAGGCCCGCCGTCTCGACGCGACCGCTCGCTTGGCGAGCTCCTCCGTGTCGGCCGCGGACCTCCTCACCGATGTCGATGCCCGGCTCGATGCCGCTCGGCTCTGGTCGGACGTGGCTTCGGCCATCGCCGAGCTCCCCCAGGGCGAGCGCGATGCCCTGCTGCTGTTCGCGTGGGAGGGCATGGCGTACGAGCAGATCGCGCTCGCGCTCGAGGTGCCGGTGGGCACCGTGAGGTCACGGCTGAACCGGGCGCGAGGGAGGCTGCGCGAACTCGTCGGGGCGCGCGAGGAAGAACAGGTGACCGCCACCCTCCGCCCGGACCGGATCCTCCCGGTCGATCCGGGCGATCCCGGGCTCTTCAAGCGAGAGAAGGAGAGGCTCATGTCCACCATCGGAGCAACGGCACAGGAGAAGGCCTGGAACCGCACCCCGGCGATGTACCCGCGGCTCGCCTACGCCGACGAGGTCGCGGCGCTGGAGTTCCTCACACGGGTCTTCCAGTTCACCGAGCGGCGCGAGGCCCGGATGGGCGGTGACGACGACGAGGGGACGTTGGCCTGGCTCGAGTTCGGCGATGGCGTCGTGATGATCGGTCGCGCCAGCGAGGCCGCGCGCGAGGTGCACCACCTCCACAGCCCCGCAGAGGTGGGCCACGCGACGATGATGATCAACGTCTCGGTCAACGACATCGACTCGCACTACGAGCATGCCGTCGCCGAGGGTGCCCGCATCACGATGCCGATCGAGGACGCGTTCTACGGGTACCGGCGGTACGAGGCCGATGACCTCGAGGGCCACCACTGGCACTTCAACGAGCCGCTCGAGGCCATCACGGCGCGAGAGGCGGGGGCGGGCTGAGCCCGCTGGCGCACCCGGGCGTCAGCTGGGCTGGGGGACGATGCGGATGTAGGGCTTCGGTTCCTTCCAGTCGCCGAAGATCTCCTTGGCCTCGTCGTTGCTCACCGCGCCACCGATGATGACGTCCTCGCCCTGCTTCCAGTTGACCGGCGTGGACACCCGGTGCTTCGCCGTCAGCTGCAGGGAGTCGATCACGCGCAGCACCTCGTCGAAGTTGCGGCCCGTGGACATCGGGTAGACGAGGACGAGCTTCACCTTCTTGTCGGGGCCGATCACGAAGACGTTCCGCACGGTCTGGTTGTCGACCGGAGTGCGGCTCTTGGCGTCGCCCGAGGTGTCCGCCGGCAGCATGCCGTAGAGCTTCGACACCGCGAAGTCGTCGTCGCCGATGATCGGGTACTCGGGCCGCGCGCCCTGGGTCTCCTCGATGTCGTCGGCCCACCGCTCGTGGTCGCCGGTGGCGTCGACCGACAAGCCGATGATCTTCACGTTGCGCTTCTCGAACTCGGGCTGGAGCTTCGCCATGTAGCCCAGCTCGGTGGTGCACACGGGCGTGAAGTCCTTCGGGTGCGAGAACAGCACCGCCCACGAGTCGCCGATCCAGTCGTGGAACTTGATCGGGCCCTGGGTGGTCTGGGCCTCGAAGTCGGGTGCTTCCTGGTTGATGAGGATGGACATGACTGCTCCCCGTCGTGTGGTCGAGCCCACAACCTACGGGCAACCTCCACGAATTGCGACACGCTGGGTCGGGATTCGGAGCCGGCGGCGGCGTGCTACAACCCGCGGGTGCCGGCCTATGACCTGGTCGTGATCGGCGGCGGGCCTGCCGGCGAGAAGGCGGCGGCCCAGGCCGCCTACTGGGGCAAGCGCGTCGTCATCGTCGAGCGATCGCCGCAACCCGGCGGGGCCATGGTCGGGGGCGCCGTGTCCAGCAAGACGATGCGCGAGGCGGCCCTCTACCTCACGGGGTTCCAGCGACGGGACACCTACGAGGTCAGCATCGAGCTGACCCCCGAGGTGGCCACCGAGCGCCTGCGGCACCGCACCGACCACGTGGTGCAGATGATGACCGACAGCGCGGTGGAGAACCTGCGGCGCCACGGGGTCGACGTCGTGCACGGCGACGCCTCGCTCACGAGCGCCCGGACGGTGGCCGTCCGGCCCGCCGACGGTGGCCCCGCGCAGGAGCTGAGCGGTGCCGTCGTGATCATCGCCACCGGCTCGCGGCCCTTCCATCCGCCCGGCGTGCCGTTCGAGGACGACGACGTGCTCGACTCCGACGCGGCGGCGGCCCTCGATCACCCGCTGAAGAGCCTGGTGGTGGTGGGCGGCGGCGCCGTCGGCTGCGAGCTGGCGTCGATCTTCCTGGCGCTTGGCGCCGACGTGACCCTGGTGGACAGCGGCCCACGGCTGCTCCCGTACATGGACGCCGAGATCGCCGACCTCCTGGCGAGCACGTTCCGGGCCGTCGGCATGCACCTCGTGCAGGACGCCGGCCACGCCGGCGCGCGCCGCACGGCCGCAGGCCTCGTGGTCGAGGTGGCGAGCGGCCAGTCCTTCACCCCCGAGAAGGTGATCTTCGCGACGGGCCGGGTGGGGAACACCGAGGGCCTCGGCCTCGAGGCGGCCGGCGTCGCCACCGACGAGCGGGGCCGGGTGGTGGTCGACGAGCACTACCGCACCACCGTCGAGGGGATCTACGCGGCCGGCGACGTCATCGGCCCACCCTCCCTGGCGTCCGTCTCGATGGAGCAGGCTCGCATCGCCGCCCGTTGGGCGTTCGACCTGCCGCTGCAGCGGACCACCGATGCGCTGGCCCCCTACGGCGTGTACTCGGTGCCGGAGGTCGCGATGGTGGGGCTCACCGAGGAGCAGGCGACCGCGCAGGGGATCGAAGCGGCCGTGGGTCGCGCGCCGTTCTCCGCCAACACCCGGGCGGCGATCTCCGGGTCCGTCGAGGGCATGGTGAAGCTCGTGTTCGAGCGGGGCACCTTGCGGTTGCTGGGTGTGCACATCCTGGGCGAGGCCGCCACCGAGCTGATCCACCTCGGCCAGGCCGTGATCCAGTTCGGGGGCACCATCGAGCACTTCATCAGCTCCACGTTCAACGTGCCCACGATGAGCGAGGCGTACAAGTACGCGGCCTACGACGGTCTGGGCAACGCCGGCCGGTGATCCTCAGGTGTCGCCGAGGAGCGCCCGCGCTCTCGTGAGCTGCACGGTGTCGAACCCCTCGCTGAACGTGTCGTAGACCGCGCGCAGCCGCGCGAGTGGTTCGGCGCCAGGCCGCAGCGATGCGAGCCGGAGGAGCGCCTCGAGCTCGAGCATGCGCGCGCCACGGCTCGCGGCGAGCGCGGCGGCCTCCTCGAAGAGGGCCTCGGCGTGGGCGGCGTCCCCGTCGGCCGCGGCCAGCAGGAGATCGCCCCGAGCGACCGCGAGCTCGCCCACGACGGGGTCGCCGCTGGCCAGCCCGGCCTCCGCCTGGGCGATCAGCTCGAGCCCGACGTCGACGTGTCCCGCCATGCCGGAGGCGGCGGCCCTGACCATCAGCAGCATGGGCCAGAACACCGGTGGGGTGGACAGCTGCTCGTAGATCGCGAAGCCCCGATCGATCTCCTCGAGCCCGGCCTCCGGTCGGCCCGACGCCGCGGCCGCGGTGCCGTGGAGGATCAAGGCCAGCGCTCGCCACACCGGGTAGTCGTGGGTGTCGGTGAGGTGGCGCAGCTCGGTGGTCCGCGCCTCGACGGAGGTGTGGTCCATTCGCCACAGGTCGAGCAGGGCGGCGTGGTGCAAGGCGTACGCCACCGAGTACGGGTGGTCGAGGTCCTTCGCCAGCTGGAGGGCGCCGTCCATCCGTGCGACCGCGGTGTCCGCGCCGCCCGCCTGCCAGCCGAGGAGCCCGGCGACGGCGTAGGCCACCACGCCGGGGTTCGGCCCCACGCGGAACTCCACGAACCCGGACTTGGTGGCCTCGAAGCACGAGATGGACTGGTCGAGGTGCTCGATGGCCACGGCGAGGTCGTCCATCCAGCTGGAGCTGATGCCGGTCAGGAGGTGGGCCTCCGACAGCAGCGCGGGGTCGGCCTCCTTCTCGGCGATCTCCATGAGCCCGCGCGCCGCCTCCTTCGTGGGCTCGAGCTCGTAGCGCATGAGGCGGAGCGACGCGAGGCTGCGGAGCGCCGCGAACCGATGCCGGTCGTCTCCCAGCTCCGTGGACCGGCCGATGGCCTCCTGCATCGAGCGCTCGGCCTCCGGGGTGAACCCCCGGACCGCCAGCTCCGTGCGCGCCAGGTTGGTGAGCAGGGTGAGCTCGTCGTGCTTGCGCTCGGGGGTCTCGGGCAGCTCGGCCAGCACCTGCAGGAAGGCGTTCCCGAGCACGATGATCGCCCGGTAGTCGCCGCGTGCCTCGAAGTAGCCCCAGAGCGGTTCGAGCAGGTCGTCGAGGTGGACGACGTCGCGACGGTCGACCCAGTGCTCCCAGGCCGTCCGTAGGTTGCCGAGCTCCTCGGCGAGCGCATCGAGCACGACAGCGCGATCCGCGAAGGTGAGGTGCCGGTGCAGGTCGAGGGCGAGCTGCGTGTAGTGCGAGGCGTGCGCCCCTCGCATCTCGAGCGCGGGTGCCGGATCGGCGTCGAGCTGCTCCCGCGCGTACTGGCGGATGGTCTGGAGCATCGAGAAGCGCGGCCGCCCGTCGGCACCGGCCAGGACGCGAACGAGGTTCTTGTCCACCAAGGCGCTCACGGTGTCGACGACGTCGAGCGGCTCGATGGCCGGCACCCGACCGAAGGTGGTCTCGATGTCTGCCAGCCGGGCGGGCGAGAACACGGAGAGGTTCCGGAACGCACATCGCTGTTCGTCGGTGAGCAGCGCATCGCTCCACTCGATGGTGCTCCGGAGGGTCTGCTGGCGCGTCGGGAGGTCGCGCGCGCCCCCCTTCAGCACCTCGAGGCGCGACTCCAGGCGCTCTCGCAGCTCGTCCGCCGCGAAGAGCTTCACCTGGGCGGCGGCCAGCTCCAGCGCGAGCGGGAGGCCGTCGAGGCGCTGGCAGATCGCCGCCACGTCGTTGGCGTTCGCGTCCGTCACCGTGAAGCCCGTCCCCACCGCCGCCGCCCGCTCCGCGAACAAGCGTCCCGCCTCCGAGCGCAGCACGTCCTCGGCCGCCGACCGGCCACCAGCGGCGGGGACCGAGAGCGGGGTGACGGGGAACAGGCGCTCGCCGCTCACGCGCAGCGGCTCGCGGCTTGTCACCAGGGCCTTCACCGCCCCACAGGACCGGAGCAGGTCGACGAGCCCGGGTCCGATGCTCGTCACCTGCTCGACGTTGTCCAGGACGAGCAGGAGCTCGCGTTCGCGCAGCTCACGTCGGAGGACATCGAGAGGGGAGCCTTCCGTCGAGGCGTCGAGCCCGAGGGCCCGCACCAGGGCCGCGAAGGCATCGTCGGGCTCGCGCTCGGCGCTCAGGTCGAGGAACTGGACCCCGTCGTCGAACCGCGACACCTCCTGCGTCGCCGTCTCGACCGCCAGCCGGGTCTTGCCGGTGCCGCCGGGGCCCGTGAGGGTGACGAGCCGGACCCCCTCCTCGCCGAGCAGCCGATGGAGGTCGGCCAGCTCGCTTTCGCGGCCGAGGAAGCTCGACGTGGGCGCCGGCAGGCTCGGCGCCCTCGACCGCTGCGGCGAGGGAGCGGCGTCGGACGAGGTGAAGCGCTCGGTCATCAGCAGCGCCAGGTCGTCGACGAGGAGCTCGCGCAGCTCGGTCACGTCCGCGAAGGGCTTGTACGACGCGCTGTCCTCGCCCTCGAGGCGCCCGAGCATCTCGCGCAGCCGCGGATCCATCTCGGGCGCCGGTCGCTTCAGGTACACGAGGCGGGGCATGTCGGCTGACAGCACGAGCTCGTCCTCGAGACCGGAGATCTCCATGTCCGGGGCCACCCAGCCGTAGCGTTGCCAGTAGATCCCGACGAACACGTCGGACTGCGCGAGGTACGAGCGGTAGAGCGCCCGCGGCGGGTGGGGCCGGGCCCCCAGCTCGAACAGGATGGGCGTGAGGCGTAGCTGCTCCACCGCGGCGCGCGCGGCGTGTCGCTCCTCCGCCAGCTCGCCCAACGTCGAGGAGATGAAGACGCGAAGACGTTGGTCGGGCGTGCGGATCGGCGCGACGGAGGATCCCGGGGCGATGTCGATCGTGATCTCACGGATCGTACGAGACGATCGAGCTGTCATCCGGTCCGAGCGATGACGTCCCTGGCCAGCTCGCCCCAGGGACCGAGGGCGGCGGGATCGCGCTGCCAGGCCATGCCGGCGAAGTACGACACGACCCGATCGGCGGTGCCGCCGTAGCGGTCGATGATCCCATCGGCGATCTCGGCCCAGTCGCCGCTGATGCAGAAGTGGTCGAGGAGCTCGTCGTCGATGACCGCCGCCATCCCGGCGATGTCGCCCGCCTTCTGCTTCTCTCGGAGGCGCGCGGTGGTGCCCTCGCGTCCGAGCTGCTCGAACAGGAACGCGTAGTTCGGGGTGGAGCCGTAGAACGACACCTGCATCCGCGCCAGCTCGCGCCACTCCGCGCTCGGCGCCGCGAAGGTGGGGACGATCATCGTCACGTCCTCCACCGATCGGCCGGCGCGGGCGGCGCCGGCGGCGAGCTCGGGCCGCACCGTCTCCGCCAGGTAGGTCGGGTTGTTGAGCGGGTGCACGTGGAGGCCATCGGCCAGCTCGCCCGCCAGGCGCAGCATCCACGGGTTCACGGCGGCCAGGTCGAGCGGCGGGTCGGGCACGTCGATCGGTCCGGGTGACCACATCGCCGGGAGCAGCGAGAGGTCCCAGTGCTCGCCATGGTGGTCGAGCGGCTCGCCCCGGAAGGCCTTGAAGATCGCCTTCAGGGCGAGCAGGTACTCGCGCATGCGCGGCCCGGGAGGGTCGAACTCCATCCCGTAGCGCCGCTCGACGTGCGCTCGCACCTGGGTGCCGAGCCCCAGGCGGAAGCGGCCGCCGGTGGCGTCGGCCAGCTCCCAGGCGACCTGGGCGGTCACCATGGGGCTACGGGGGAAGGCGACCGCCACGCCGGTGAGGATGTCGAGCTCGGGAGCGGCGAGCGTCGCCGCCGCGCAGCCGAGGTAGGCGGTGCGGCCGGCCTCCGTGATGACGAGCCCGGAGAACCCTGCGGCGGCGGCGTCCCGCGCCAGCGCCTGCATCCTCGCGAGCGGCATCGGGGTGGCCATGAGGTCGACGCGCATCGGATCAGGATGCCCCGCCGCACCGGCGCGGCGGGCATCGACCCCCGGGTCGGGTGAGACTGGCGCCGATGACGGATCCAGTCGGCGTCGAGCTCGACGCGCACGTCGCGACGGTGGAGATCCGCCGCGGCCCGAACAACTTCTTCGACCTCGACGCGCTCACGCAGCTGGCGGACGTGCTCGACGCGCTGGCGGCCGGGCACGACGCTCGGGCGGTCGTCCTCTGCAGCGAGGGCAAGCACTTCTGCGCCGGCGCCGACCTCAGCGGGTCCTCGGGTGGCGTCGCGCGACCCGGCGCGCCGCACCTCTACGACATCGCGATCCGGCTCTTCGAGCAGCCCCTGCCGATCGTCGCCGCCGTCCAAGGCGCCGCCATCGGCGGCGGCCTGGGCCTGGCGCTCGCGGCGGACCTCCGGGTGGCCTCACCGGAGTCGCGGTTCGCCGCCAACTTCGCCCGCCTCGGGTTCCACCAGGGCTTCGGCCTCTCCGTCACCCTGCCGCTGGTCGTCGGGCACCAGGCCGCCCTCGACCTCCTCTACACGGGGCGCCGCATCGACGGTGAGGCCGCCCATCGCCTCGGCTTGTGCGATCACCTCGTGCCCGCCGACGAGCTCCGCCCGCGAGCGACCGCCCTGGCCGCAGAGGTGGCGGCCGCCGCGCCCGCGGCCACGCGGTCGATCCGCCGCACCATGCGAGGGCCGCTCGTCGAGGAGCTCCGCGCCGCGATGGTCCGTGAGCGGGCCGAGCAGGAGCGTCTTCAGCGCACCGAGGACTTCCGCGAGGGCATCGCCGCCGGCGCCGAGCGGCGTGCGCCGCGGTTCACCGGACGATGACGGTCACGGAGGCGTCCGTGCGTGCCGACGTGCGGGCGTGGGTGGCCGGTGCCTGGGACCCGTCGCTCTCGCTCCGGGCGTGGCGAGGGCGGCTGGTGGACTCCGGTTGGGCGGTGCCGTCCTGGCCGGAGCGCTGGTACGGCAGGGGGCTGCCCGTGTGGGCCGACGACGTCGTCCGCCGGGAGATCCACGCCGCCGGCGCGGTGGCGAGCGTGGCCGCCGGTCCGGCCGGCCTGGCGGGCCCGACGATCCTCGAGCAGGGACCCGACGCCGCACGCGAACGGTTCCTGCGGCCGCTGCTCACCGGGGAGGAGGTGTGGTGCCAGCTGTTCAGCGAGCCGTCGGCGGGCTCCGACCTCGCCGGGCTGACGACATCGGCCGTGCTGGATGGCGACGAGTGGGTGGTGAACGGGCAGAAGGTGTGGAACACGAGCGCCCACCATGCTGACCTCGGGATGCTCCTGGCTCGCACCGACTGGGATGCACCGAAGCACGCGGGCATCACGTACCTCGTCCTCCCGATGCGCCAGCCGGGCGTCGAGGTCCGGCCGTTGCGCCAGATGAACCTCCACGCGTCGTTCAACGAGGTGTTCCTCACCGACGCGCGGGTGCCGCGGGAGTGGGTGGTCGGCTCCGTGGGCGAGGGGTGGACGGCGGCCCTCGCCACCCTCGCCCACGAGCGCCGGTTCGGCGCCCTCGGCCTGGCCCGGCTCGACGGGATCGATCCCGGTCCCGTGCTCGACGAGGCACGGGCCGAGGCGGCCGAGATCGCTCGCGTGTACGCCTGGTACCCGCAACGGGCCGGGCGCGTCGACCTGGTGGTGGACCACGCGCGCGCCGCCGGGGTCGCCGAGGACGCGGTGGTCCGCCAGCTGATCGCGCGCGTGCTCTCCACGCAGCGCGTGAGCGAATGGACCGCCGAGCGCGCCAAGGCAGCGCGGGCGACAGGTCGTCCGCCCGGGCCGGAGGGATCCATCGGCAAGCTCGCGCTGAGCCACGTCGCCCGGCAGGCCGCGCAGGCCCACGCCCAGATCGCCGGCGCCCAGGGGCTGCTGGCGGGCCGGGATCCGCACAGCGCGCTGGACGGTGTCATCGCCGAGGTGCTGATCTCCGTCCCTGCCCAGTCCATCGCCGGGGGCACCGACGAGATCCAGCGCAACATCATCGGGGAGCGGGCGCTCGGCCTGCCCCGCGAACCCGACCCCGGCAAGGGCCTCCCGTACCGCGACGTGAGGAACCGCTGACCGCCCGTCACGTCGCCTCCCGTTCATCTAGCGTTCGCCTCCTCACAGGCGACAGCCGGGCCGGGCGGGCTCGGGCGGGAGGGAGACGACATGGAGTCGACGCTGAGCTGGGATCCCCCCAGCCCCGGACCATGGCAGCAGGACAGTGCCCACAACCCCGTGGCGCAGACGCCGCTCCTCCAAGCGGCCTACCCCGAGGGGTTCAACCGGGGCTTCGAAGAGGCGTTCGGCGCCTACGGCGTGCTGCTGGACCGGCTGGCCATGGCGAGCATCAACGGGTTCACGTACCACCAGCCACAGCCGTTCGACCTCCCGGGTCCTGATGGACCGAAGGATCCCGAGTGGATCGGCGCCGAGATCGGGCGTCGCACCGGGCTCGCCGCGCAGGCCTTCGACGACCGGATCTGGCGGGAGGGCATCCGTCGGTGGGACGAGGAGCTGAAGCCGGCGTCGATCGCGCGGCACCGCGCCCTCGACGTCGACCTGCCAGCCCTCGACGACGCACAGCTGCAGGCGCACGTCGACGCGTGCATCGCCGAGGTGACGGCGATGGTGTTCCAGCACCACCGGCACAACATGCACGCCCTCGCGCCCGTGGGGGACTTCCTCCTGCAGGCGGCGGCGTGGACCGGCCGGCCACCGGCGAGCCTGCTGTCCGTGTTCGACGGTCACTCGCCCGTGTCGAGCGTGGTCGCGCCCGAGATCGTCCCCGCCGTGGAGGCCCTCCGCAAGGACGACGAGGCGAGGGAGCTGCTGCTCGCCGGCGGTGACCCCGTCGAGGTCCTCGCCGCGCTGCGCGCCAAGGTGCCCGAGGTCGGTGACTACATCGACGCGGTGCACTTCCGTCTGCTCGACGGCTTCGACCTGCCCAACCCCACGATCGGGGAGCGGCCCGAGACCCTCGTCGGGCGCCTGCAGGCGGCGCTGGACGTCGACGTCGACGAGGCGCACCGGCGGAGCGACGCGCTGGCCGACGAGCTTCGGGCCCAGGTGCCCGAGGAGCACCGAGGCACGTTCGACGGGCTGCTCGCCGAAGCCAGGCTCGTGTACCGCCTGCGAGACGAGCGCGGCATCTACAGCGAGATCTCGGCCATCGGGCTGCTGCGCCTCGCCCTGCTCGAGCTGGGCCGCCGCCTGCAGGCGCAGGGTCGGCTCGAGTCGGCCGACCACGTGCTCGAGGCGACCGTCGACGAGCTCGGTGCCCTCTTCGCCGGTGGCGACGCTCCCGCCGCGGCCCAGCTGCGCGACCGCCAGCGCGACCGCAACGAGCTCAGCCTCGCCGGCGCGCCTCGCCACCTGGGACCGCCGCCGCCGGCACCGCCGCCCCTCGAGATGCTGCCGCCGCCGCTGGCTCGCGTCATGGGCTCGGTGGGGTTCCTGATCGACGGGATCCTGGGTCAGAAGGAGGCGCCCGAGGGCGACGCCACCAGGATCGTGGGCATCCCGGGGGCCGGAGGCGTGGTCGAGGGGCCCGTCCGCCTCGTGCGGTGCATCGACGACCTCTTCCTGCTCGAACCAGGCGACGTGCTCGTGGCTCCCACGACGGGGGAGGCGTTCAACTCGATGCTGCACCTCGTCAGCGCCATCGTCACGGACCACGGCAGCTTCGCGTCCCACGCCGCCATCGTCTCCCGGGAGATGGGCATCCCGGCGGTGGTCGGCACCTTCGATGGCACGTCGCGGCTCGAGTCCGCCAAGCGCGTCCGCGTCGACGGCACGACCGGTGAGGTGACGATCCTCGGATGACCCGCGGCGGCGAGGGCGCCGTCCCCACGATGACCGTCGTGGGGATCGCCCTCGCCTCGGCCCTCGTGCCGCTCAACTCCACGATGATCGCGGTCGCCCTGCCCGACCTGGCCCGGGACTTCGACATCTCGGTGAGCGAGGCGAGCGTGCTCATCACGCTGTACCTGGCGGCGATGCTCGTGGGCCAGCCCATCGCGGGCCGGGCAGCCGACGCCGTGGGACCTCGCCGGCTCGCGATCGTCGCGACCACGGGGTTCGGCGTGTGCTCGGCGGCGGCGATGCTGGCGGGCGCGTTCTGGGGCGTGGTCGGGTTCCGGGCGCTGCAAGCCGTCTTCGCGTCGGCGCTGGTGCCGAGCGTGCAGGCGATGCTGCGCGCCCTGGTGCCCGACCGCCAGCGGGGTCGAGCCTTCGGGGTCCAGGGCTCTGTGATCGGCGTGGGGGCCGGCCTGGGCCCGGTCATCGGTGGGATCGCGACGGCGGCGTTCGGCTGGCGCGCGATCTTCGGTGTGAACCTCCCGATCGTGCTGGTGGTGCTCTGGGTGCTCGTGCGCCTCGTGCCGGTGACGGATCGAGCCGAGCACGGGCCCGACGCCGCGGGCCCGGCCGGCCTGCTCAACGGCACCTTCACGGCGGCCTTCGCCGTGCAGGCGCTGTCCACCGTGGCGCAGTACGCCCTTCTCCTCGCCGTGCCGATCGTGCTCGACGTCCGCGGGTGGCAGGAGATCAGCATCGGCTTGGCTCTGGCCTTCCTCACGGTGGGCATGGTCGTCGCCGGCCCGTTCGGCGGGCGGCTCGGCGACGCCCACGGCCGACGGCGTCCGGTGGTCCTCGGCCTCGCCGTCACCATCGGCGCCATCGGCGCGTCGGTCGCCGGTGGCGACGACGTGCCCGCGGCGGTCCTCATCGTCACGCTGCTGGTCTTCGGGCTTGGCTTGGGCGCCGCCACGCCGAGCATCCAGACGGCAGGCATCGAGGCGGCACCTGCGGCGCGGGCGGGTGCCGCCGCCGGCCTCTTGTCGGCCAGCCGCTACGTCGGGAGCATCACCTCGACGCTCGTCCTCGCCGGGGTGGTGGAGGACGACGGCACCGGCCTCGAGGTGCTGCTGGTGGTGTGCCTGGCGAGCCTGGCGATCGCGCTCGCGGTCGCGACTCGGCTCCCCGGGCGCCCACCCGTCACCGAGCGGACGCTGGTCGCGGCCGAGGAGGTGGTCCCTCCGTGATCGCTCGCTCCAGGAGGCTCATCACCCAGGTGATGCCTCGGACCGCCTCCCCGTGCTCGAGCTGCCAGTCGGCGACCAGTCGCTCGTAGGACGACAGCGCCCACAGGGTGTCGAACATCGCCGCGGTCAGCGTCCGGTCCGCTTCGGACCACCCGTCGTCGGCGGCGCCCTCCACCGCTCCGTCCACCGCACGGAGGAACGCCTCGTGGAGCCGCCGGCTGGCGTCGGCCAGCGTCGGATCGAGCGCCGCCGGCTCGCGCAACGGGAAGGACGCGACCTGCTCGAGCATCTTCGCCGTGGCCACCTTGATCTGGTCGATGCGCAGGTGCTCGAGATCGATCCCCGACTGCTCCTCGAGACGGTGCATGACGGCGTCCCGCAGCGCGCGCTCGTCGCCGAAGTGCCGGAACACGGTCCGCTCGTTCACGCCGGCCCGCTCGGCCACCCCGCGGATCGTGACCCCGCGCCAGTCCCTGATCGAGGCGTCCTGGAGGAGCTCGGCGCCGGCGGCGATGATGCGATCGCGGGTCTGCGCGGCGCGCTCGCGCCGCAGCGTGTTGTCGTAGGGACGCCGCGGTGCGGCCGCGGTCTCCTTCGTCACGGCACGGTGGCGGGCAGCGTCTCCCAGCCCCGCACGGTGGAGGTGGGTGAGAGCTTGGCCGTCGACAGGTCGACCTCCCACTCGGGGAAGCGGTCGAGCACCTCGTCGAGGGCGATGCGACCCTCCAAGCGCGCCAGCGCGGCGCCGAGGCAGTAGTGGATGCCGTAGCCGAAGGTGAGGTGCTGGCCGATCTTGCGGTGGATGTCGAAGCGGTCGGGGTCGTCGAACTTGCGCTCGTCCCGGTTGGCCGCTCCGACCAGCATCAGCATGGCGCTGCCCGCGGGGACCTTCTCGCCCAGGACCTCCACGTCCTCGGGCACGTAGCGCCCCACCGCAGGGCCGGTGGGCTCGTAGCGCAGGAGCTCGTCGATGGCGTTCGGGATGAGCGAGCGGTCCTCCACCAGCTCGCGCCGCTGGTCGGGGTGCTCGGCGAGCACCTTGCCGGCCCACCCGATGAGGCGGGTCGTCGTCTCGTTGCCGGCACCCGTGACCACGGTCGTGTACATCAGCGCCTCGTCGCGGGTGAGCGTGCGCGTCACCCCGTGCTCGTCCTCGAACTCGGTGGTGAGGAGCTCCGTCATGAGGTCGTCGGACGGGTGGTCGATCCGCCAGTCGATGTAGTCGGCGTACATCTCGCTGCCGAAGGTGGTGCCCTCGGGGATCTCCATCGGCTTGCCGGCCTCGGTGCGGAGGTTGGCGTCGGTGCCCTCCCGCACGGTGACGAGGTCCGCCTCCGGGATCCCGAAGAGCATTCCGATGACGCGCATCGGCATCTGCGCTCCGAGGTCGGCGATGAAGTCGAAGCCGCCGGACCCGACGAGGGGGTCCAGCGCCTGGGCGCAGAACTCACGGATCTTCGGCTCGAGGGCGGCCACGCGGCGGGGGGTGAACACGCGGGACAGCAGGCTGCGATGGATGTCGTGCGCCGGCGGGTCCTCGAAGATCAGGGTGCCGGGCGGCATCTCGATGTTCGCCTTGATGAGCTCGAGGATCCCGCCCCGGCCCGAGATGAACCGGCGGGCGTCGACGAGGCCCTTCTCGACGTCGGCGTACCGGCTCACCGCCCAGAAGTCGTACGCCTCGTTGTAGTAGAGGGGCGCCTCGTCGCGCAGCCGTGCGAACACCGGGTACGGGTCGAGGACGATGTCGGCGTCGTAGGGGTCGTAGTACACGTCAGCCATGTCGGGCGTCCTCCAGGAGCGAGACGATGCGTTCGGGACTGATCGGCAGGCGGGTGAGCGTCACGCCGAAGGGCGAGAGCGCGTCGGCGATGGCGTTGACCACGGCGGGCGGCGCGCCGATCGCGCCCCCTTCGCCCACGCCCTTGAAGCCCCCGGGGCCGGGGCTCGGCGTCTCGATGTGGCCGTACTCGATGGGAGGGATCTCCACCGCGCTCGGCACGAGGTAGTCCATGAGCGTCGTGGCCAGGGGGTTGCCGTCCTCGTCGATGGCGAGGTGCTCGTAGAGCGCGTTCCCGATGCCCTGGGCGACGCCGCCCGCGATCTGGCCCTCGACCACGTCCGGGTTGATCATCGGGCCGCAGTCCTCGCTCACGATGTAGCGCAGCAGCTGCACCTTCCCGGTCTCGACGTCGACCTCACACGTGCAGACGTGGGTGGCGTTCACCCAGATCGACCCGGCGACGGCGGCGTAGCGCGCCGTGGCCTCCAACCCGGGCGGGGTGCCAGGCGGCATCGACCAGAGGTCGCTGTAGGCGGTGTGGGCGATCTCGGCGAGCGTGACGCCCTTGGTGGGCGTGCCGCGGACGGTCGCCCGGCTGTCGGCCAGCTCGATGTCCTCGACGGCCGCCTCGAGCTTGTGGGCGGCGATGGCGCAGATCCGCTCCCGCAGGATGGCCGCCGTCTCGCCCACCGCGCCGGCGATCATCGAGCCGCTGCGACTGCCGCCGGTGCCGGCGCCGAACCCGGTGACCGCGGTGTCGCCCTGGACCGTGTTGACGTCCTCGATGCGAACGCCGAGGGCGTCGGCGGTGAGCTGCACGGCGGCGGTCTCGAGGCTGTTCCCGCTCGAGCCGCCCGCCAGGTACACGTTGACGACACCCGACGGCTCGACGCGGATCGTGGCCGCCTCGGTGCCGAAGGACCCGTAGCCCGGCGTCGACGGCTCGACGTAGGTCGACACCCCCACACCGAGGTACCGCCCCGCCTCCCTCGCCTCCGCCTGCTCCCTGCGGAAGGTGTCGTAGCCGAGCATCTCGAGGGCCTGCTCGAGCGTCTCGGCGGGCGTGATGCTGTCGTAGGTCATCCCGTTCGGGTTCTTGTACGGCAGCTCGTCCGTGCGCAGCACGTTGCGGCGACGGAGCTCCACGGGGTCGATGTCCATGCGCCGCGCCGCGATGTCCAGGAGCACCTCGCGAGCGAGGGTCTCGAACTGCCAAGGCCCGCGGTAGGCGGTGCGGCCTGCCGTGTTCGTGTACACGACCTTGGTGAGGAACCCTGCCTTGGGCACTCGGTACGGACCCGGGTAGAGCATCCCGGTCGCGGCTGACGTGTTCACGGGCCAGGGGCTCGGGTAGGCGCCGCCGTCCTGGACGAAGTCCAGGTAGGCAGCGACGAGGTGCCCGGCGTCGTCGAAGGCCATGGTGGCGGTGCCGTGCTCGAGCCTCGACTTGCCCGCCGCGAGGAGGTTCTCGCGCCGCTCCTCGACCCACTTGATCGGTGCGCCGACGAGGGGCGCCGCCAGCATCAGGCACATCTCCTCGCGCTGCACGACCACCTTCTGGCCGAAGCCGCCGCCCGTGTCGCGGGCCACCACGCGGACACGGTGCTCCGGGATGCCGAGCAGCCGGGCCGCGAAGCCCCGCACCTCGTGGGGCACCTGGGTGGACGCGTAGATCGTGAGGTCGCCGGTCGCCGAGGCCCAGTCGACCAGCACGGCGCGCCCCTCCATGGGCGCCGCCGCACACGCCTGCTGGTGGATGGTCTCGCGGATGACGTGGGACGCCGACTCGTAGAGCTCGGCCAGCCGCTCCTCGGGCCGGCCGGGGATCGCGCCGATCAGGTTCGAGCCGTGCGCCTCGTGGACCAGCTCGTCGGCGTCCTCGGCGGTCGTGTAGTCGACCACCGGCGGGAGCGGGTCGTAGTCCACCTCCACGAGCTCGGCGGCGTCCTCGGCGATGGCCCGCGTCCCGGCCACCACCAGCGCGACCGGGTCTCCCACGAACCGCACTGCGTCGTCGGCGAGCGGCGGGCGCGGCGTCTCCGGGCCGAGGGGCCCGTTCATCCCGTGCCACTGCTCGTGGACGCCGACGTTCAGGTCGGCAGCCGTGAGCACGGCTCGCACGCCCGGCACCACGAGGGCCGCGGCCGCGTCCACACCGCCCACCCGCGCCCGGGCGAACGGGCTCCTCACGAACCAGGCGTGGAGCGTCCCCGGGAGCGCGATGTCGTCGACGTACACGCCCGCGCCGGTGAGCAGGCGGGCGTCCTCCACCCGGTTGACCCGGGCGCCCACGTAGCGGGCGGCGCCGGTCACGGTGCCGGTCACGCGACCTCCGTCACACGATCTCGACGCTGCGCCCGCCGTCGACCGGGATCGACGCCCCCGTGACGAACGACGCGCGGTCGGACGCGAGGAAGGCGGCGACCTCGGCGATCTCCTGCGGCTGACCGAGGCGCTTCAGCGGTGTCTTGCCGGCGGCGTCAGGCACCTGGTCGAGCATGGCGCCCATGCCCTCGGTCTTCACGTAGCCGGGGCACACGGCGTTCACCCGGATGCCCTTCGGCGCGCACTCGAGCGCCGCCGTCTTGGTGAGGGAGATCACGCCGGCCTTGGTGGCGCTGTAGATGCCGACCATCAGCGATCCGTTGAGCCCGCCGATCGAGGACCAGTTGATGATCGACCCGCCGTTGCCCGCCTTCACCATGGCGCGCGCTCCGTGCTTGATGCCGTGGAGCACGCCGCGGAGGTTGACGTCCATCAGGCGGTCGTAGTGCTCGGCGGTGATGTCCTTGATGAGCATGGCGTCACCGAGGCCCGCCACGTTGCACACGGCGTCGAGCCGGCCGTGCTCGTCGACGGCGGCCTGCATGGCGGCGGCGACGTCGGCCTCGTTCGTGACGTCGCAGTGGAAGGGGAGCACCGCATCGCCGAGCTCGGCCGCGGTGTCCTTCTCCGCGCCGCTCACGTCGGCCGCGATCACCCTGGCGCCCTCTCGCACGAACACCTGCACGGACGCCTTGCCCATGCCGGAGCCTGCCCCC
>JBJMHD010000123.1:0-16098 GCA_045807565.1 Acidimicrobiales bacterium | reverse complement strand
GGCCAGGGCCGCGAAGGCCCGGGTCGCTCGGTTTCGCGAGAAACGTGTGATCACGTGCGTTCCCTCCAAGTCGTTGCAGGGCCTCGGTATGCCCCGTCCACACGGCGTCGGGTTCGCCCTTTGCTCGCCGCAGGCCAGGCGACCAATGGTCAGCCTGCAGGTCATCACACCGCCGAGGTAGGTCTTACGACCTATTCCTGAAGTCCTCCTGAAGAACGCGGCTTAACGCCGCGAGTCGTCCGAACTCGGCTACACCACGCGCGCCGGAACCCACGTTCCGGAGGGGTGATCAGCCGGAATCAGGCGTGCGGCTCGTGCTGGAGGGCGTCTTCGATCCGCGCGAGGAGCTCGGGCGGGGCCTGGTCCCGGCAGCGCTTCTGCACCACGACGCGCAGCTCGGCGTAGAAGTCGTAGGGCTCGGCGCACGGTGCGCACTCGTCGAGGTGCTCGGCGATCTTGGCCCGCTTCTGGTCGTCGATCTCCCCGGACAGCAGGTGGTAGATCTCGTGCAGCGCTTCGTCGCACTGCGGCTTGAGCGGGGTGGCGTCGGCGTCCATGGGCTAGGTGGCGGGGTCGGGCACGGGCTCGGCGAGCCGGTGGGACACGGCAAAGTCGTACAACAGCTTCTCGAGCTGCTTTCTTCCGCGATGGAGCCGGCTCATCACGGTGCCGATCGGGACGTCCATGATCTCGGCGATCTCCTTGTACGAGAAGCCCTCGACGTCGGCGAGGAGCACCGCCATGCGGAAGCTCTCGGGGAGGGCGTCGATGGCGTCCTTCACCTCGGACTCGGTGAAGAGGTCCATGAGCTCGTCCTCGGCCGACCGACCGGTCCGGGCGGCCTCCAGGCCGCCGAGGCGGCGGTACAGGTAGAGGTCCTCCACCTCGTCGAGGTCGCTCTCCTCCGGCCGCCGCTGCTTGGCCCGGTAGGAGTTGATGTAGGTGTTCGTGAGGATCCGGTACAGCCAGGCCTTGAGGTTGGTGCCCTCCTCGAAGCCGCCGAAGCCGCGGTACGCCTTGAGGTACGTCTCCTGCACCAGGTCCTCGGCGTCGGCCGGGTTCCGGGTCATGCGGAGGGCGCCGGAGTACAGGGAGCTCATGTGCTCCATCGCGAGTTCGGCGAACTTCGCCTGATCGGCCATCGAGGCCGAACCTACAGTCCGAAGTCCTCCTTGACCCCCTCCACGAACCGGTGGAACGCGATGTGGTCGGAGCTGAACGTGCGCTGCTCGCCGTCCTTCTCCACGACGACGGTGTCGACGCTGCCTGCGCCCTCGGTCACCGACACCGGCGTCCAGCCGTCCTCGTACACGAGGGTGCGCAGCTCGGCGAGCTGCGGGTCGTCTCCCCATCCGGCCATCAGGCGGGCCTCGGCTTCCTCGCTGGACGCCGCCGCCCCGGCCGCACAGGCAGGTCGCCTGAGGTGCGAGCACCCGGGCACCGCCGCAGCGCGTGGAACGCCAGACGCTCCACGACCTCGGTGGGGTCGAACGGCTTGGTGATGTAGTGGTCGGCACCCAGGCGGGTGCCGCGCAGGATGTCGGCGCGACCGGCCTTGGCCGTGAGCATCACGATCGCCATCTGACGGCCGTGCTCCGTCTGGCGCAGCTCGGCGAGCACCTCGAAGCCGTCCTTCACCGGCATCATCACGTCGAGGACGATGCCGTGGGGCCGCTCGGCGAGGGCGAGGGCGAGGGCCTGCCCGCCGTCCACGGCCTCGTGCACCTCCCAGCCCTCGAGCTCGAGCACGGTGCGCAGCATGTTCCGGATGGGAGCGTCGTCGTCGACGATCAGCGCCCGCAGCCCGTCCCCGGAGAGCTCCGCCATGGGCGCACTCTAGGACGCCGCCCCCCGGGCAGGACGCGCCCGGCCGTCCCGCGTCGCAGGCGAGACTCGACGCGTGAGGCTCCTCTCGGACCAGCGGCACCGGTTCGACGTCGCGCCCGACCAGCTGTGGGCGGCGATGGTGCGAGTCGACGACTTCCGGCGCTGGTGGCCCTGGCTGCGTCGGTTCGACGCGTCCGGGGTGGAGCGTGGCGACGTGTGGCGCGCCACGGTGCAGCCGCCACTGCCGTACCGCGTCAGGTTCGACCTCCTGCTCACCGACGTGGAGGCACCGCGGTGCATCTCGGTCGACGTCACCGGCGACGTCGAGGGGTCCGCTCGGCTGGAGGTGCACGACGACGGCGGGGGCTCGGAGCTCCACTTCACCTCCGACCTCACACCCACGAGCCGCGTGCTGCGGGCGGTCACGAGGGTCGCGCCGCCGGTGGCCCGGTTCGGCCACGAGTGGGTCCTCGACACCGGCCTGGAGCAGTTCCGGTCGCGTGCGCTCTAGGCGAGCAGCATCGGTGCTCGGCGCATGCGGTGTGGAGCCGGAGAAGGGAATCGAACCCTTGGCCTTCAAATTACGAGTTTGATGCTCTGCCGACTGAGCTACTCCGGCGGGACCGGTGATGCTACCCGGCGACGTCGGGCTCGAGGGCCGGTAGGTGGGCCATGAGGGATTGCAGCATGAGGCCTTCGTTGGGGAAGACCTCGAGCTTCAGCGCGACCCGTTCGAGGCGGTGGATGCCTTGCACGATCTCGTCGGGGTGGCGAGCCGCGGGCAGCGCGTCCCGGTAGACGCCGGCGAACACAGCGAGCGCGAGCCGCAGCTCCGCGAACCGGTGGCGTCGGACCTCGCGCTTGTGCCGCTCGATCAGCTCGCGCTTCCCGCTCCCCCGCTGCCCGTAGCGCTCGATGCGCTCCTCGAGCTCCGCGAGCTCGCGCTCGTGGCGGGCGTCGATCGCGTCCTGCGCGTCGTCGATCAGCGCCTTGATCTCGGCCGCCAGCTCGGCCGCACGGGCGCCGGTGTCGTTCAGCCGCCCGGGCATCGCCCGCAGGGCCGCGACGCGGACCGCGAACCGAGCGTCGGTGGCGAGCAGGCGCGCGCGATCCAGGTCGCCGGCGGCAGCCGCCGCGATGGACCCTGCCAGCTCGGTGTCGATGCCGTCGGCGGTCAGCCGGTCGATCACGTCGCGCAGCGGCACCGGGCCCATGTCGATGCGCACCGACCGGCTGGCGATCGTCACGAGCTCCGGTGGCACGTCCTCGGCGAGGATCACGAAGTAGGTCGACGGCGGTGGCTCCTCGACGTACTTGAGGAGGATCGCGCCGAACTGGTCGACCCGGTGGAAGTCCTCGAGCACCAGCACCTTGCGGCGGCCCTCGGCGGGCGACAGGGCGGCCTGCTTCACCACCGCCTTGGCGGTGGGCGCGTCGATGCGACCCTGCGCGGTGGTGGCCTCCACGATGTGGAGGTCCGGGTGCGCCTCGGCGAGAGCGAGGCGCTGGTGGCGCTCCGCCTCATCGCCCTCGCTCCCCTCGGAGAGGAGCAGGGCTGCGAAGGCGCGGGCGGCCGCGCGCTTGCCGGAGCCTGATGGGCCCACGAGCAGGTACGAGTGCACGGGATGGACGGCGGCCGCGGTTAGCTGCGCGATGGCATCGGCCTGGCCGACGACGTCCGCCCACACATCGATCCCCGTCGCCGTGGCCATCGCAGGCAGCCTCGCGCGCTACACGAGGTCCGGGAACCGCATCGACACCACCTGCCAGACGGCGGCGGCGACCTCGTCCTCCGGTGCGGACGCGTCCACGATCGCCCAGCGGTCGGGGTCCTCCATGGCCTGGAGCAGGTAGCCGTCGTGCACTCGCCGGTGGAACGCCTCGCCGGCGGACTCGAGTCGGTCGCGCGTGCGGAGCAGGCGCGCTTCGGCGACCTCCGGGAGGATCTCGAGGAGCACGACGAGGTCTGGCCACCGGCCCTGGGTCGCCCAGCGCGACAGCTGCTCCACCTCGGACGCCGGCAGCTGTCGGCCATGGCCCTGGTACGCGATCGACGATCCCGCGAACCGGTCGCAGACGACCGTGCGCCCCGCCGCCAGCGCCGGTTCGATGACGTCGGCCACGTGCTGCGCCCGGTCCGCGGCCATGAGGAGCGCCTCGGCACGGTCGGTGATGTCGAGCTCGGGGGAGTCGAGGACGAGCCGCCGGACCTCGGCCCCGAGCGGCGAGTCGCCTGGCTCGAAGGTGAACACGGCACGGCCGCCGAGGCGTTCGGCGAGCCGGCGTGCCTGCGTGGACTTGCCGCTCCCCTCCCCACCCTCGAACGCGATCAGGTGGCCGCTCACGCCGAGTCGTCCGGAACCGGTTGCTCTGGGCCAGGGGCCGGCGAGATGCCGCGGGGCGGCGGCTCACCGTGGCTGCGGCGCACCTCGGCGAACGGCCCGGTCATCCCCGAGACCAGCTCGGCGCCCTCGTGCAGCAGGAGCTCGTCGAGGGCGCTGGCGGTGCGCGGCATCGGCGCGGCGCTCGTCGCCGCCCGCACCGACGCCAGCGCGAGGAACCCCGCCCCGATGATGATCAGCCCGGCCAGCCACAGCGTGAGGCGCACACCGGGCACGGCGATCGACACCCCGGCCACGGTGATCTCCCCTTCGAACGCCCTGGTGCTGAACCGATCGAGCAGGCCCGACAGGAACGGCCCGACCGCGAACGCCACCAGAACGCAGAAGCGCACCAGGGTGTAGAGCGCGCTGAAGATCCGGCCGCGGAGCTCGTCGTCCACGTTCTCGTGCAGCAACGTGAAGCCGAGCACGTACACCGAGCCAGCGCACACGCCGAGCGCCCCGACGAACAGGGACGCGAAGCCCAGCGACGACATGGAGGCGGCGACGAGGAGGGAGATCCCCGCGCCGAGCACCGAGCCCGCGAACACCTGGGGCTTCGGGATGTGGCGCTGGAAGACCGACAGCACGATGACCCCGAGGGCCACACCGGTGCCGAGGGCGAAGATGAGGATGCCGAATCCGGCCGCGCCGGCGTCGAGGACCGTCTCGGAGAACACCGGCCCGAGCGGCACGAGCATCCCACCGCCGATCAGCCCGGTGGCGAGGCCCACGTTGACGGCGCGCACGACCGGGTTGATGAAGATGAAGGACCATCCCTCCTTCAGCTCGTGGAAGGCCTCCCCGAAGTCCACCCGGCGGCCGCCGTTGCTCGGACGACGCTCGTGCCTGGGCAGCTGCAACCGCGAGATCATCACCGCCGCGACGATGAAGGCGGCCGCGTTCACGTAGAACGCGATGGCCTCTTGGTTCGTGCGGAACGAGTCCAGCGCGTCGATCTCGCCGACGGCCTTCGACACCGACGCCAGCACCGAGAAGATCGCGCCGGAGATCGGCATCGTGCCGTAGGCCGCCACCAACGACAGCGAGTTGGCGGTGGTCAGGTGGTCGGGCGGCACGAGGTTCGGGACCGACGCCTCCTTCGCCGGCGTCCACAGCAGCGCGAAGCACTCGAGCAGGAGCGAGGCGAACACGAGCCCGAAGACCGTGTCGACGAACGGCAGGCACATCAGGACGAGGGCCCGACCGATGTTGCACCCGACCATGAGCCGCTTGCGGTCGAAGCGGTCGGCGAACACCCCGGACGTGGCACCGAGGAAGAAGCCCGGGATGATGCGCGCCGACATCACCACGCCCACCGCCGCCTCCGGAGAGCCCGCACCGACGCGGGTGGCGAGCGCGGCGATGGCGAAGAAGCCGAGCCAGTCGCCGATCGAGCTCAGCACCTGCGAGAGCCAGAGGCGGAAGAACTGCGAGCTGCCGAACATCCGGACGTGCAGCCCCGGGCGATCGCCGGGCGCGCTCACGGCCGGGGAGGGTTCGGTGGGTGCCTGGGGCGCCAGGTCCTCGAGGCCGGGCAGCGGCGCCTGGCGCTGTTCCGCCATCGGGCCCACGTTACGAGGCCCGGCTCCGTCGGCGGCGCTCACTCCTCGGTGGGCGGTGCGGTCTTCTTGGCCGTCTTCTTCGCGGCCTTCTTGGCGGGTGCCTTCTTCTTGGCCGCCGCCTTCTTCGTGCCCTTGCGGGCCTTCTTCGCGGGGCCCGCGTCGCGCCGGATCTGCAGCAGCTCGGCGGCTCGCTCGATGGTGATGTTCTCCACGGTGTCGCCCTTGCGAAGGCTCGCGTTGGTCTCACCATCGGTGACGTAGGGCCCGAAGCGGCCGTCCTTCACCACGACCGGCTTCTCCGAGACGAGGTCGTTGCCGAGCTCGCGCAGCGGCGGGGCCGGCGCGGCGCGGCGCCGGCCGAACTTCTTCGGCTCGGCGAGGAGCTTCACCGCGTCCTCGAGGCTGACCGTGAGGAGCTGCTCCTCGCTGTCGAGGCTGCGGGTCTCGTCGCCCCACTTCACGTAGGGCCCGTACCGCCCGTTCGCGGCCACGACCTCCTTGCCGTCCTCGGGGTGCATCCCGACGGTGCGCGGGAGGCGGAGGAGCTCCAGCGCCTCGTCCAGCGTGATGGTCGCGAGCGACATCGTCTGGAACAGCGACGACATCTTCGGCTTGGTGTCGGGCGGGAGCGTGTCGGCATCACCGAGCTGCACGTACGGCCCGAAGCGGCCGCTCTTCGCGAACACCGGGAGCCCGGTGTCGGGGTCCTTGCCCAGCGGCTCGCCGCCCTTCGGGGCCGACAGGATCTCCACCGCCTTGTCGATGGTGAGCTCGTCGAGGGGCAGGTCCTCAGGCACGGACGCGGTGTCGTCGCCTCGCCGCAGGTAGGGGCCGTAGCGACCGTTGCGGATCACGATCGGCTCGCCGTTCTCGTCGACGCCGAGCGGGATCGTGTTGATCGCCTCGGCGTTCGCCTCCTCCAGCGCCTTGTCCTTGAGGCCCTTCACGCCCGGCGCGCCGTTGCCGAACCAGAACTGGTGGAGCCACGGCACCCGCTGCTGGCGGCCGCCCGCGATCTCGTCGAGGTCGTCCTCCATCCGCGCCGTGAACTCGTAGTCGACGAGGTGGCTGAAGTGCTGCTCGAGGAGGGACACGACGGCGAAGGCGTCGGTGGTGGGGACGAGCGCCTGACCCTTCTTCCACACGTAGCCGCGGTCCTGGATCGTCTGCATGATCGACGCGTACGTGGACGGCCGGCCGATGCCCTTCTCCTCGAGCGTCTTCACGAGGGTCGCCTCGGTGTAGCGGGGGGGCGGCTGGGTGGTGTGGCCAGCGGCGTCGAGGTCCGGCTGCGGAAGGCCCTGACCCTCGGTGAGGGGCGGCAGCTTCGCGCTGTCGTCGCCGCTCTCGTCGGCGTCGTCGTCGCCGCCGTAGCCGTACACCGCCTGCCACCCGGGGAACGTGATCGTGCGCCCCGACGCCGTCCACTCGGTGGCCACGGAATCGGTGGTGGTCGCGGCGATCCGCACCGTCACCGTGTTCCCGCGCGCGTCAGGCATCTGCGACGCGAGCGTGCGCTGCCAGATCAGCTCGTAGAGGCGCAGCTGGTCGGCGCGCAGCTCGGCGCGCAGCTCGTCGGGGCTCCGCCACGTGTCCCCCGCCGGGCGGATGGCCTCATGGGCCTCCTGCGCGTTCTTCGACTTCTTGGCGTACGTGCGGGGCTGGTCGGGGAGGTAGTCGCGCCCGAACTGCCGCTCGATCACCTGGCGCGCCGCGGTGAGCGCCGTGTCCGACAGCGTCGTGCTGTCGGTGCGCATGTAGGTGATGTACCCGTCCTCGTAGAGCCCCTGGGCGATCGACATCACCTGCCGGCTGCTCATGCGCAGGCGGCTCCCGCCCACCTGTTGCAAGGTCGAGGTGATGAACGGAGGCTTCGGCTTGGACGTGTACGGCTTCGTCTCCACCGCGGTGACGGCGAACGGCTGGTCCGCCAAGCTCGCCTTCAGGTGCTCGGCGGCCCGCTCGTCGAGGACGGCGACGTCCTCGCGCTTCGTGCGGCCTTGGCTGTCGAAGTCCCGGCTGCTGGCCACCCGGTTGCCGTCGATGGTGGTGAGCTGCGCGGTGAACCCGGGCTCGGTGGGGAACGTCGCCGCCAGGTCCCAGTAGCTGGCCGGCACGAAGGCCATCCGCTCACGCTCGCGCTCCACGACCAGGCGCACGCTGGGCGACTGCACGCGGCCCGCTGAGAGGCCCTGGCGGATCTTGCGCCAGCACACCTCGGACACGGGATAGCCGTAGAGGCGGTCGACGATGCGCCGGCTCTCCTGGGCGTCGACGAGGCCGTAGTCGACGTCGCGGCCCTCCTCGATCGCGTGCTCGATGGCGGTGCGGGTGATCTCGTGGAACACCATCCGCTTCACCGGCACCGTGGGCTTCAGCACCTGGAGGAGGTGCCAGGAGATCGCCTCCCCCTCGCGGTCCTCATCGGTGGCGAGGTACAGCTCGTCGGCGTCCTTCAGGGCCCGCTTCAGCTGGGCGATCGTGTCCTTCTTGCTGGTGTGCACCTCGTACTCCACGGCGAAGTCGTGGTCGACGTCGACGCTGAGGCCCTTGGCGGGCAGGTCGCGGATGTGGCCCATGGACGCGAGCACGGTGAACTCGCCGCCCAGGAAGCCCTCGATGGTGCGGGCTTTGGCGGGGCTCTCCACGATCACGAGCGGCTTGGCCATTGCGGCACAGGATTGCGCCAAGCCGGCAGGCGTTGTCAACCGACCCCTTGACGGGCGGGTCATGATGCGCGATGTATATATGTCATGAGCAACACGTCAGAGCACCCCCGTCTGGACATCACCGAGGTGGCGGAGTTCCTCGCCCGCGTGGAGGCCGCCGTCGACCACCCGGGCGAGCGCCACGCCGCCGTGGTCGCCGCCCGCTCCCGCCCGCTCGCGGTGGCGGTCGCCGACCTCGACCGCTTCGCCGACGTCAACGATCGGCTGGGCATGGACGCCGGCGACCGGGTGCTGGCCACCTTCGAGCGGACGCTGTCCGGGAGCCTCGGCCCCGACGCCGTGATCGGCCGCATCGGCGGCGACGAGTACGCCGTGGCGCTGCCCGGCACGTCGGCCGAGAGCGCCCTGATCCAGCTGGAGGAGGTGCGGTCGCACTACGCCGCCCACGGCGTGGACGGGCTCGACGAGCAGCTCAACGCCTCGTTCGGGATCGCCGCCCGCCCGCCCCACGCCGAGGACACCGGCGACGTCCTCCGCTGCGCGGCCGAGGCGCTGATGCGCGCCAAGCGCGAGGGCTCAGCCCGATCGGTCATCTACGTCGAGGAGAAGATGACGATGAAGAGCAACTACTACTCCCGCGCGTCCCTCGACCGCCTCGCCAAGCTCGCCGCCACCACCAGCCGCACCGAGGCGAGCCTGCTGCGGGAGGCGCTCGACGATCTGTTCGTCAAGCACCGCGACAAGCTGTGATCGGGGCAGGCTGGTGGGCATGGAGCTCACCGATGCCATGGACTTCGTCCGCCAGCACCCCCGCGGGGTGCTCGTCACCCAGAAGCGCGACGGTCGCCCGCAGCTGTCGAACATCGCCTACGCCGTCGGCGACGACGGCGTGATCCGCATCTCCATCACCGCCGACCGCGCCAAGTACCGCAACCTGCAGCGGACTCCGCTGGCGTCGCTGCACGTCACCCGAGACGACTTCTACGCCTACGCGGTGATCGAGGCGGACGTGGAGCTGAGCGAGGTGGCCGCCGCTCCCGACGACGCCGCCGTCGACGAGCTCGTCGAGCAGTACCGCGGCATCGCCGGCGAGCACGACGACTGGGACGCCTTCCGCCAGGCGATGGTGGACGACCGCCGGGTCGTCGTCCGCCTCAAGCCCACCAGGGCCTACGGCATGCTGCCGGCCGGCTGACGACCACCACCACCACCACGCGGCCTGCGACACCCGACGCCCGAACGAGGCGCTCCGTGTCGCACGCCGCGTCAGCCGACCGTCACGGTGTCGCGGCCTGCGACACCTGGTCACCGGAGCGGGCGTCCGCCGTCGCAAGCCGGCCTAGGCAGCAACCCTCGCACGCGCTGCGAGGACGGCGGCGACGAGCTTGTCCGGCTGCTCCACGTACGCCCTCCACGTGAACCGCAACACGGTCCAGCCCGCCAAGACGAGCTCGTTCTGGCGCGGTCGATCGCGCTCGAACACCTCAGGGCGCCGATGGTCGCCGCCATCCAGCTCGATGGCGATCTTGAGACCCGGGTAGGCGAGGTCGACCTCGGCGATGAACGTCCCGTCCGCGGCGAACACCCGGTGGTGGAGGATCGGCTCGGGCAGGCCCCGCTCGACGAGGAGCACGAGCACGAGCAGCTCGAAGTCGCTGTCGGTGATCTCGTCGCGATGAACACCATCAGCGATCACCTGACGGAGACGCACGATGCCGGGGCGCCCGCATCGCGCGTGCCGTGCGAGCGTGGCGATGAGCTCCTTCCACGACGTGAGGTGCTGCCGTCGAGCCGACTCGATCGCTCGCGCAAGGCGCTCGTCTCCGCTTCGACGCGCGAGATCGAGGAGTGTGCGAGCGGGATCGGTGACGGGGATCGCGTCGCGGGTTCGGATCCCCGCCAGATCGAGGTCCGTGCTCTCGTGGACGATCGCGCCGGCGCGCCGGAAGCGCTTGCCCCGCGGCACCGTGAGCTCGGGTGTGCCCTTGTTGAAGCCGTCGATGCCCCACAGAGCGGCCGCCGCCCGATGGGATGCGACTGCTCCCGGGCCCGCGCCGAGGACGAGCCCGAGCACGCGCCCTTCCCACGAAGGACGAGCCCCGGCGACCAGGAAGGTGTCCCGGTCGATGCGCATGAGGGATCCCCGCGCAACCCTCGTCCGCAGCGCCTTGCGGGAAACACCCCTCTCGACAGCCTGCGCGCCCGTGAAGACGGAGTGCTGCTTGCGTGCGAGCTCCGCGATCACGTTCTCCGCCTGCACCATCACTTCTCCCAGCCGATAGCTCATGCCAGGGGAAGCCACAGGAGCGTCGCGCGCGTCGAGCTGCGTCGACCAGGGGTCAGTTGTTCGAGGGTGCGCGTGGGTCCAGCCCGGCCTGCGACACGACGCGCCCGGGCTTGGCACCGGATGTCGCAGGCGGCAACGGCGACGAGCGACAGCCTGCGCCTGCGACGGCCGAGGACCGATTCGGGCGCCGGGTGTCGCAGGCCGCGTCGGGGCACGACGGCTGACGGAGCGCGTCGGTGGCCGGGGGGACGCCCCGGGGCTCGGGCGGAGAGGGCTAGAGCGTCTGGAGGAGGATGGCGTCGCCTTGGCCGCCGCCGCCGCAGAGGGCCGCCGCGCCGAGCCCGCCGCCGCGGCGCTGGAGCTCGAGCAGGAGCGTGAGGGCGACGCGGGTGCCGGACGCACCGATCGGGTGACCGAGGGCGATGGCACCGCCGTTGACGTTGACGATGTCGTCGCTGATGCCCAGGTCGGCCATCGATGCGAGCCCGACGGCGGCGAACGCCTCGTTGAGCTCGTAGAGGGCCACGTCGCCCTTGTCCTTGCCGGCGCGCTCGAGGGCCTTGTTGATCGCACGCGACGGCTGCGTGAGCAGCGACGGGTCCGGGCCGGCCACCTGGCCGTAGCCGACGATCTCACCGAGGGGGCTGCCGCCGATCTTCTCGGCCGCCGCCTTCGAGGCGACGATCACGGCGGCCCCGCCGTCGGAGATCTGCGAGGCGTTGCCGGCGGTGATGTTGCCGGCCTTGTCGAAGGCGGGACGGAGGCCGGCGAGCGACTCGGCGGTGGTCTCGCCCCGCACGCCCTCGTCCGTGTCGAACACGATCGGGTCGCCCTTGCGCTGCGGGATCTCGACCTTCACGATCTCGTTGTCGAACAGGCCGTCCTTCTGGGCCCGGGCGGCGCGCTCGTGGCTCTTGGCGGCCAGCTCGTCCTGAGGCTCGCGGGCCAGGCCCGCCGACGCCGCGTACCTCTCCGTGCCGGCGCCCATGGCGACCTGGTCGAAGGCGCAGAAGAGGCCGTCGTACATGAGGGAGTCGACGACCTTCTGGTCGCCGAGGCGGTAGCCGGCGCGAGCGCCCGGGAGGAGGTAGGGCGACTGCGTCATGGACTCCATGCCGCCGGCGACCACGATCTCCGCCTCGCCCTGCTGGATCATCTGGTCGGCGAGGTGGATCGTGTTGAGGCCCGACAGGCACACCTTGTTCACCGTGGTGGCGGGGACCGTCATCGGGATGCCGGCGTTCGCGGCCGCCTGGCGGGCCGTGATCTGGCCGGCGCCCGCGCCGAGCACCTGGCCCATGAACACGTACTCGACCTGCTCCGGGCTGAGGCCGGCCCGCACGAGGGCCTCCTTGATGGCGAACCCGCCGAGCTCGGCGGCGGAGAAGCCCGCCAGCGCGCCGGACAGCTTGCCGATCGGCGTGCGAGCGCCAGCCAGGATGACGGAACCAGCCATGTCTTCCCCCATGTGAAGTCGGGACGTGGGAGCGCCAGCGTACCGACGGGCCCGTCGAACGAGCCAGACGACGGGCGAGGTCAGCCGTCCGACGGGAGGGCGCGGTGGACGGCGTTGCTGACGGCGGTGGCGAGGATCGCGTCGAGCGCGCTCTCGGCACGGGGCGCGACGGCGGGCGCCGGGGCCTCGCCCTCGGGGTCGGGCGGGAGGGCCGCGTCCACGTCGATCACGACGGGGCGAGGGTTGGCCACCCGGTCCTCGGCCATGGTGAGCAGGCGACGGGCCTTCCCCACGATGAGCTCGGCCTCCTGCTCCCGCTGGCGCCGGTAGCGGTCGGCGTCCGCCCGGATCCGGGCGGCGTCCTCCTCGGCGTGTCGGAGCAGGTCGCGGGCGGCGGCGTAGGCCTCGCTCACCACGACGGAGTCCGGGTCGGACCCCCGCCGATCGTCCATCTGCGCCTCCAGCCTCCGGTTCGGACGATCCTATGGGCTGGCCGGGAGACGGCGGCGGCCACTACAGTCGGGAGACCCTGCAGCGGGCCAACGTCGTCCCACCGCAGAGCTCTGGACCTGCTCCTCCGATCCACCGCTCCCCGGGATGACCATCTGATGCTGCCCCGCAAGCAAGGCCTCTACGACCCGCGCTTCGAGCACGACGCGTGCGGCGTCTCCTTCGTCGCCGACCTGCACGGCCGCGCCTCGCACCGCATGGTGGAGCTCGGCCTGCAGTCGCTGTGCCACCTCGACCACCGCGGCGCGACCAACGCCGAGGTGAACGTGGGCGACGGCGCCGGGATCCTGATCCAGGTGCCCGACCGCTTCCTGCGAGAGGTGTCGGGCCTCGACCTCCCGCCCGCCGGGGCGTATGCCACCGGCATCGGGTTCCTGCCCCGCGACGGCGAGGCCGAGGCCGCCGCCCGCACCGGCGTCGAGAAGATCGCGGCGAGCGAGGGCCTCCAGGTGCTCGGGTGGCGGGACGTCCCGATCGACAGCTCGCGGATCGGCCAGCAGGCCGCCGACGCCGAGCCCGCCTTCCGCCAGGTGTTCCTCACGGTGGCCGACGGCCATCCCCCGCTGTCGGGCATCGAGCTCGACCGCCGCTGCTTCGTCGTCCGCAAGCGGGTGGAGCACGAGCTGGACCCGCACCCGGGGAGCGACGGCGACGGCGTGTACTTCCCCAGCCTCTCGGCTCGCACGCTCGTGTACAAGGGCATGCTCATCCCGGACCAGGTCGCTCCGTTCTTCCCCGACCTCACCGACGAGCGGCTCGAGAGCGCGCTGGCCCTCGTGCACAGCCGGTTCTCCACCAACACCTTCCCCTCGTGGCCGCTCGCCCACCCGTACCGGTTCATCGCGCACAACGGCGAGATCAACACGGTGATGGGCAACGAGAACTGGATGCGAGCGCGCGAAGCGCTGCTGCAGACCGACCTGATCGACGGGCTCGACCGTGCGTTCCCGATCTGCACCCCCGGCAGCTCCGACACGGCGCGCTTCGACGAGGTCCTCGAGCTCCTGCACCTGGGCGGCTACTCGCTCCCCCACGCCGTCCTGATGATGATCCCGGAGGCGTGGGAGAACCACGAGTCGATGCCCGAGTGGAAGCGCGACTTCTACCGCTTCCACTCGTCGCTGATGGAGCCGTGGGACGGCCCGGCGTCGATCGCGTTCACCGACGGCACGGTGATCGGCGCCGTCCTCGACCGCAACGGCCTGCGCCCGAGCCGCTACTGGGTCACGGACGACGGCCTGGTCGTGATGGCGTCCGAGGTCGGCGTGCTCCCCATCGACCAGTCCACGGTCGTGCAGAAGGGTCGCCTGCAGCCCGGCCGCATGTTCCTGATCGACACGAACCTCGGTCGCATCGTCGGCGACGACGAGATCAAGGAGGCCCTCGCCGCGCAGCACCCCTACGGCGAGTGGCTCCACGCCGGCCTCGTGCACCTCGACGACCTCCCGGCGCGCGACTTCCTCACGCCGCAGCACGCGTCCGTGGTGAAGCACCAGCGCGTGTTCGGGTACACCACGGAGGAGCTCAAGGTGCTGGTCGCGCCGATGGCGCGCACCGGTGCGGAGCCGATCGGCTCGATGGGCACGGACACCCCGGTCGCCGTGCTCTCGGATCGCTCGCGCCTCCTGTTCGACTACTTCCAGCAGCTCTTCGCGCAGGTCACCAACCCGCCGCTGGACGCGATCCGGGAGGAGCTGGTCACCTCCATGGCCAGCACCATCGGCCCCGAGGGCAACCTCCTGCGCCCCGGGCCGGCCAGCTGCCGCCAGGTGGTGCTGCCCAACCCGATCATCACCAACGACCAGCTGGCCAAGCTCCTCTACATCAACGACGACAACGACATGCCGGGCTTCAAGCCCTTCGCCATCGATGGCCTCTTCCGCGTGGTCGAGGGCGGCGAGGGCCTGCGCCGGGCGCTCGAGGACGTCCGCGCCAAGGTGAGCGAGGCCATCGCCGGCGGTGCCAAGGTGATCATCCTCAGCGACCGCTACTCCAACGACGAGCTGGCCCCGATCCCGTCGCTGCTCCTCACGTCGGCGGTCCACCACCACCTCATCCGCGAGAAGGCCCGCACCCGCGTCGGCCTCGTGGTGGAGTGCGGCGACGCCCGGGAGGTGCACCACATGGCGCTCCTGCTGGGCTACGGCGCCGGGGCCATCAACCCGTACCTCGCCTTCGAGACGATCGAGGACATGATCGACCAGGGCGTGATCACCGGCCTGAGCAAGCGCCAGGCGGTGAAGAACTTCGTCAAGGCCAGCACCAAGGGCGTGCTGAAGATCATGTCGAAGATGGGCATCTCCACCGTGGCGAGCTACACGGGTGCGCAGGTGTTCGAGGCGATCGGCCTGTCGGAGGAGCTCGTCGACGAGTACTTCACGGGCACGACGAGCCGCATCAGCGGGGTCGGTCTCGACGTGCTCGCCGAGGAGGTCGCCGTCCGGCACCGCTTCGCGTACCTCGACCGCCCCGAGGAGGTCGCCCACCGCGACCTGTGGGCCGGCGGCGAGTACCAGTGGCGCCGCGAGGGCGAGCACCACCTCTTCAACCCGGAGACGGTGTTCAAGCTCCAGCACGCCACCCGCACGAAGCGCTACGACATCTTCAAGGACTACACCGCCCGCGTCGACGACCAGGCTCGCAAGCTCGCCACGCTCCGCGGGCTCTTCCGCTTCAAGGACGGCGAACGGGCGCCGGTGCCCGTCGACGAGGTCGAGCCGGTGAGCGAGATCGTGAAGCGGTTCTCCACCGGCGCCATGAGCTACGGCTCCATCTCGATGGAAGCGCACCAGACGCTCGCCATCGCGATGAACCGGTTGGGCGGCAAGTCCAACACCGGCGAGGGCGGGGAGGACGCGGAGCGCCTGTACGACCCCGAGCGCCGCAGCGCGATCAAGCAGGTGGCGTCCGGCCGGTTCGGGGTCACCTCCGAGTACCTCACCAACGCTGACGACCTGCAGATCAAGATGGCGCAGGGCGCCAAGCCGGGCGAAGGCGGGCAGCTGCCGGGCGGGAAGGTGTACCCGTGGATCGCCAAGACCCGGTACTCCACACCGGGTGTCGGCCTGATCTCGCCGCCCCCGCACCACGACATCTACTCGATCGAGGACCTCAAGCAGCTCATCCACGACCTCAAGAACGCCAACCCGCGGGCGCGTGTGCACGTCAAGCTCGTGGCCGAGGTCGGCGTCGGCACGGTCGCCGCGGGTGTCTCCAAGGCGCACGCCGACGTGGTGCTGATCTCCGGGCACGACGGCGGCACCGGGGCCTCGCCGCTGACCTCCCTCAAGCATGCGGGCGGTCCCTGGGAGCTCGGCCTCGCCGAGACCCAGCAGACCCTGCTGCTCAACGGCCTGCGCGACCGGATCGTCGTGCAGACCGACGGCCAGCTCAAGACCGGCCG
>JBJMHD010000122.1:0-14334 GCA_045807565.1 Acidimicrobiales bacterium | reverse complement strand
GCTGCGAGCAGCGCGAGGCCGATGAGGACGCCCGCGACCTTTACGAGCCTTCGATTCCGCATTGTGTGCTTTGCCTCCCCTTGCCCAGGGACCTGGGACGATGTGGACGGCGACCTTACACACGCATCGGTTTCCGTGCAGTGAAGCCGTCCGGTCGCGGCAGACTGCCCGCATGGCGACAGAGCTGCTGTTCGAGGTGCTCGATGCCTGATGTCGCCCTCGAGCCCCTCCGAGCGCGCCTGGAGGAGCTGGGCTCGGTCGTGGTCGCGTTCTCGGGCGGCGCCGACTCCGCCTTCCTCGCCTGGGTGGCCAACGACACCCTCGGGCCCGACCGTTGCCTGGCCGTCACCGCGGTGTCGCCGTCCCTGCCCGCGAGCGAGCGCGCCGCGTGCGCCGACCTGGCCGGCCGCTGGGACCTGCCCTGGCAAGAGGTCGAGACCGACGAGCTGGAGAACGTCGCCTACGCGCGCAACGACACCGACCGCTGCTACTGGTGCAAGGACGCCCTCCTCGACGCGGCCGGGCCGATCGCCGACGCGCGCGGCGCCACGGTGGTGCTCGGCGTCAACCTGGACGACCTCGGCGACCACCGTCCCGGCCAGCGTGCCGCCGCCGAGCGAGGCGCGGAGTTCCCCCTCGTCGACGCCGGGTTCTCGAAGGCCGATGTGCGCGCCTGGTCCCGCGAGCTCGGTCTCGAGACGTGGGACAAGCCGGCCGCCGCATGCCTCGCGTCGCGGCTGCCGTACGGCACCCCCGTCACGCTCGGCCGCTTGGCCTCCGTGGAGCGAGCCGAGGCCGGCCTGCGCGCCTTGGGCTTCGTCGAGCTGCGCGTGCGCCACCACGGCGAGGTCGCGCGCATCGAGGTCCCCGCCGATGCCCTCGAGCGCGTGGTGCAGGAGCGTGAGGCGGTGCTCGACGCCGTGGTGGGCGCGGGGTACCGGTGGGCCACGCTCGACCTGGCCGGCTTCCGCTCCGGCGGGTTCAACCCCGCTCCGCCCGAGTAGCGCCGCTCAGGGCTCGTCGGGGCGGGACCCCTCCGTCGCCGGCTCGTCGACGGGGACGCGCGTCCAGGTCGGGAAGGCGATGTGGGGGACGTCGAGGTGCTCGACGATGCGCCCCTTCGCGGCGAGGTCGTCGAGGAACGGCGCCGCCCGCTCCATGCCCCCCGCCATCGGGATGTAGTCGGCGATCGACAGCAGCAGCGGACCCGACTCGGCGTCGGCGTCGCCCGGTCGCAGCAGCGCGTCCACCTCCAGCGTCGGCCGGCCGGGGTGCGCCTGATCGACGCACCAGCAGTGGTACACGACGCCCTCGAACACCGACAGCGCCCTGATCCTCATCTGGCGGCTCGACGAGCGTCCACGCCCTGTGATCATGGTCGCCATGGGCGAGGACGCCAACCCGGGCGACGACCCGCAGGACGCCGCTGCGCTCGCGGCCTACGCCGGAGCGCTCGCCGACGCCGTCGTCGCCGCCCTCCCCAGGTGGGTGGAGCGCGCCGTCGCCCTCCGGTACCGGGGGTGGTGCGGCGAGGAGCTCCCCGCCGCCGTCGATGCCGAGAGCCGGGCCGCCGGCCAGGCGGCCGTCGCCGACGTGGAGGCACCCCTGCGCGACCTCCTCGCCCAGGACCCGGATGCGCAGCGCGCGAACCCGCTCGCCATCGTCCGCCGCGCCGTCGTCCGACCCACGGAGGTGCTGCGCGCCGCGGGTGTGCCGCCCGTGCCGCGTGACCCGCAGGCCGCGCAGCTGTTCCCGGACGACGACTACGACCTGTCGCCGGGCGCCTTCGCCGACCTCGACCCGTCGCTCCACGAGCCTGGTCTGGTGTGGGGCGCGGCGAAGGCGCACGTGATACTGGCCCGACGTCGAGCGGAGGGTCGTCGGTGACCTGGCCTACGGTTGGATGCGGTGCCTGAACGTCTCGTCGTGATCGGTGGTGACGCCGCCGGCATGTCCGCGGCCATGCAGGCACGCCGGCGCCAGCCCTACCTCGAGATCGTGGCCATCGAGAAGGGAGCCTGGACGAGCTACTCGGCGTGCGGCATCCCGTACCTCGTCGCCGGCGACGTCGACGACCTCGATGACCTGGTGGCGCGCTCGCCCGAGGAGTTCCGCGAGCGGCATCGCATCGACGTGCGGTTGCAGCACGAGGCGGTGGGCATCGACGCCGACGCCCGCACGGTGGAGGTGCGCGACCACGTCCGGCGGCGCAACATCACGATCGGGTTCGACCGGCTCCACATCGCCACGGGGTCGCGCCCCACCCGACCCAAGCTCCCGGGCATCGACCTCGACCACGTCCGGGGCGTCCAGACCCTCGACGACGCCAAGGCCCTCGAGGACCACGCGCGCACCGCCCGCTGCCGGTCGGTGGTCGTGGTGGGTGGCGGCTACATCGGGCTCGAGATGGCCGAGGCGTTCATCCGGTGGGGCGCCGAGGTCACCCTGGTGGAGGGCGGCTCGCAGCTCATGCGCACCCTCGACGCGGACATGGCGGGGCGGCTCGTCGCACCGCTGCGCGGCCTGGGCGTCGATGTCCGCCTCGACACCGCGGTCGAGGGGTTCGAACCGGGGAAGGTCCTCCTCCCCGACGGCGCGGTGCTGGGCGCCGACCTCGTGGTGCTCGGCCTCGGTGTGACCCCGAACGGCGAGCTGGCGGGCGACGCCGGTGCCGAGCTCGGCCATCGTGGTGCCATCAAGGTGGACCGCCGCCAGCGCACCACCCTCGAGGGCGTGTACGCGGCGGGGGACTGCTGTGAGACCGTCCACTTGGTCTCGGGGAAGCGCACCCACATCGCCCTCGGAACGGTGGCGAACAAGCAGGGTCGCGTCGCGGGCATCAACCTCGGCGGCGGCTATGCCACGTTCCCCGGGGTGGTGGGCACCGCGATCACGAAGGTCTGCTCGGTGGAGGTGGGGCGCACCGGGCTCACCGAGCGCGAAGCGGCCGCAGCGGGCTTCGACGCGGTGGCCGTCTGCGTCGAGGGCACCACGATCGCCGGGTACCTGCCCGACGCCAAGCCGATGGCGCTCAAGCTCGTCGCCGAGCGGGGGAGCGGCCGGTTGCTGGGAGGGCAGATCGTGGGCGAGGAGCGGTCGGCCAAGCGCATCGACACGATCGCGGTCGCGCTCCATGCCCGCCTCCGACTCGACGAGCTCGTCGACCTCGACCTCGCCTACGCCCCGCCGTTCTCCACCACCTGGGACCCGATCCACATGGCGGCCCGCCAGCTCCTCGGCTCGATCTGACCGCTCGCGCGCCTGGCAGACTGGGGCATGTCGTTGTCGCGGGCGCGGGCAGACCTCGAGCGCGACCGCGCCCTGGTCGGCCGAGCGCTGTGCCGGGCGTACAGCGACCTCGTGGACGAGTGGCTCGGGGAGCTGCTCTCCGAGGCGGAGGCCGAGGGGGGCGCGGGAGGCGTGGCGCTCGTGGCGGTCGGTGGGTACGGGCGGGCGGAGCTCAGCCTGCACTCCGACATCGACGTCGTCCTGCTCCACACCGGGCGCGGCGACATCGGCACGCTCGCCGACCGCGTGTGGTACCCGATCTGGGACGAGGGCGTGAAGCTCGGCCACGCCGTGCGCACCACGAAGGAGGCTCTCGCCCTCGCCGGCGACGACCTCGACACCGCCACGTCGTTCCTCCAGGTGCGTCACGTCGCCGGCGACGCCGACCTCACCGACGAGCTGGCCCGTCGGTCCCTCGAGCAGTGGCAGAAGCGTGCGAAGCGCTGGCTCGAGGAGCTCTCGCGCCGCGTGACGCAGCGCCACGCGTCCGCCGGCGAGGTGGCCTTCCTGCTGGAGCCTGACCTGAAGGAGGGCCGCGGCGGCTTGCGCGACGTCCACGCCTTGCGCTGGGCCGAGGCGGCGCGCCGCCTGCTGTGGGAGGGCGACGACCCCGCACTGGAGGAGGCCTACCAGACGCTCCTGTCGGCGCGGGTGGAGCTGCACCGCCGCACCGCCCGACCCGGCGACCGGATGGTGCTCGAAGAGCAGGACGGCGTGGCGGAGGCCCTCGGTGACGCCTCGGCCGATGCGCTCATGCACCGGCTGGCATCGGCCGCCCGCACGATCGCGTGGCGCAGCGACGACGCCTGGCAGCGCATCGACGCGTCCCTGCGCGGCCCGTCGGGCTGGCGCGCACGACGGGACCGGGCCATCGGGTCCGGCCTCGTGCTGCGCGACGGCGAGGTGCACGTCACCGCCGACGCCGACCCGTCCGCCGACCCCAGCCTGGTCCTCCGCGCCGCTGCCGCGGCCGCCGCAGGGGAGACGCGCATCCACCGTGGCTCGCTCGATCGCCTGGCGGCGTCGGCCGAGCCGTTGCCGTCGCCATGGCCCGACGCGGTGCGCCGCGCCTTGATCGACCTCCTGCTCGCCGGCCACCGCGCCATCCCGGTGGTCGAAGCCCTCGACCAGATGGGCCTCTGGGTGCACGTGCTCCCCGAGTGGGAGGCGGTGCGCAGCAAGCCGCAGCGCAACGCCTACCACCGCTTCACCGTCGACCGGCACCTGATGGAGGCCTGTGCCAACGCCGCCGACCTGGTGGCCCGCACGGACCGCCCCGACCTCCTGGTGCTGGGCGCGCTGCTGCACGACATCGGCAAGGGGTACCCGGGAGACCACACCGAGGTCGGGATCGAGATCGTGGCGCGCATCGGCCCGCGCATGGGGCTGCCGGACGCCGACGTCGAGGTCCTCGCGGCCATGGTGCGGCACCACCTGCTCCTTCCCGACGTGGCGACGCGCCGCGACCTGGCCGATCCCGCCACCGTCGAGGCCGTCGCCGACGCCGTCGCCGACCTCCGCACCCTGAACCTGCTCGCCGCGCTCACGGAAGCGGACAGCGAGGCCACCGGGCCGGCCGCCTGGGGCACGTGGAAGGCCGAGCTCGTCCGCGACCTGGTGGCGCGCACCGCGCACGTCCTGGGCGGTGGCGCGGTGGAGGACGTGAGCGAGGACTTCCCGACGTCCGAGCACGTGGAGCTGCTCCGCGCCGGACGGCAGGTGCTGCGGGGCGAGGGCGATCGTCTCACCGTCGTCACGGCCGACCGACCGGGTCTGTTCTCGCGGGTCACCGGCGTGCTCGCCCTGAACGGGCTCGGCGTGCTCGACGCCGCCGTCACCGGCGCCGACGGGATGGCCCTCGAAGTGCTCCGCGTCGAGTCGAGCTTCGGTCCCACCATCGCGTGGGAGAAGGTGATCGACGACCTGCAGAAGGTCCTGGAGGGCCGCCTCGCGCTGCAGGCGCGCCTGGCGGAGCGCGCCCGGGTCTACGGCCGCACCTCGAGCCGCGGGCCGGTGCACGAGCCCCCCCGGGTCGTCGTCGACAACCGCGCTTCCCGGGACGCCACGGTCGTGGAGGTCCACGCCGTCGACTCGATCGGGGTGCTGTACCGCATCACCCGCGCCTTGGCCGACCTCGACCTGAACATCATCTCGGCGAAGGTTCAGACCCTCGGCGACCGTGTGGTCGACGCGTTCTACGTCCGCGACATGGCAGGGCAGAAGGTCACCGATCCGGCGGCGCTCGTCGAGGTGGAGCGGGCGCTGCTGCACGAGCTCTCGCTCTAGGTTCGTCGGCATGAGCGACGCTGAGCACCGGCTTCCCCCGACCCGACAGGACCTCCTGCGGTGGTCGGAGGCGCTCTCGGCCATCGCGCGGACCGGGCTCGGGTTCACGCAGAGCCTCTACGAGCGGGAGCGCTTCGAGGAGGTGCTCCACATCGCCGGGGACATCCGCGCGTCGATCGCGGCGGACGCCGAGCTGGACGTCGAGCACTACGTGGACGAGTGGATGCGCCACGTCGGCGAAGGGGTGGCCGGGTACGTCACGCCCAAGTCGGCGATCGGTGCCGTGGTGTACGACGAGCAGGAGCGCATCCTGCTCGTGCAGCGGGCCGACTCCGGCGTGTGGCTGTACCCCACCGGGTGGGCGGACGTGGGCTACTCCCCGGCGGAGGTCGCCGTGAAGGAGGTGCGCGAGGAGACGGGCATCGAGTGCGTGCCCGAGGGGGTGATCGCCGTGCTCGACGGCATGCGCATGGGGATGACCCACATCCCCCTGTACTCCACCGTGTTCCTGTGCCGGGCGGTGGGCGGTGAGCTGCAGGCGCACCCCCTCGAGACGCGGGACGTCGGGTGGTTCGCCGAGGACGCGCTCCCCGAGTGGACCATCGGTGCCCAGCAGTGGGGCGCCCACGCCTTCGCCGCCATCCGCGGGGAGGGGCGGCCCGTGCTCTTCGATCCGCCCCGGGCCAACCCGTGGCACCCGAGCTAGGCGCTGAGCGGCGGATCCAGCGAGCACCTGCCGAAGGCGGAGGTCGCGCCGTGTCCGTGCACCTCGCCATCCGGCTGGGCTGATGCCTAGCGTCTCGTCCATGCAAGAGACCGCCATCGAGATCGCCGAGTCCGTCCGCGCCGGCGAGCGCAAGGCCGTGGAGGTGCTCGACGCCTGCCTGGCCGAGGTCGCGGCAGGGAACGACCGGCTGAACGCGTTCGTCCACCTCGACGAACAGCAGGCACGCGCCGCGGCTGACGCCGTCGATGCGGCCGTGGCCCGAGGCGAGGACCCCGGGCCGTTCGCCGGGGTGCCCTTCGGCGTGAAGGACCTCGACGACTGCGCGGGCATGCCCACCAGCCACGGCTCCCTCGTCTTCAAGGGCCAAGCGCCGGCCACCGCCGACTCCATCCACGTCGCTCGTCTGCGCGCCGCCGGAGGGATCCCGATCGGCAAGACCGCGGCGCCGGAGTTCGGGACGTTGAACTTCACCAAGACGAAGGCCTGGGGGATCACCCGCAACCCGTGGGACCCCTCGCGCACCCCCGGTGGCTCGTCGGGTGGCAGCGCGGCCGCCGTGGCCGCCGGGCTGGTGCCGGTCGCCACCGCGAGCGACGGCGGAGGGTCGACGCGCATCCCCGCCGGGTTCTCCGGCCTCGTCGGCCTCAAGCCGAGCCACGGGCGGATCCCGCACCCGGGGCCGTCGGGGTCGCAGACCGCGGTGCACGGGATGCTCACGACCACCGTCGCCGACAGCGCCCGCCACCTCGACGTCACCGCCGGTCCCCATGACGACGACCGGCTCTCGCTGCCCGAGGGGGACCGGGGCTACGAGCAGCTCATCGAGACGCTCCCGGTCGCGGGCCTCCGCGCCCGGTGGTCGGTCGACCTCGGCTTCGTGGAGGACGTCGACGCCGACGTCGCCCGCGTGGCCGAGGCCGCCGCCTCCGCCCTCGTCGGCGCGGCCGGCCTCGAGCTGGACGGGAACGACGTGCACCTCACCGATCCCGTGCGCACCTGGTTGAGCAGCGGTGCGATGGACCTCTGGTTCTCCATCGAGGAGGACATGTGGCCGGCCGTGGCCGACGACCTCACGAGGTACTCGCGGGACACGCTCGAGAGCACGTTCGACTACCCGATCCGGAAGTACGCCCGCGCCGTCCGCCGCCGCGAGCAGCTCACGCTCGACGCCGCCCAGCTGTTCCGCGAGGTCGACGTCCTGCTCACGCCCACCACCGCCGTCCCGGCGTTCCCCGCCGAGGGACCGCCTCCGGGCGGCGCCCTCGCCACGCCCTTCACGATGCTGGCGAACCTGTGCTGGAACCCGTCGATCAGCGTGCCCGCGGGCGTGACGGCCGACGGCCTCCCCGTCGGCCTGCAGATCACCGTCGCCCGCCACCGCGACGACCAAGCCCTACGCCTAGCAAGGATCTTCGAACAGGCCCAACCCTGGGAGCGCCACGCCCCGAGCCAGTAGGAGGGGGAGCGGGAGGGGGAACGCTCCGCGTGCCCCCTCGCCCGGAGGCGATCCGGCTTCGCCGGTCGCCGACAGACGAAGAGGCGGCCGAAGGCCGGCCGAACAGCTCCGAGGAGCTCGCCGAAGGCGAGCGACGAGGAAGAGCTACTGCTCGCGGAGGAAGCGCTCGACCTCTTCGGCGATGGTCTCGGCGCTGGGGACGGTGCCGGGAGCCTCGTCGTGGCGCACCTCGAGGTCGGCCACGTAGGTGGCGGTCTCCTCGTCGGCGTCGACGAGCTCGCTGATCTGCCGCTCGTAGGACGCGGCTGCGATCTCGAGATCGGTGGTGGGGATCCAGGTCTGGAGCATCGCCGACGTGCGCTCGATGAGGGCGAGGGCCGCCTTCGGTGAGGGTGCGCCGGGCACGTAGGCCGGCACGGTGGCCCAGAGCGACGCCGACCGCAGCCCGGCGCGCCGCCACGAGTCGTGCAGCACGCCGACGATCCCGGTGGGCCCCTCGTAGCGCGAGGGCTGGAGGTCGAGGCCGGCGACGACGTCGGGTTCGTAGGCCGTGCCCACCACCGGGGTGGGCCGGGTGTGCGGCACCTCGGCGAGCAGCGCGCCGAGCGTGAGGCACAGGCGCGCCCCGCGATCGACCGCGATCTCGGTGAGCGCTCCGCAGTACGTGCGCCACCGCAGCTGCGGCTCCGTACCGAGGATCACGATCACGTCTTGGTCGCCGCCCGCGATCGTGCCGGCGTAGATCTCCGTCGCCGGCCACACGATCTCGCGCAGGCCGTCCTCGTCCAGGTGGACGTCGGGCCGCGTGGAGGTGAAGTCGTAGAACTCCTCCGGGTCGACGTCGGCCACCTGCTCCACGTCCCAGCGCTCCACCAGGTAGCGCACCGCCGTGCTGGCGGCGTCGCCGGCGTCGTTCCAGCCCTCGAAGGCGGCGATCACGACCGGCGACTGCAGCGCAGGCTGGGTCGTCCAGCGGACGTGGGCCATCGCTCCACCGTACCGTCGGGAACCGGGCGGTCCTCCGCGGCGACCACCCCGTCATGCTGCGCAGAGCCATCGTCACCGGTGTCGCCGTCGTCCTGCTCGGTGCGCTCGCGTCGCCCGCGATGGCGCACACGGAGCTCGAGCCGGAGGAGGCCACCGCAGGCTCGACGGAGACCCTCACGTTCCACGTCGCCTACGAGGGCTCGGCAACCACCGGCCTCGAGGTGCAGCTGCCCGAGGGCGCCTCGGTGGCGTCGGTCCCCGCCAAGGCGGGTTGGGAGTCGAGCACCGACGACGCCGAGCGGACGGTGTCGTGGAGCGGTGGGCCCGCGCAGGCAGACGAGGAGTTCCAGGTCGAGGTGAAGCTCCCGGACACCACCGGCGAGGTGCTGTTCCCGTCGATCCAGCACACGAGCGGTGGCGAGGTCGCCTGGATCGACCCCGACGAGAGCGAGGCCGAGGGCACGTTCCCGGCGCCGCGCATGACGCTCGTCGCCGACCCGAGCGCGACGAGCACCACCGCGCCCAGCACCACCGCGACCACCGGCGAGCTGCCCGGCACCACCGTCGAGGCCGCGAACGAGGGCGACGACGACGGCTCGGCGGCACCGTGGCTGATCGGCGCGGGCATCGCCGCCATCGTCGCCATCGCGGTCGGGGGCTGGCTGCTGAAGCGCCACCAGGACCGCTCCGAGGCCGCCGCGGCGGCAGATGCGGCCGACGGCGCGTCGCCTGGGCCCGGCGCGTCAGGCGGCAGGTGAGGCGACCGCCGCGGCGTCCGCGGCGGGCACCTCGGCACGACGCTCGAGGCGGCGGGCGAGGCTCTGGACCAGCCAGTCCTCGCCGCGCCGGGCGTCGAGCACGGTACGCACGTTGGCGACGGCGCCGGGGTTGCCGAGCGACCGCACGAATGTGGTGAGCGGGTTCACGACGTGACCGTCGCGCCTTGGGGTGACGGGCCGGACACGACCGGGTGACCAGCGCGTCTCGGGTACGTGAACGTTGTCTGGTGCGCGGCGTCGTGCCGTGTTCGGCCGCGGGCAGGGGTCGGTAGGGTGGCCCCATGCCAGCGTCCCGCACCGTTCGCACGGTCGCCGAGGTGATGAGCGCCCCGCCGATCACCGGTCAGTCCTCCGAGAGCATCGCGGAGGTGTCGCAGCGCATGGCTGAGCGCAAGAAGGGCTCTGTCGTCATCGTCGACGGCGAGCGACCGATCGGCATCCTCACCGAGCGCGACCTGGTGCGCTTCAACGCCACGGGCGCCGCCGCCGCCGACACGAAGGTCAGCGAGTGGATGACCCAGCCGGTCGACTGCGCCGCGCCCGACCTGTCGGTGCAGGAGGCGTTCCACGAGTTCGCCGAGCACGGCTACCGGCACCTCCCCGTGGTCGACGACGGGAAGCTCGTGGGCGTCGTGTCGCTGCGCGCGCTGATGAACGTGGCGCAGATCCAGCCAGTGGTGCACCCGTCCACGATCGAGGCGCCTCCTGGGTTGGAGGGCGTGATCGTGGCCGAGACGTCCGTGGGCGACGTCCGCGGCCTCGAGGGCTTCTACCACTACCGCCAGTACAACGCCGTCGAGCTCGCCGACAAGCTCCCCCTCGAGGACGTGTGGCACCTCCTGTTCGAGGGCCACCTGCCCTCGGCCGCCGAGCGCGACGCGTTCGCGGCCGAGGTGAACCCCCTGCGCGTGGTGCCGCCCACGGTCGCGGAGCTGCTCCCGGCGCTCGCGGCGTCGAGCCAGTCCGTGATGGAGGCCGTGCGCTCGGCCATGTCGATGGTGGGCGCGGCCGAGGGCTTCCAGCCCACGCTGGACATCGACAAGGCGGAGCGCCGGCGCAACGCCCTCCAGATGTGCGCGGTGATGCCCACGCTGATCATGGCGATCCACCGCCTCCAGCAGGGCCAGGAGCCGATCCCCCCGCGCGAAGACCTCGGCTACGGCGCCAACTACCTCTGGATGCTCACCGGCGAGGAGTACGACAAGGACCTCGGTCGCGCCGTCGAGCAGTACCAGATCACCACGATCGACCACGGCTTCAACGCCTCCACCTTCACCGCCCGCGTCATCTGCTCCTCGGGAGCCGATGTGGCGGCCGCGGTGGTGGGGGGCATGGGCGCGCTCTCCGGCCCGCTCCACGGTGGCGCGCCATCCCGCGCCCTCGCCCTGCTCGAGGCCATCGGCACCGTCGACAACGCCCGCCCCTACCTCGTGGACCACGTCGCGCGCGGCGAGAAGATCATGGGGTTCGGCCACCGTGTCTACAAGACCACCGACCCGCGCTCGGAGTTCCTGCGCACGGTCGCCGAGCGGATCAAGGCGGACAAGCTCGAGTTCGCCAAGGTCGTCGAGCAGACGGTGGTCGACGTCCTGGCCGAGCTGAAGCCAGGTCGCAACCTCTACGCCAACGTCGAGTTCTACGCCGGCGTGGTCATGGACCACTGCGGCCTGCCGCCGGACCTGTTCACGCCGACCTTCGCGTCGAGCCGCGTGATCGGCTGGTGCGCCAACATCCTCGAGCAGGCCGCCGACAACCGGATCATCCGGCCGTCGGCGAAGTACGTCGGTCCCCCGCCGCCCCAGCCGGTGCCCGACCCCGCGTAGATGGCCGTCACGGTCACCGTCGCCACCGCCGACGACGCCGACGAGCTCCATGCCGCGCTCGAGCACCTCGTGCCGCAGCTGTCGAAGAGCAACCCGCCGCCGTCGCTCGACGAGGTGCGCGCCATGCTCACGCACGACTCGGTGACCCAGTTCGTGGCGCGCCGCGAGGACGGCTCGATCGTTGGTGTGAGCACGCTGGCGACGTTCCCGATCCCCACCGCGGTCCGCGCCTGGATCGAGGACGTGATCGTGGACGAGGCGAGCAACAACCAGGGCATCGGTCGCCAGCTGATCGACGCGATGGTGGAGCGAGCGCGCCAGCTCGGCGCCAAGACCGTCGACCTCACCAGCCGCCCCAGCCGCGAGGCCGCCAACCACCTGTACCAGAGCGCCGGGTTCGAGGTCCGCGACACGAACGTCTACCGGGTCACGCTCTAGCCCTGACGGCCGCGCCGCCGACGCGCTAGACGGTTGCCTGTGGAAGACCGGATCACGGCGTTCCTCTACGTGGAGCTGTCGTCGCAGCCGGCCTCGAAGTACGCCGCTGAGCGCATTCCGCACGTGTGCGCGCTCCCGGGCGTCGAGCGAGCGTCGTGGTGGTCGGACTGCGTCCCGGGTCGGCGCGACCTTCCGCGTCGCCTCGACGACGCCGCCACCCTCGGTCTGTACGAGTGCGCCCGCCAGGTCGACGCGGTGCCGCCCGCCCCAGGCGTCCGCGGGATCCACCTGCGCCAGGTGCGTCCCGGGCAGGGGATCCTGGGGGCGGGCCCGACCCTCGGCCTCGAGGTCGTGCTCATCTCCCCGAGACGTCCGGAACGGGCACGCGAGCTGCGGGACTGGGCAGACCTCGTGCACATCCACGACATCGCGGCGGCGGCGCCGGAGCACTTCACGATGATCACGCCCTACGAGAACGTGACCGGCGGAGAACCGCGCTACCTGCACCTGTACGAGCTCGACACCGATGACCCGGAGCCGGCGTTCCAGGCCATGACGCCGTCGACGAAGGCCTACCTCGAACAGCGCGGGTCCGCCGGCCACACCTTCGAGGAGTGGGCGTGGCACGAGGACCTCGTCATCGACTTCGTGAGCACGTTCCGCCGGGACGGCTCGACGAGCTGAGCGATGCTCGGGCGGGCTCGTTTTCGAGCGTCGCCCGTCCGGATGCCAACGTTGCGCTGTGAAGATCGCCATCGTCGGGACGGGCGCCATGGGCTCGGTGTACGCGGCGCGCCTCGCCCGGGCCGGCAACGAGGTGTGGGCCATCGACACCTGGCAAGCGCACCTCGACGCCATCGGTGAGCAGGGCCTGGCCCTCGTGGGTCCCGACACCGAGTTCGTGGTCGACACGCTCCGCGTCGGCCGGACGCCGGCCGATGCGGGGCCGTGCGACGTCTGGGTCGTGGCGACGAAGGCGGCCGACGTCGACTCGGCCGTCGCGAGCATCGCGCCGCTGCTCGGGCCCGACAGCGTGGTGATGGCGTTCCAGAACGGTCTCGGCGCGGGGGAGCGGATCGCCCGTCAGGTGCCGGCCGAGCAGGTCCTCGTCGGGATCGCCGAGGGGTTCGGCTCCTCGATCCCGGCTCCCGGGCGCGTGCACCACAACGGCATGCGGCTCATCAGGATCGGCGAGCTGAACGGTGGCCTCACCGACCGCGTGCAGCGGATCGAGGCGCTGTGGCGTGACGCCGGGTTCAACGTGAAGGCGTTCGAGGACATCGATCGGATGGTCTGGGAGAAGCTGCTGTGCAACGTCACGCTCAGCGCACCGACGGCGGTGTTCGACGTGACCGTCGGCGAGCTCATGGCGAACCCGGAGGCGTGGGCGGTCGCGCTCGGCTGCACGCGCGAGTGCTACCGGTTGGGCACGACGGTGGGGATCGCGTGGCCCTTCGACGACCCGATCCGCTACGTCACCGAGTTCGCGTCGACCATCCCGAACGCCAGCCCGTCCATGCGGCTCGACCAGCTGGCGGGACGGCGCTCAGAGGTCGACGTCATCAACGGCGCCGTCGTGGACCTGAGCCGTGAGCTGGGGCTCGACGCCCCCTACAACGAGACGCTCTGCGCCGTCCTCCGCGAGCGCGAGTCCCGCTTCGACTGAACGGCCCAACGTCTGTGCGGTCTTTTCGTCGCATGGCGACGTTTTCTCCGTACAGACGTCGGGAGGTCAGGGGGCCTGGGGGGGCGTGACCCCGGAGCGACCCCGGGTGAGCTCCATCAGGATCTCCGCCTCCTCGGGCTCCATGTCGGGTCCGTACGCGCTGGTGATGACCCCGAGGGTGTCCCACTCGGGGCAGCGGACGCCGAGCACGATCATCTCGTCGCCAGGGTCGCTCGGCCCCTCGAAGCGGAAGGTGTGGTCGACGATCACGCCCTCCGGGGCGAGGGCTCCCTCGTGCTCGCGGGACACGATGCCCTCGCGGACGACCCGCAGGTCCTCCGCGTAGCCCTCCTCGGCCAGGTAGGAGACGGCTTCGGTGACGGTCTCGGGGGCAGCAGACGGCGCCATGCCTCCGTTGTATCCACGGCCGGCCTGCCTCAGCCCTCCCGGCTCACCCGTCGGTAGAGGCACTGGCCGCCCCCGGACGCGTGGAGCTGGCCGCTCGGCGACCACACGCGGGCGGTCCAGCCGAACAGCCCGCGCGTCGACACGGGCGCGGCCCCGTCGCACAGGAGCCACGGCTCGCCCGAGGTGGGTCGGTGGAACGCGACGTTGAGGTCCAGCGTGGGCGCCATGTACGGCGGCTGCTGCCAGGCGTGGGGGCGGTGGGCGGAGGGCCAGCTGGGGAGGTCGACCAGGACGACCGCGCGAGCGGCGTCGATCCATGGGTCGTCGAACGTGGCGGTCGGGAGGAAGCGCAGCCACTCCTGCCACGTCGCCGCGCGTGGCCCCTCCGGGGGCCAGGGCTGCTCGAAGAGGATCGGCTTGGCCTCGAAGTTCCCCCAGAACGGGAAAGGCGGGGGAGCGTCGTCAGCGACGAGGTC
>JBJMHD010000121.1:0-9418 GCA_045807565.1 Acidimicrobiales bacterium | reverse complement strand
CCGGCATGGGCTTCGCCACCGTGCGCACGAACCCCGACGTCCCGAAGCACGACGGCATCACGACGATGGCCATCGACATGCACGCGAACGGCGTCGAGGTGCGCCCGCTGAAGATGACCTCGGGCAACTCGGAGTTGCCGGTCGGCATCTTCAACGGCCGCACTTCGACGCCCGGCGCCTCCATGTCGATGACCATCGTCGTGATGCCGTCGTGCTTGGGCACGTCGGGGTTCGTGCGAACCGTCGCGAAGCCCATGCCGGCGACGTGCGCGCCGGACGTCCACACCTTCTGCCCGTTGACGAGCCAACCGCCGTCGACGCGCGTGGCCTTCGTCTTGATGCCGGCGGCGTCCGACCCGGCGTCGGGCTCGCTGAACAGCTGGCACCAGATGACCTCCTGGCGCAGCGCCGGCAGCACCCAGCGGTCGAGCTGATCCTTGGTGCCGTACTGGATGATCGTGAGGATGTTCCAGGCGGTGATGCCGTAGCCGGGACGGCTGATGCCGGCGTCGGCGAACTCCTGCTCGATGACGAGCTGCTCGATGGCGCCGGCCTCGCGTCCGTAGGGCTTGGGCCAGTGCGGCATCACGTAGCCGGTCTCGATGAGCTTCGTGCGCTGCTCGTCCGCCGGGAGGTCCTTGATCGACTCGGCGAACGCCTGCACCTCGGTTCGGATCTTCTCGGCCTCGGGCGGGAGCTTGATGTCCTTGCTGCGGACGACGCCCTTGCGGCTCAGGTCCACCAGGTCCTCGGCCGCCTGCTCCCAGTCGATGAAGTGCAGCAGGGTGGTGGCGCGACGCATGTAGAGGTGAGCGTCGTGCTCCCAGGTGATGGCGATGCCGCCGTGCACCTGCGTGCAGAGGTTGGCGCACAGGTCGGCGGCGGGGGCGGCGAGGGTGGCGGCGACGGCGGCGGCGTAGGACAGCTGGTCCTCGCCGATCTCGGCGGCCATGGCCGCGTCCCACACCGCGCTGGTGGTGAGCTCGGTGGCCACGCACATGTTGGCGCAGTGGTGCTTCACCGCCTGGTACATCGCGATGGGCCGGCCGAACTGGATCCGCTCCTTCGAGTAGGCAGCGGCGAGCTCGGTGCACTCGAGGGCGACGCCCATGGCCTCGGCCGACAGCAGGAGCCGGTTGCGATCGATCAGCGCCTGGCGGGCACCCGGGATCACCGTGCACGGCGCGCCGTCGAGCGTGATGCGGGCGGAGCGGCGGGTGGGGTCGAGGTTCTGCGGGGTGTCGACCGTGACGCCCTCGCCCACCTCGACGACGGCCACGTCGTCGCCCACGAGCACGAGGAGGACGTTGGCGAGCCCGCCGCCGAGCACCGCGCCCAGGTTGCCGGACACCTTGCCATCCGAGACGGTGGCGGACCCGCCGAGGGCGACGGCGCCGAAGGTGGAGCCGTCGGCGAGGCCGGGCAGGTACGTCGCCTTGGTGGCGTCGTCCGCCACCGCCTCGAGCGTGGCGCTCGCGATGACGGTGGGGGTGAACGGCCCAGGGGCCACCGCCCGGCCGAGCTCTTCGATCACCACCACGAGCTCCTCGAGCCCGAACCCGGAGCCGCCGTGCTCCTCGGGGAGGTGGAGGCCCAGCCACCCCAGCTTCACGAGGTCGCCCCAGAAGGGCGGCAGCTGCTCGGTGTCGGCCTCCAGCAGGGCCCGGGCCGCGCCCCGCGCCTCGCGCTTGGTCAGGAAGTCCGAAGCGGTCTCGGAGAGTGCGCGGTGGTCATCGGAGATGGCGATCGACATGGGTCCCCCGTGGAAGCCGATGGGCGTCGGCCCACCCGAGCCGGGCGGGCGATGGGACGACGATAGGCGCGCGGGGAGGGTTCTTGACCAGTCGGTCAACTTCACCGTCCCGCAGGACCGTAGGGTCCTCCTGTGCCGCCGTCCGCCGACCCCTACTACCGGGCGGCGCTCGCCCAGGTGCACCACGAGGGGTTCGGCTTCCACGCCGACGCCTGCGCCCCCGGGATCCTCGCCCACCTCGCTCCGGTCCTCGCCCGCGGCGGGCTGGTGGTCGAGGTGGGGTGCGGGAGCGGGCTGCTCACCAAGCACCTCACCGATGCCGGCCACCGGGTCGTCGCCACCGATGCCTCGCCGGCGATGCTCGAGATCGCTCGGACCCACGCGCCGGGCGCCGTGGAGCACCGCGTCATCGCCCTGCCCGACGATCCGCTCCCGGGCGCCGACGCCATCGTGTCGACCGGCCATGCCCTCAGCTACATCGACACCCAGGCGCGGCTCGAGGCCGCCCTCGTGGCGTGTGCACGCGCCCTCCGCCCCGGCGGCGTGCTGGCGCTCGATCTCGAGGACCTGTCGACCCGCGCTGCGCAGATGGCCCGACCACCGGCCGCCTGGGTGGGGGAGGACTGGGCGATGTTCATGGAGCGCGTCAGCGACGGCCCGACGCACTTCGCGCGCTCCATGACGATCTTCATGCGGGAGGGTGACGGGCGGTACCGCCGCGAGCACGAGCGTCACGACAACGTGCTGATCGACGTCCCCCGCGTCGTGCCCCCGCTGCTCGAGGCCGAGGGGCTCGAGGTGGAGCTCGGTCTGGCCTTCGGCGACGAGACCAACATGGAGGGGCTCATGGTCGTCGTCGCCCGCCGGCCGTAGCTCCGCGCGCCGGTTGGGTGCCGCCGGCGCCGACGTGCTCTGATCGGTCGGCAGCGAACGGAGAGGGGACCACGAGGTGGAGATCAAGGGCAAGAAGGCGGTCGTCGTCGGCGGCGCGTCGGGCATGGCGAAGGCTTCGGCCGAGCTGCTGGCCGAGAAGGGAGCGTCGATCGCGATCGTGGACCTGCCGACCTCGGCCGGTGCCGAGGTGGCGAAGAGCCTCGGCGGGTCGTTCCACCCGATCGACGTCACCGACTTCGAGGGCTCCGAGGTCGTGCTGGACGAAGCCGTCGAGGCGCTCGGCGGGCTCCACGTCTCCGTGAACACCGCCGGCGGTGGTGCCGCCCAGCGGACGATGACCAAGGAGGGTCCGCACGACCTGGACCTCTTCCGACGCACGATCGACCTGAACCTGATCTCCAGCTTCAACATCAGCCGGCTCGCCGCCGCCCACATGACGAAGAACGACCCCGAGGACGAGGAGCGCGGCGTGATCATCAACACGGCGTCGATCGCCGCGTTCGAGGGTCAGATCGGCCAGGTCGCGTACACGGCGGCCAAGGCCGGCATCGCGGGCATGACGCTCACCATGGCCCGCGACCTCGGCAGCCTCGGCATCCGGGTGCTGTCGATCGCGCCGAGCCTGTTCCACACGGGGATCACCCAGGGCATCCCCGACGAGTTCGCCGACGTGCTCACGAAGGACGCCGCGTTCCCGAAGCGCATGGGTCGTCCCGAGGAGTACGGGAAGCTCGTCGCCGCCATCGTCGAGAACCCGATGCTCAACGGCTCCTGCATCCGCCTGGACGCGGGCCAGCGCTTCGCTCCGAAGTAGCACGCTACGACGAGTGGATCGCCAAGCTGATCGGTGAGGTGGCGATCCACGCGGCCGTGCACACGAACATCGTCGAGCCCACGACGAGCAGCGCGACCCGCGAGCCTCGCCCGCGGAGCTTCGTGCTGACGCCGGCGAAGAAGAGCGACACCGCGAAGAGCACGACACCGAGCATGTAGTTGGTCGATCGCTGGATGTTGCGGCGCACCTGGGCGGCCAGCCGCTCCGCTTCGGCGTCGAGGGCCTCGGCCTGCTTCGTGGCCTCGAGCTTGTACTCCTCCATGGCGAAGGGCGTCGGGGGCGCGTCCGTGGTCACCAGCGGATCCGTGTCCAGCCACGCCTGGAACGCCGGCTTGAACTCGTCGCGGAACCTGTGCTCGTAGAAGGCCTTGAGCTCGGTGTCGTCCGAGACGTCGGCGTCGACCCACTGGATGAAGGTCGCCACGTCCACCTCGGTCTGCGCCTCGGCGAGACCCTGGGCGCGGGCTGCGTCCACCCGGGTCGCGTTCACCCGGCTGGCGGTCTTGGCCTGCTCGCCGTTCCAGCGAGCCGCCTGGTAGCTGCTCCAGGCGGTCGCGACGGCCGCCAGGGCGAGGAGGATCGTGGCAAGGATCTCGAGGACGTCCCGGCCGTCGTGGCGAGCCGGCGCCGCGACGCTCACTGCGGTCGACCGTGAGCATCGCAAGGGACGTCGACCTCGACACCCACGACGTCGAGCGTCTCGTCCATGAGCACCAGCGAGCGCGCCATCGCGGTGGGCTTCAGGCCGCCGACGCCCGACTGAACAGGATCGTCGAGGAACCGCAGCACCAGCAGCATGGCGAGGATGGTCGCAAGGGTGCCGCCCATGTAGAGCGCCTGCACGACGGCGCGCTCCCCGCTGTCGGCGAAGGTGAGGATGAAGCCGAGCACGATCAACGAGATGAAGAAGAGCGCGATCCACAGCGGGGTCGGCATCACCCCAGCGGCTCCGTGGATCCGGTCTTGGCGGCCGAGCTGGCGGGCGGCCGTCTGCTCCAGCCACTGGTCGAAGCTCGACTGCTCGACGGGGGTCTCGAGGTCCACGCCTTCCATGGTCCGGTACATGGCCGGGCCCCACGGGTTGAGCCGATCGTTGAGGGTGCCATCCTCCATCTGCTCCCACTCGACGTCGACGACCCAGCGGGCGTAGCAGACGAGCTCGCCGGTGAGGTCGGCGCTGACCGACGAGGGCAGCCGCTGGGCGGTCTCGACCTGTTGCGCGACGGTCAGCGCCTCGGTCTCGGCTCCGGTGCGGGAGGCGTCGTAGCTCTCGAACGCGAGGAAGATCAGGAAGCCGAGCAGAACCGAGAACCCGGTGGCGATCACGCCGAACACGCCAGCCGCTCGGTCGCCGTCGGCGACGAAACCTCCCTCGGGAGCACGACGACGCACGGCCAGCATCACGGCGACAGCGATGCTCGTGACGATGGCGATCACCACGAACCCGAGCCCGATGTTCACCTCCGCAGGGTGCCCCGATCCCGGTGGAGCGTCATCACCCGTGCAGGGTGAGGGCGGGCTCGGTCGTCGACAAGGGCCCCAAAGTGGGGTAGCACCACCTCTCGTGCTGCCCCTCGAATCGCGCGCTCACGCCCGTCGATCGCTTCTGCGGTCCACCGCCCTCGTCGTCGTCCTGGTCGGCGGGTTCTGCGTGCTGCCGCTGCGCGGGGATCGGTGGTGGTTCGGAGCCGTGGTCGGCGTGGCCGCCATCATCGCAACGGTGCCGCTCACGGTGAAGCGGGTGCACGCCGTGCGCAACGCCGAGCAGCCGACCATCGTCGCCATCGAGGCCATCGTGCTCCTCGTCTCGATGCTCATCCTCGGGTTCTCAGCCCTGTACTTCGCCATGGACTCGCACCAGGACCAGTTCGAGGGGCTCTCCACGAGGCTCGACGCCGTGTACTACACGGTGACCACCATGGCCACCGTCGGCTACGGCGACATCCACCCGGTCGGGCAGCGAGCGCGCTTCGTGGTGACGCTGGCCATGCTCATGAACCTCGCGTTCGTCGGCATCGTGGTGCGCGTGCTCGCTCGTGCGGCGCGGGGCGCGCAGCCCGATGAGCCCTAGGCGGTCGCCCTCGAGGTGATGGTGGCGAGGTCGACGCCCTGCCCGCTGCGCTCGAAGCGACCCTTGTCGAGCGAGCGGATGCTCACGTCGTGGCCGGCGGCCCGGGCACGGAGCGCGCCGACCGTGGCCTCCGCCTCGGGCACGTGGGCGAAGGGGTCGTAGGAGTACCACCGCATGGCGTTCTGGTGGGTGATCTTGGCGAGCTCGTCGTCGGGCACCTCGGTGGCCACCGCCGCCAGCTCCTCCGGGGCCTCCGGCCACGAGGAGTCCGAGTGCGGGTAGTCGCACTCCCACGAGATGTTGTCGATGCCGATCAGGTGCCGCAGCTGGACGCCCACCGGGTCGGCGATGAAGCACGTGAGGAAGTGGTCGCGGAACACCTCGGACGGCAGCCGTCCGCCGAAGTCCTGCCCCGTCCAGAGGTGGTGCATCTCGTAGGTGCGGTCGAGGCGATCGAGGAAGTACGGGATCCACCCGGTGCCGCCCTCGCTGAGCGCGATCTTGATGCTGGGGTGCTCCTTGAGCACCCGTGACCACAGGAGGTCGGCGGCCGCCGAGCAGATGTTCATCGGCTGCAGCGTGATCAGCACGTCCATCGGTGCATCAGGAGCGGTGAACGCCAGCTGTCCCGACGAGCCCAGGTGGATCGACAGCACCACGTCCTCGTCCACGCAGGCCCGCCAGAGAGGGTCCCAGTGCTCGTCGTGGAAGGAGGGGTAGCCGAGGGTGAAGGGGTTCTCGGTGAACGTGACCGAGTGCACGCCCTTCTTGGCGAGCCGCCGCACCTCGGCCGCCGCCAGCTCGGGATCCCAGAGGATCGGGAGGCCCATCGGGATGAAGCGTCCCGGTGCCGCCCCGCACCACTCGTCCACGTGCCAGTCGTTGTAGGCCTGCACCACGGCGAGGGCCAGGTCCTTGTCGTCGGCCGCCGCGAACAGCCGGCCCGAGAAGCCCGGGAAGCTCGGGAAGCACATCGAGCCGAGCAGGCCGCCGGCGTCCATGTCCTTCACCCGCTCCGCGATGTCCCAGCAGCCGGGTCGCATCTCGTCGAACGCGGTGGGCTCGATGCCGTACTCCTCCTTGGGACGACCGGCCACCGCGTTGAGGCCCACGTTCGGGATCTGGGCGCCGTTGAAGACCCAGACGTCGGACCCGTCGTCCTTGCGCACCACCTTCGGCGCCTGGTCCCGGTACCGCTCGGGGATGTGGGCGTCGAACATCGTCGGCGGTTCCACCAGGTGGTCGTCGACGCTCACCATGATCATGTCGTCCGGTCGCACTGGCGCCCCCTCGCTCACATTGAACTATCGTTCGATGAACTGAACGGTAGCCCACCGGAGGGGGATGTGGCCGAGGAGCACGAAGGCTCGCACCAGTACGCGGAGCGGATGTTCCCGGCGCCCGTCGACCTGGGGATCGCCCGGGAGGATCGCGCCGTCTCGTCGGTCTCCCACGCCACGTCGAGCTACCTCGAGGGCGGCCGCGGCGACGGCTCGTCGTGGTACGAGGGCGGCGGCGCGGTGGGTGAGCGGGCCGTGCAGGGCATCACGATCTACCCGCCCACGCACGGCGTGGCCACCCAGGGCGATCCCTTCGAGCCGGTGAAGATCGGCGTGCTGATCGACATGGACCTCGGCCAGCTCCTCGCCGACTGGCTCGATCCGACGATCCTGGCCATCGAGGACGCCATGAACGAGGGCGTGTTCTCCCGCGGTCCGGTGCAGCTGGTGATCGCCGACGCCCGAGGGCTGCCTCGCGAGAGCTACCGCAAGGTGATCGACGGCTACCGCTGGCTCGTCGAGCAGGGCTGCGTCGTCGTCCTCGGACCGCTGATCTCGGACAACTCGCTCGTCGTGCAGGACACCGCCAACGAGCTCGGCGTCGCCTGCATCGGCTGGACCGGCGCCCACCGCTTCGCCTCCGACTGCTGCTTCACGGTCGCCAACGGCGACATCCCCACCGAGGGCGTGATGTGCGCGCAGTGGATGGCCAACCGGGGGTACCGCAAGGTGGGCATGTTCTGGGAGCAGGGCAGCTCCGGGAAGGACTACGCCGACTACTTCCGCGACACCGCGCTGCAGCTCGGCCTCCAGGTGGTGCGCGAGGTGAAGCTGGAGCCCAACCCGAAGGGCCTCGTCGACGACCTGCGAGTGATGCGCGACCTCGGGGTCGAGACGATCTACTACGGCGGCTACGGCTACGCGACGTTCCACTTCGCTGCCGCGTTCAAGGAGCTCGACTGGGACCCGCCCCGCGTGATGGGCACCGCGTTCATGTTCTATTCGAACTCCAACGCGTGGGCTGAGGGGCTGGAGGGCTGGCACGGCGTCGACCAGCTGGGCGAGGACGGCGCCAACGAGAACTACAACGCGATGGTGGAGCGGTTCGAGAAGCGCTTCGGACGGACCACGCGCAACGTCGTGGTGGCCCTGGCCTACGACACCGCCCGCGTCGCGATCCACGGCATCGGCAACGCCGCCATCCCGCACCCGCGCTGGGTGAAGGAGGGAATGGAGCGGATCCGCTGGATGCCGGCCACGAACGGCGGCCCCGGCACCTACATCCAGTTCGGACCGCACGACCGCAAGGGCTACAAGGGCGACTTCCTCACGATCCGCGAGCTGCGCGGCGGCGAGCTCCGCTTCGACGGCTACCACCGCCCGCAGTGGCCATCGAACCGCCCGCCCGCACCGTGAGCGCCAAGGTCTACATCCACGAGCTCATCGACATCGTGGGGCACGGGCGCGCCCGGTACCTCCACCACATGACCGCCAACTGGTGCCCGGTCGCCCGGGACGAGCGCAACCAGCTCTGCCTCGGCGTGTGGGCCACCCTCGGCTCCACCGGCCGGTGGCCCGAGGTGGTCAACATGTGGGAGCTCGACGGGTGGGACGGCCTCGCTGCCAACTTCGCCCACGAGACCGCGGGCGGTCGAGACCAGGACCCGTCGCTCGCCGAGTGGTGGTCGGTGGCGGCGTCGCTCCGGCGCGGTGGCACCGATCGCATCGTCGTGCCCACGTCGTGGACGCGATCCGTCGAAGAGCTCACCGCGGCGGGCGTGCGAGGAGTGGTGTACGCGCACGAGCTGCTCGAGGTGCCCCCCGGGACGAGCGGCGACCTCCTCCACGCCGTCGAGCACGAGGGGCTCCCGGCGGTCGCGGCGCTGGGCCTCGAGCCGGTCGGTGCCTACTCGGTCGCGATGGGTGACGACTCCGAGGCGCTGCTCCTCTGGGCGATCCCGGATTGGGCGACCTGGGTCGCCTACGAGCGCGCCTGGGCGGCCGACGGGGCGCTGGCCCCCTGGCGGAAGACCCTGCTGGGGCTCAGCGCCCGCTGGCGGCGGCAGCTGCTGATCGACTCGCCCCTGAACCCCCTGCGCACCGGACGGCAGCCGCGGGTGGACGACCGGCGCCCCCTCGAGGAGCTCTGAGCCGGTGCCCGCCGCCGTTCCTGCTGGGGACCGCCCTCCCGGCGTGATCACCGACGACGCCGTCGACCGCCTGCGGGAGCGCATCAACGTGCCCGAGCCGTGGCCACAACCGCCGCACCACCGGGTGATCACCACCGACACGTTCCGCCACGTGGCCGAGGCCTACGGCGACGACAACCCGCTCTGGTGCGACCCGTCCTACGGCGCGTCCACCCGCTGGGGCGGTCCCATCGCCCCGCCGCCGCTCGTGGGGGGCGACACCCTCGTGGGGATCGACGAGCTCAGCGAGCTACCCGCCGACAAGGCCGCGCTGATGCGCGGCGACCCGCTGCGCGGCGTCCACGCCTTCTACTCCTCGAGTGCCCGCGAGTGGTGGGCGCCGCTGCTGCCGGGCACCGACGTCTGCCGCCGCAACGCGCTCGTCGGCGTCCTCGA